>JANXLQ010000438.1 GCA_025355085.1 Rhodopila sp.
GCGGCAATGCCGGCCGCAGCCGCCAGCCGATCCCCGGACAAACCCAGCAGGTCGCCGCAGGCCAATGCCGCCGCCAGCGGGCCGACGGCGCCCGGCGGATGCAGCGTTAGCTTCGCCGGTTCGATCTGCCCGGATGACAACCGCAGCCGTCCCTGCGCCTCCACGCCTTTGGCAACCGCACGCAGTACCGCCTGTCCTTGCGGGCCGGCGCCTTCTTGCTCGCGCATTTCGGCCAGGGCCAGCAGGGCCGGCAGCAATGGCGACAGAGCATGGTTCGGCGGATTCCACATCGGCTCGAAATCCAGGACGTGCATTGCCATGCCGTTGATCCGGGCCGCCTGAACAACCGATGTCGAGAACCCTTTGCCGATCACTTTAGCCGGGCCGTTCGTCCCATCGCGCCGGGCCAGTTCGGCCAGCAGGGTGGGACCCGGCTCACCGGCGCCGGCGACTGCCACGGCCAGACCGTCAAGCAGCAGCAGGCGGCATCGCGCCTCCAGCGCCGCGTCATTGGCCGGCCAGGCGGACAGCAGATCGGTAAAGGCGCGCGTCAGCGTGTCCGAAGCAACGTCCCCGGTCATGCCGCGACTCCAGTCATCACGACCCCAATCATCACGACCCCAATCATCACGACTCCGGCCATCACGACCCCAGTTATGGCAACCCCAGTCATGGCAACCCCAGTCATGGCAACCCTGGCCATCATGACCCCGGACATGGCTACCATGGCGGGAGCGTTCGACCTGCTGTTCCGCATGAACGTGGTGCCTGGACTGCGTTGCGGCATCGGTCTTGTTCCCCAAACCTTTAGTCAGCTTGTATATCCTTGTATGCACGGTTATACAAACCGGAAAGAGGGGGGCCGCCACGCCCCCGGGGAGGCCGATATTTTAACCAGCAGCGCGATCGCCGCCGTCTCGCCGCCAGGCGTTGACCAGCAAGGCCCACCCGCACCGCGCAACTTCGGCGGGCTTGCCGAACAGGCATACCGCGCGATCCGCGATGCCATTCAGGACGGCAGGCTCGGCCCCGGACAACGCGTGCCGGAACTGGATATGTCGGCATGGCTGAAAGTCAGCCGCACCCCGGTCCGTGAGGCTCTGCGGCGCCTGCAATCGGAAGGGATGCTACACCACGCCCCGGGCGGCGGACTGTCGGTCGCGCGGCACGATCTGCGCGCGATGGCGGAGCTGTACGACGTGCGCGAATCCCTGGAGGGCACGGCTGCCGCTCTTGCCGCCCGAGGGGCGGACGCGACCGAAATCCGCATCCTCCAGGCCGTGCTGGACCAGCAGCGGCAACTTCCGGACGATCCTCTGGCGCATGCGCGGGTCAATACGATCTTTCACGAACATATCTATCGTGCGGCGCACAACCGATTCCTGCTGACAAGTTTGCGGGGTTTGCACGATTCCGTCGCTTTACTTGGGCCGACCACCTTTGCGGTGGCGGGACGGATCCCCGAGGCTTTGGCCGAACACCAGGCGATCGTGGCGGCCATCGTTCGCCGCGACGAGGCCGAAGCCGAGGCACTGGCCCGGCGCCATGTGCGGCGAGGCTACGACCTGCGGCTGGCCAGCATGGCCGCTAACACCGAGGCCGGTACCAACTATGCGGCTGAACAACCCGCCGGCGGACGTTGACGATCACAAAAAAGCATTGCGAAGCCGGGCGGACAACGATGACGAGGAACCAAGCTATGACCCGCATCCAGCAGACGGACTGCAACCAGCAGACGGGAACTTTATGCTCTACGCCGATCGTGCGGGGCCTTTCGCGCCGGACGGCGATGACGCAGTTCGCGACCCTCGCCGCGCTGGGGGGCGTATTGCCGCTTCGCGCAAAGGCTGAAACCGGGCCGCTCCGCGAGATGGCGGCCGAGGATTGGCCGGCCGTGCAGGCCGCCGCGCGCAAGGAAGGCATTATCAGTTTATATCACAACCTGCGGCCGCAGGGGATCGAACAGTTGCTGGCCGCGTTCCACACGGCCAACCCCGGCATTCGAACCGAACAGATGCGGCTGGGCAGCGCGCCGCTGATCGAGCGTTTTTCGACCGAGTTCAATGCCGGCCGTAATCTGGCCGATGTTATGCTCACTTTTCCGGACGATGCGTTGTTCGCGGGCGTGGACAAAAATGGCTGGGCAGCGGAGTGGGCGCCGCCGGAGCTGGCCGCGTACCCGCCCTCGGTAAACCACGGCAACACGATGTTCGCCGTGCATACCTCGCGCAACGTGATCATCTGGAACAAGCAGCGGGTGAAGCCGGTGGATGCACCCACGGAGTGGTCCGACCTATGGGACCCCAAATGGAAGGGCAAGGTCGCCATGGACCCGCCCTGGCGGTCGATTGCCGTGCAGGGGCTGGTCGCGCTGTGGGCGAAGAACGGCATCCCGGACGCCGCGCAGAAGCTAAAGGCGAACGACGTGCGGTTCTTCGAGGGATCGGCCGGGGTGTTCCAGGCGGTGCTGCGCGGCGACGCGCTGGTCGGCACGCTTGCCGACTTACCGGTCGAGCCCGGTCTGGAGGACGGCGCGCCGATCGGCTTCGTCTATCCGAAATCCGGCACGGCGACCAACGACGGGTATGTCATGGTCAGCGCCAAGGCGCCGCACCCGAACGCCGGCAAGGTGTTCGTCGATTGGCTGCTGAGCGCGGCCGGCCAGGCGGTGTTGCAGGAACAGGGCGGGCTGCCCGTCACCCGCCCCGGCGTGCCGCCACTGAAATTCCTGCCGCCGACCGCCGCGCTGTCCAATGCGGTGGACTCGCTGACCATCGGATCGGGGCCTGAGCGGAACAAGACCATCGAGGTCTGGCGCCAGACCTTCGGTATCCGCTGATCCCGATGCGTCAACTGAATTTCCGCCGGACCGGATCAGGGCTGGCGTCCCTTGCATCCCCGGCCCGGTTGCTGCGAGCGGTGGCCCGGTTGCCGTCGGCGGTGGCCCTGCCGCGTGGCGAGGGCTTTGGCGTGCTGGGCGTGATCTACGCAGCCGTGTTCACAGTCGTCGCGCTGCTGGCGTCGATCCCGGTGGTAGCGCTGGTGCTGGGCAGCCTGCGGGACTCGGCGCCGGGTCTCCCGGGGCACTGGACATGGGCGAACTGGGCCAATCTGGCCTCCCCCGGCGTTGTCGAGACCTTGCTGACGACACTGGAGGTCGCGGGGCTGACGACGGCGTTTGCGATGGTGATCGGCACTGCCCTGGCGCTGATCATCCACCGGACGGATTTCCGCTGGTCCGCCGCGATGACGGCAATGTTGGGGCTAAGCTTCTATTTCCCCTCGTTCATCCTGGCGATGGCATGGATCGTCATCGGCTCCCCCGGCGGGCTGATCAACGATGTTCTGCGCGACGGGATGGGCATCGAGTCGGTGTCGGTCGATATCTATGGCGTCACGGGCATCGTCTTCGTGATGGTGCTGCATCAGGTGCCGTTCGCGTATCTGACCATGCGCGGTCCGATCATGGGCATGGACCCGAGCTATGAGGAGGCGGCGCGGACGGCGGGGGCATCGCCGTTGACGATGCTGCGCCGCGTCACCTTGCCGATGCTGTCCTACGCCCTGGCGTCCAGTGCCCTGTTGAGCCTGGTGATGGCGCTGGAGCAATTCGGTATCCCGGTGCTGATCGGCGTCCCCGGCCGGGTTACCGTGTTGGCGACGCAAATATACCTGTTGTGCCGTTTCCCGCCCACCGCCTATGGCCTGGCCGCCGCCATCGGACTGACCTTGGCAGCCATCACGGCAGCGGCGATTCTGCTGCAGCGGCGACTCGCACGCGGCGGCCGGGCAGTCGTCACCACCGGCAAGGCCGGACGGATCACCCCCATTCCGCTGGGGGCCTGGCGCTGGCCGGCAAACCTGTTCTGCGGCGTTTACATTGCCATGGGGCTGGTGCTGCCAAGTCTCATTCTGCTTTACACGTCCTTGATCAAGTTCTTCACGGCGAACCCGTTCGATGCCGCGTTCACATGGCGCAATTACGTCTATGTCTGGAACTCCGAGGCAACGCAGCAGGCAATCCTGAATACAATGCTGGTGTCCGGCGGCGGCGCCCTGATCGGCGTGCTGCTTGGGGCGGCATGCAGTTATTTCACGGTGCGGCTGCAGCCGACGGGCTATCGGGTGCTGGACATGCTTGTCATGCTGCCGTTCGGCGTGCCGGGCGTCGTGCTCGGCCTCGGCCTGCTGTGGGCTTACGCCTACCTGCCGGTGCCCCTTTACGGGACGTTGACGCTGATCGTGCTGGCTTATGTCACGCGCTTTCTGCCCTATGCGACCGAAACGGCGGGCGCGCGATTCGTCCAACTGGACCGCAGCCTGGAGGAAGCCGCCTGGACCGCGGGCGCCAGCCGGCAATCGGGCGTGTGGCGCATCGTCCTGCCGCTGAGCCTGCCATCGCTGCAAAGCGGTTACTTCCTGCTGTTCATGGCATTTTTCCGCGAAATATCGGCGACCATCCTGATCTTCACGGCATCGACCTCGGTGCTGTCGGTTTCGATCTGGGCGTTTTTCGAGCAGGCGAACTGGGGGCTGGCCAGCGCTCTGTCGATCCTGGCGATGATTCTGATGCTGGCTGTCATGTCGCTGCTGCTCTGGGCGATGCCCGGGGCGCGGCAGCGATAATTGCCGGCGCACACAAGCGATAACTGAAAGGGCACAATGATGGGCATCACCGTTCGCGGCCTGGTCAAGACGTATGGCGCTACGACCGTCATCGACACGATTTCGTTCGATGTGGCGGATGGGGAGTTCGTCACCCTGCTGGGCCCCAGCGGCTGCGGCAAAACGACAACGCTGCGGTGCATCGCCGGGCTGGATACGCCGAACGGCGGGCTGATCGCCATCAACGGCCGTGTGGTGTCGGATGCGCGGGAGGGCGTGTTCGTGGCGCCGCACAAGCGCGATCTTGGCATGGTGTTCCAGTCCTACGCGATCTGGCCGCATCTGACGGTGGCGCAGAACGTGGCGTTCCCGCTGACGGTGAAGGGCGAGCGCAACACGGGTTCGGCGGTCGGCTGGGCGCTGGACATCGTGGGCATGACGCACCTTGCCGAACGGCGGCCGTCCGAACTGTCCGGCGGGCAGCAGCAGCGGGTGGCACTCGCCCGCGCCATCGCGGCCCGCCCGCAGGTGCTGCTGTTCGACGAACCGCTGTCCAACCTCGATGCGCGTTTGCGCGACCGCACCCGGCTGGAAATCAGCCGTATCCAGCGGGAGCTGAAGGTGCCGGCCCTGTATGTGACGCACGACCAGACCGAGGCGCTTTCGATGTCCGACCGGGTGATCGTGATGGAAGCGGGCCGGGTGGTGCAGCAGGGGACGCCGCGGGAGCTGTATCATCGTCCGGTAAACCGCTTCGTCGCCGATTTTATCGGCAGCGCCAACTTCCTGGAGGTGCGCCGGGCCGAACGGCAATGGCATCTGGCGGACGGCACGCCGATCCAGGTGGATCCGCTTTCCGATGCGGGCGGGACGGAACCCCGGGTGGCTTTGCTCCGGCCGGAAGCGATCCGGCTGGATGCAGGTTCGGTTGTGGAACAGAACTCCACCTTGAACCGGCTCACCGGGTCCGTGCTGGGCGCGATGTACCTGGGGCCGCACATCGAGTACGTCGTGGCGGCCGGCGGTGCCCATATTCGCGCCTTCTCCCGCCTGGAACTGCCGCCGGGCAGCCCGGTTACACTGACCTTCGCCGCCGATGACTGCCGTCTGGTGGATGATACGGCCGCCTCGCCAAAACGGAATCCGGCCTCTGACTATCCTCGTCAATCCCCAATTTTGGAGAATATCCCATGAACACCTATGACGTGATCGTCGTCGGCGCCGGCAACGCCGCCCTGGCTGCCGCCGTGTCTGCCAAGGAAAACGGTGCCGAACGGGTGCTGGTGCTGGAGAAGGCCCCGCGTGAGATGCGCGGCGGCAACACGCATTGGAGCGGTGGCGTGTTGCGCTTCGCGTTCGACGACCCGCGTGAGATCGGCCCCCTGCTGCCGGGGGTCGAGGACGAATACGAGGATTTCTACGACGGCATCCAGCCCTATACGCGGGAAGATTTCCACGGCGACCTGATGCGCGTCACGTCCGGTCAGACCGATCCGGTGCTGTCGCGCGTGCTGGTGGACAATTCGAAAGACACGGTATTCTGGATGAACCGCGTCGGCCGGGTGGCCATGGAGCCGGCGATCACGCTGACCGGGGTGCGCAAGGAGAATCGCATCGTCTGGGCGCGCGGCCTGGTGGTGCGCGCCGAACATGAGGGTGTCGGCCTGTCCAGAAGCTGGTTCGCGACTGCCGAACGGATGGGGATAGAGGTGCGCTACGGCGCCAGCGCGATCGGCATTCTACAGGACGATCGCGGCCATGCCAGCGGCGTGCGGGTCCGCGACGATGACGGGATTTCCGAGATTGCCGGCCGTGCCGTGATCCTGGGTTGCGGCGGGTTCGAGGCCAATGTGCAGATGCGGACGCAGCACATCGGCCCGCTGGTGGGTGCGGCGAAAGTACGTGGCACGCCGCATAACCAGGGCGACGGCCTTCGCATGGCGCTGGCCATCGGCGCCATGCCCTGGGGCCAGTGGAGCGGCTGTCACGCAACCCCGATCTCGGCGGACTGGGGCAACTTCGCGCCGCGCGAGCTGACCGACCGCAGCAATCGGTTAAGCTATCTGTACGGTGTCATGATCAATCGCCGTGGCCGCCGCTTCGTGGACGAGGGCGAGGACGGCGCGATGTTCACCTATGCCAAGTACGGCCGTGCCATTCTCGCCGAACCCGGCGCCAAGGCGTATCAGATTTTCGACTCCCAGGTCGTGCACCTGCTGGAACCGCGCTATTCGACCAGCGAGCCGATCGTCGCCGAAACGCTGGAGGACCTCGTGGCGCAACTCGACATCGACGACAAGCCGCAGGCGCTGAAGACGCTGCTGGACTACAACGCCGCCGCACGGCATGCCTCGGATGGATTCGATCCGTCCCAGAAGGATGGGCTGACCACCAGCGGGCTGGCGCTGGAGAAGACCAACTGGGCGACCAAACTGGAAAAGCCGCCATATTACGCCTACAGTGCGACGGGCGGCATCACCTTCACATTCGGCGGCCTTAAGGTGGACGAGCATGCTCGGGTGATCGGCACCGACTGGCGGCCGATTCCCGGATTGCTGGCATGCGGCGAAATGATCGGCGGGCTGTTCTACGACAACTACGCGGCGGGCAGCGGCCTGGTCTCCGGCGCCACGTTCGGCCGCATCGCCGGGCGGACGGCGGCACAATTGCAATCGAACAGCCGGGATGTCGCCCCGGAAGAGCTAAGCGCATGAGCACCACCGGGGAAGGCCAGACGCTTATCCAGCGGCTGGCGGAGCGGGTTCGGGCCTTTGGGCCGGCGCACATGACCGCCGAAGCAGCCGTCGTGGCGCGCACCGGCATCATCGACGCGCTTGGCGTGGCGCTGGCGGGTTCGGTGGAGGCATGCACGACCAACCTGCTGCGCACGCCGGGCATCGCGGAAGCGCCGGGCCAATGCACTCTGTTCGGCACCAGCCGCAAGACCTCGGCACTGGACGCGGCGTTTGTGAACGGCACCGCGTCCCATGCGCTGGACTACGACGATTTCAGCCAGCCGATGGGCGGGCATCAGTCGGTACCCCTGGTGGCGCCGCTGATGGCCGTGGCGGAGGAGCGTGGCCTGTCCGGCGCGCAGCTTATTCAATCCTACACCGTGGGGATCGAGACCGAGATCCGGCTGGCCCGGGCGGTGAATTTCCACCACTACGACAAAGGCTGGCACCCGACCGCGACTTTGGGCGTATTCGGCGCCGCCGCCGCGGTTGGCCACATGATCGGGCTGGATGAGGCGAAGCTGGCGGTGGCGCTGGGAATCGCTGCGTCTTTCGCCTCCGGCGTAAAGGCCAATTTCGGCACCATGGTCAAGCCGCTGCATGTCGGCCAGTGCGCCCGCAACGGGCTGCTGGCGGCACTGCTGGCCGAAGCCGGGTACGATTCTAATCCGGCGGCGCTGGAACACGAGCAAGGCTTCCTGAACGCCTTCAACGGCCCCGGCAACTACGCGGCCGAGTTGATGTTCGAGAACTGGGCCAATCCCCTGGAGGTGACCAGCCCGACGATGGGGCTGAAGCAGTTCCCCTGCTGCGGCAGCACGCACCCGGCGATCTCGATGATGCTGGCGCTGCGCCAGGAGGAAGGTGTCGCGGCGCCGGATGTGGAGCGGATCGAGATCATGCCGCACATGCGCCGGCTGCCCCATACCGACAATCCGGACCCGCGGACGCCCTTGGCGGCGAAGTTCTCGGTGCAGTATGCCGTCGCCCGCGCCCTGCTGGATGGTGCCGTCCGGCTGAAGCATTTCGAGGGCGATGCGCACCTGGACCCGGCGGTCCGGGAGATCATGGCCAGGACGACGGCGCGGCCGCACCCCGATATGGCGAGCGATTCCGCGGAACAATTCGGCGCCGAGGTGCGCGTGACCCTGCGGGACGGCCGGGTGCTGGCGCGCCGGGTGGACGGGCTGATCGGTCGCGGCGGCACGAACCCGATGTCCAGCGAGGAGCTGTGGGAGAAATTCCAGGATTGCGGCCGCCGGGCGCTGCCGAAGCAGGACCTTCTGCCCCTGTTCGAGCTGCTGGAGTCGCTCGATAAGGTGGATGACATCCGCAAGGTGGCCCGGATGTTGACGAAGCGGACCCCGCCCGGTGCGGCGATGCCCCGCCCGGCAACCGCCGCTCCGATGTCCGTCCGGGGCAATACGTTACAGGAAACGTCGTGGATTCCCTGATGGACGTGTGAAACCTGTGATCGCAGGGGCGGCAGTGCAAAATTGCTGCCCCGGAGATCGTGCAGGGCACTCGGGTGAACGGAAAGCGACAGGAGAGGGGCTATTTTTAGGAAAAACCGTAACATCGCGTCGTGCGAAGCACCGGCCCCTGTTCGTCATGGTCCCGCTTGTTCCCGAGGCCATGACGAAAGGGTGCCGGATGCAATTCCGGCCGGTTCTGAAATAGCCGGTCTGAAATAGTCAGTCTGAAATAGTCAGTCTGAAATGGTCTAGGCTTTGACCAGGGAACAGCCGCTTTCCCCTACAGGCCGGAAAGCCCGATCTGCTGGAATGGTGTGCAGCAGCTTGAAGAAATCCCAGGGGCCGGTGGATTCCGCCAGCGTCTTGGTCTGCCAGACGTACATGTTGTGGACGAACTTGCCGTCGGCACGGATATGGCCCTGATAGAAGTCGTCGGTCACCGGCATTGCCTTCATCTGCTCCGCCACCGCCCGGCCGCTGGCCTTCGCCTTATCCACGCCCAGCTCTGCGGCGGCGTTGAGATAGTGCGTCACCGCCGAGTAGATGCCGGCGTGGTAAAAGTTCGGCTTGGCATCGTGATACAGCGGACTGAACCGGTCGGCGAAGACCTTGGCGGCGGCGTTCATGTTCCAGCACCACGGCATGACGCCGACAAGGCCTTGCGCAGTGTCCAGTCCGATGGATTTGATGATGTAATCCTGCATCACCAGCCCGGCGAGGCGCACGCCGGATTGCGGGATGCCGAACTCATGCGCCTGCTTGATGCAGTTCGCGGTGTCGTCGCCGGCATTGCAAAGGCAAATCACCTTCGCGCCGCTTGCCTTCGCCTTAAGCAACTGGCTGGCGAAATCGGTGGTTCCGGGAAAGGCGTAGGTCGAACGGCCAAGCTCGCGGCCGCCCAGCCGGCCGATCGCGTCCGCCGCGTCGTTCGCCATGGCGTGACCCGAGATATAGTCGGGAAGGATGAAGAACCAGGTATCGGCGTTATCAGCCATCAATCCCGCCACAGTCCCATTGGCATTCGCCCACAGGTCGAACGTCCAGTGGATGTGATTCGGACTACAGTATTTGCCGCTGAGGTCGGCCACCCCGGCACTGGTGAAGACCACCAGCTTGTCTTTTTCTTTGGCAATCGATCCGACTGCGAGAGCTACTGCCGATTGCGGAATATCGAAGATCGCATCGACGCCTTCCTGATCGTACCAGGTGCGAGCGATGCTCGCGCCGACGTCCGGCTTCAGCAACATATCGGCGGATGTCATTTCCACACCAATGTCGGGATGCCGTTTGACGAAATCCTCAATCGCGAAGCGCGTTGCCAGCACGTCGCCCAGGCCGGTTGCTTCGGCATAGGGACCGGACATGTCGGTCATAACGCCGATTTTGAGTGACTTCTTGCCCTGGGCTTTCGCGCGAACCGGCGAGAGCAGGGCGGCGGACGCGATCCCCGTGGCTTGGATGACGCGACGGCGGGTCAGATGAGACATTTTGTTCCTCCGGAAAGCCGGACCCATCGGAACCAGCCAGAATTTTTACTGGCCAGCGGGTAACACGGCGGCTTCCGTAAGGTCAAGGAAACCCGCCACGGTCCAGCGGTTCCAAATATGACCTGACGCACGCCTCCCTCTGCGTTGAGCCTTTTTCGCACTATGGCGCCAGTGGCGGTGGCCTGGTGAAAGCCATTGTGTCGAGCAGGTTGTCCCATGACGGGAACACCAGATACGCGGTCAGCACCACCAGGGTATGGAAGAACCCCTGCCGGACCACCAGTTCGCGCCGCGCCGCCTTCCATCGCTTGTCCGCGAGATCGCAGAGGGTGTGACAGGCGAAAGCCAGCAGGTTGAGGGTGGCCAAAGGACATGTTCTGGCCCGTCCAGCCGTCCGGTAAGGACTGGCTGCAACGGCGGAGCACGGCGATAAGGCGGGTTGGAAGCGACACGGGAGGCTTCAATCGTGGATCGGCCTCGGTGGAAATCCCGAAAATGAAACCGGCCCTCGATTGGCGCTGTAGTATGACATTGGCAACTCACCAGGATCGGTGGCGCAGTCCGCGCCTGAAATTCATCCGATCAAAAAAAGCAAGGATGAGGCTCAAAACCAAATTTAGAACGGCTGATCGCAGTACGGTGCGGAACAGGTGCCCCGGACAAGCCAGGATATGACAGAACTACAACGACACCAACCTGAAGCAATATTATTTGGATGGCGCCTAATCCGCGAACAGGCCAACCGGAGCACCAGCCGCAGGCGCCACCGCACGGAACAGGCCACCCAGCGCCGGGAACGCGGCCAGAGTATCGGCTGACTTTCCCTCACGCAGCGAGGTCACATAGATCGCCCCACCTGCGAAGCACGGCATCGTCGGGCCGGGCACCGGAAAATCCCACTTACGCAACAAAATGCCGGTCGGGCTGAAGCAATTGATGCAGCCCGCCGACGGGCCGGCGGACCAGTAATTGCCGTCGGTGTCGGTCGCGGCACCATCGGGGCGGCCGTCCGCATTGGTCAGGGTGGCCAGAATGCGGTGCCCGGAGCGGCCACCCGTCGCCGGGTCGAAATCCCAGGCTTCGATCGTCCCCGCCGTGGAATCGGAGTGATACATGGTACGCCCATCGGGGGACCACGCCAGACCATTCGACACCGCGTAGCCGTCCGCTTCCTTGGTGATCCGGCCGTCCGCCGTCACCCGGTACAGCCCGGCAATCTTCTGGCGCGGGGAATTCTCGTCCATACCGCCGACCCAAAACGCTCCATCCGGCCCCACCTTGCCGTCGTTCAACCGATTGGTCGGCGGTTCGGCTATCTTCGGCGTCAGATCGGTCAAAATGCCCGTCCGGGGATCGAACAGCACCACATGATGGCGCTGGGCCACGACAAGGCGTCCCGAACGACACAGCCCGAAGCTGCCAACCACCTCGGGGAAGTCCCAGCTTTCGCGCGCCCCGGTATCGACCGACAAGGCGTTGATCCGCTTGCCGTTGATGTCACAGAACAACAGCCGCCGTGCCGCCGCGTCCCAAACCGGAGATTCCGCCACGCCGCAACGCGAATCCCAGACCAATTCGAAGTCGCTCATGTCATTCATCCCTCGTGCTGTTCAGACCACCATTCCAGAACACCCGGCACCTGTCCAAGCCGCAGATCGAACTCGCCAAATGGGCGGCGGTTCGGCATGCTGCGTCCGGATAGGCTCGCTCGGGGATTCAGATGGACACAATCGCGACTATTTTCGGCGGCCACGCGCCCCTCGCGGGACAATTGCTGGCCGCCCTGGGGCAGCCCGGCACCGATGGATCGCATGACCGGTCGCACCTGCTGCGCGTATGGAGCAACGCGGCCACCATCGCCGATCGGGAAGCGGGCTGCAACCGAGCGGTCCTTGTTGCGGCGGTGATTCTGCACGACTGCGTGGCGGTGGAGAAAGATTCGCCGCTACGCTCGCAAGCGTCCCGATTGGCCGCCGCCAGGGCCAGATCGGTCCTTGCGGCACTCGGATGGGACGCAGCGGAAATCGACCAAACCGCGCACGCGATAGAAGCGCACAGCTTTTCCGCCGACATCCCCCCCGAGACCATCGAAGCCCGCATCCTCCAGGACGCCGATCGGCTGGACGCCATTGGCGCCATCGGTATCGCTCGGTGCTTCTATGTTGCGGGACGCATGGGGTCCAAACTGTACAACCCCGAGGACCCGCCGGCATCCAACCGAGACCTGGACGACCGCAGCTTCGCGTTAGACCACTTTGGCGCGAAACTGTTCAAAATCGCCGGAAACTTCCAGACCAAATCCGGCCAGGAGTTGGCCGAAGCGCGCACCCGAACCATGCAAGGCTTCGTGGACGCGCTGTTGCACGAGATCGCAGGAGGACGCCAATAATCGAGGCAGCCATCTCCGGACCAGGCCGCTGGGGCCAAAACCTCGTTACCAGCGTGTGGAAAAGCAGCGCCAAACCTGGCGATTTCATTGGAAACTTCGTGCCTTCGTGGCTTTGTGGTGCAAATCCTTCTCAGCCAACACCGCAGGTGCGCCATTCCAGGGAACGATGACCGCAGGAACTCAGGAACGGCCAGCCAAGCCTGCTCCCCCGATTTCCCCGATATAACAGCGATGTCGCATCGGCGGTTCCGACTGTGCTATCGCCCGGTCAACGTTAAAACCTCCGAACGGATATGCATGTCTTCGCGAAACCGATGGCGCCTGATGGCGCGGATAACCCTGGTATGGACTCTCCTCACGGCCGGCACGACGCAGGCGCAGGTACAAACTCCGCAGGCGCCCGACGCGTCCCCGTTCGCTCCGGGCGATCTGAAGCGGCCGATCTTCGACACCCAGACCCCCAGCTACAATGTCGGCGGGGCGCAGGCCAAAAGTGCTAACACGGTGGTGGCGGAGGTCGATGGCAGGGCCGTCACATTAGGCGATGTCGGCGATGCGATCTCCGAACTGCCCGCGACTGTGCGTGGCCTGCCCTTTACCGACCTGTTTCCCAGCATCCTGGCACAGCTCATCGGCCAGCAGGCGCTGGTGATCCGGGCGCAGCGCCAGGCTTTGGACGAAGATCCGGTGGTGCGCCGCAGGATCAAGGCGACGGCCGGCCGGATTATGGCCAACGCCCTGTTGGAGCAGGAGATTTCCCGCTCGATCACCGAGTCGGTACTGCTAACGCGCTACAATCAGGACTTTGCTGGCAAACCCGGCCCCGAGGAGGTGCATGTCCGGGTCATTATGACCCCGACCGAGCAGGCGGCGACGGACATCATCGTTGAACTGCGCGCGGGCGGGGATTTCGCCACCCTCGCCAAACGGTCCAGCAAGGATACCACCGCGCCCGCAGGCGGCGACGCCGGATTCGTCTCGCTGGATGGATTGACCCCCGAGGTCGGCGCCGTCGTGTTCTCGATGCAGGCGGGCCAGTTCTCCCAGTTTCCCGTGCGCAGCGTCGGCGCCTGGTTCGTGTTGAAGGTAGAGGAGCGGCGCCGTCAGGCGAGTCGGGGCTTTAGCCTGATGCGCGAAAGCCTGCGTCAGACGATGTTGCGGGAAGGTGTGGCGGATGTCCTTCGCGCCGCGATGGCCGACGTGTCGGTTCGCGAGTATGACGTAACCGGCAAGGAAACCGACGGGTCTTTGGCCTCAGGTGGCACGCGGGCGGCGCGCCCGACGTCTAAATAAAGAAAATTAGTAACTGCCCGGGCACCCCTCTGGCGTGCCCGGGTAGTCTCCGGGAATCAGGTCTGTGGTCGAGTTTGCGCGGCTTCGAGGATTTTTTTGCGGTACAAACTGGCCCACAGGCTGGATTCAGGCGACCTACCCGGGGCAGTTACCTTTTTTCAATATCTTATGGACGAGTTAGCGATAGTCTCCGAACCTTTTCGGCAGACCCCAAGTCACTCCCACTCGATCGTTCCTGGCGGCTTGCTGGTGATATCGTAGGTCACCCTATTCACCCCACGGACCTCATTGACGATCCGCCCGGCGACCCGCGTCAGAAACGACATCTCGAACGGATATACATCGGCCGTCATCCCGTCCGTGCTCGTAACCGCCCGCAGCGCGCACGCCATATCGTACGTGCGTGCATCGCCCATCACGCCGACCGTGCGCACCGGCAGCAGCACCGCGAACGCCTGCCAGATCGCATCGTACAGCCCCGCCGAACGGATTTCCTCCAGATAGATCGCGTCCACCTTGCGCAGGATATCGGCTTTCTCGCGCGAAATCGGCCCTGGAATGCGGATCGACAGGCCCGGCCCGGGAAACGGATGCCGCCCGACAATCGTTTCCGGGATACCGAGTTCGCGCCCCAGCTTGCGCACCTCATCCTTGAACAGTTCGCGTAACGGCTCCACAAGCTGCATCCGCATCCGCTCCGGCAGGCCACCGACGTTGTGATGTGACTTAATCGTAACGGATGGACCGCCGGTAAAACTGACGCTCTCGATCACATCCGGATACAACGTGCCCTGGGCCAGGAAGTCGGCGCCACCGATCTTCGCAGCCTCTTCCTCGAACACCTCGATAAACAACCGGCCGATGGTCTTGCGCTTCAGTTCCGGGTCGGTAACGCCTTCCAACTGACCCAAAAACAAATCGGACGCATCGCGATGCACCAGCTTGATGTTGAAGCGATCGCGGAACGTCTCCAGCACCTCATCCGCTTCGTTCATCCGCAACAAGCCATGATCGACAAAAATACACGTCAACTGGTCGCCGATCGCCTCATGGATCAGCACTGCGGCGACCGAAGAATCCACGCCGCCCGACAACCCGCAAATCACCCGCCCCGTGCCTACCTGGGCGCGAATCCGAGCGATTTCGGCCGCGCGGAACCCGGCCATGGTCCAGGAACCTGTCATGCCGCAAACATCATGGGTAAAGTTGCGCAACAATTGCGCGCCGTGCGGGGTGTGAACGACCTCCGGATGGAACTGCACACCGTAGAAGTGGCGCGCGTCGTCGGCGATGGCGGCGAATGGGGCACCCTCGCTGGTGGCGACGACGCGGAACCCGGGCGGCAATTTGGTGACGCGGTCGCCGTGGCTCATCCAGACCTGTTCGCGACCGCCTTTGGCCCACACGCCGTGGAACAGCGCGCAGTCGGCGGCGATTTCAACGTAGGCGCGGCCGAACTCCCGATGGTCGGACGGTTCGACCGCCCCGCCTAGTTGATGGCACAGAAGCTGTTGGCCGTAGCAGATGCCAAGGACCGGCACTCCGAGTTCGAACACCACGGGCGATGCGACGGGCGACACCGCCTCATGCACCGACGCAGGTCCGCCCGACAGGATGATGCCGCGCGGTTTCCACGCCGCGATACGGGCGGGATCGGCGTTGAACGGCCAGATTTCGCAGTAAACACCGGACTCGCGCAGGCGGCGGCCGATCAACTGAGTGACCTGGCTGCCAAAGTCCAGGATCAGGATGCGTTCGGGGGTGTCGGCGGGATCAGGCAAAGAATCGTTCATGGGTTTATCACCAGCGCTTGATCCCGCGCCTTGGACCATGCGGGCCACCCCAATGCAAGCCGGTCATGCTACCCCAGGAAAGCGCCCCCGTTCACATGCAGCGTTTGCCCGGTGATATAGCGCCCGTCCGGACCTGCCAGGAACCGCACCGCGGCCGAAATCTCCTCCACCGCCGCCTTGCGGCCCAACGGAATACCGCCGCCGGTCAGAGTTGTAGGCTGCCCACCCGCCGACGCCCCGCGCACGGTGTCCACCGCGCCGGGGGCGACGGTGTTACAGGTGATCCGATGTGGCGCCAGTTCGACCGCCAGCGCCCGCATCAAGCCCTCCAACCCCGCCTTGGACGCCGAAACATGGCAGCGGTTCGGCGTCCCGACATGGGTGGAAATGCCGGATAGCGCGACAATCGCCCCGCTGCCCCGGCCGATCATGTGCGGAACGGCGGCGCGGGCCAGGATGAACGCGCCGTCAAGCGCCACGGACAGGATTTCCCGCCATTCCGCCAGCGACATCTCCAGGAACGGAGTCTGGCGGCGCAGCCCGGCGTTGCTCACCAGAACGTCCAATCCGCCGAACGCTGCCACGGCATCCGAGATCATCGATCCGACCGCCACCGGGTCCGCCACGTCGGCCAGACAGCCGATCGCCCGCCCTCCTCCGGCGTTAATCTCCGCCACCACCGCGTCCACCGCCGCACGGTCGCTGCGCCCGTTGACGACCAGGGACGCCCCCCGAGCGGCGAGGTCCAGAGCGATGGTGCGGCCGATGTTCTTGCCTGCCCCGGTGACCAGCGCGACCTTGCCGGAAAATGTCTGTTCCATGGTTATGCCCCGCGCAAGATCATATCCGCCCCCTTTTCCGCGATCATGATCACCGTGGCGTTCGTGTTGCCCGAAACCACGGTCGGCATGATGGACGCATCGATCACCCGCAGGCCCTGAAGCCCTTTCACCCGCAGATCGATATCGACGACCGACTTCGGACCCGGCCCCATCATGCAGGTGCTGGTCTGGTGGAACGTCGTGCCGGCGGTTTCGCGGACGTGGTCCAGCAGATCCTCGTCGGTTTCCGCGACGGGGCCGGGGAAGATTTCTTCCTTGCAGTAGCGTTGCATGCTGCTGGTGGCGAACACCTTGCGGATTACCCGCAGGGCGGCGACCATTGTATCGCGATCCCCCTGGGTGGACAGATAATTCGGCTGCATCGCGGGCGGCTTTGCCGGATCGGGCGATTGGATGCGCAACCAGCCTCGGCTCTCCGGCCGGCATGGGATCGCGACCATGGTGCAGCCGGGGAAACGATGCATCGGCTCGCCGGTCTTGGGCGCGCTGCCGGCGAGGAACTGGTATTGCACGTCGGGGCTGTCCAATTCCGGCCGGGTCTTCACGAACAGCCCGATCGGGCCGGCGCCGGTCATCAGCGGACCCTTTTGGGCGAAAATCCACTCGGCACCAGCGTAAATCCGGCGCAGCCAATTGTGGTAGATTTCGTTCATCGTGACGGTGCCATCGACGCACCGGTTGATGATACGCCCGCCGATGTGGTCCTGTAGGTTTTCGCCGACCCCCGGCAGGTCGTGTTTCGTCTCGATTCCCAGCGATTGCAGCAGCCCCCCCGGCCCGATGCCCGACAGTTGCAAAATCTGCGGCGAGTTAATCGCGCCGCCGCACAGCAAGACCTCTTTTGCCGCCTTCGCCTGATGCAGCGTGCCGTTCTGGCTGTATTCGACCCCAACCGCCCGCTTGCCCTCCAGCAGCACCCGATGCGTTAGCGCCCGAACCTCGATCCGCAGATTTGCCCGAGACTTCACCGGGTTAAGATACCCCACGGCAGCCGAGGACCGCCGGCGGCCTTTCACCGTCAACTGCAACGGTCCAACGCCCTCCTGCTTTGCACCGTTAAAATCCGGATTGTACGGATACCCCGCCTGCTGCGCGCCGGCGATGAACGCATCGTGCAGCGGATGGTCCGTTTTCAGGTCGGACACCCCCAGCGGGCCGCCTGCGCCGTGGAATGCGTTGGCGCCGTGTTCCTGGTCTTCCGCCTTGCGGAAATACGGCAGTACATCGTCATAGGACCAACCGGCGTTGCCAAGCTGACGCCACAAATCGAAATCCTGGCTTTGGCCCCGGATGTAGATCAGGCCATTGATCGACGACGATCCGCCCAGCACCTTGCCGCGCGGCCACGATATCCGGCGGTTATGCAACTCCGGCACCGGTTCGGTCTCAAAGTGCCACGCGACCTTGGGATTGTAGATGTTGCGGTAGAAACCGGCCGGGATGTGGATCCATGGATCGGTGTCCTTGCCGCCGGCTTCCAGCAGCAGCACCCGATTGTTCGGATCGGCGCTCAGCCGGTTGGCCAGCACGCAACCGGCCGAACCGGCACCGACGATGACGTAGTCATATTCCTGCACCGAAGCCATGGCGCGATTCCCCCCGTTCTTATGCGGGACAGTGAACCGGAACCGCGCCAACTTTACCAGACCCGCTTCAGGTCACCACACGCAGCGCCGGACGCGACTTCACCGCCATCCGCCGGTATAGCGCCAAATAATCCTCCGCCATCCGCCGGGCGGTAAATCTTGTTTCGAAACGGTCGCGGATGGCTGCGGAAGACAGCCGATCCAACTGAGATAACGCGGCGACCGCGGCGGCTTCATCCGCCACCACGTATCCGGTTACCCCGTCGTCGATCACCTCCGGCACCGAACCGGCGGGAAAGGCCACGGTCGGCGTGCCGCAGGCCATGGCCTCGATCATCACCAGTCCAAACGGTTCCGGCCAGTCGATCGGCAGCAACATGGCCTTGGCACCGCTTAGGAAAGCGGGCTTCCCGGCATCGCCGATCTCACCGATCATTTCAATTTGGTCGCCATCGATCATCGGCCGGATTTGTGTTTCGAAATACTCCCGGTCCACCCGGTCCACCTTCGCTGCGATTTTCAGCTTCATTCCGGCCGCACGCGCGATCCGAATGGCGCGATCCGGCGATTTTTCCGGACAAATACGGCCCAGGAACGCCAGATAATCGCGTTTCATCGATAGCGGAGTCAGTAGATTGGGCGGCAGCCCGTGATGCACCGTCCCAATGAAATTACCCCGCGGCAGCGGTCGCCGTTGCGCATCGGAGATGGAAACCAGCGGCATATCCTCAAAACAATCATAGACGCCGGTCAGTTCCGGCAGATCCAGCCGGCCATGCAAAGTCGTCAGGAATGGGGTCGGCTGACGGCTGAGCAGTGAAAATGGCCAGTAATCCAAATGCCCGTGCAATACATCGAATTCATGCGCCTGCTGGCAGACTTTCTCCATCATCAGCATCAGCGGAGCCATCGAATCCCGTAATTGTGTATCGAAACGCAATGCCCGTGGCCAACCAGTCTCCAATTTCGCGGTCGTTACGGAATCTCCGCTGGCGAACAAGGTCACGTCGTGCCCCATCGCCATCAGTTCTTCGGTCAGATATGATACCACCCGCTCCGTCCCGCCATACGTGCGGGGCGGTACGGATTCAGTCAGCGGTGCAATTTGGGCTATACGCATTTCAAAATGACTCCCGGCGTTTTCGTCGTCTTTAAACATGCTGACAGGATCAGGTTTTTTTGGGGCAAGCCGATTCACAATTCGCCCTAATTCAGCTTCTCACGGCTATGTGACGAAAAAGATGCGACCTTACCGCTGCATTTGCGTTTAGAAATTACCCACGGCTCCGCTTATCCTGAGCCCAATCAACCGGGAGGGGATTACCCATGCCACGGCTGGTAATTGTTTCGAATCGTGTACCACTTCCATCGGAACGCGCTGCAAAGGCAGGCGGCCTTGCCGTCGCGTTAAGCGATGCCCTGCAGCCGGGATCATTGTGGTTCGGCTGGAGCGGCAAGCGGTCCCCGCGCGGAACCGGCACCACACACATACAACGGTCGGAGGGTATTACCTATGCGACCATCGATCTGACAGAGAGTGATTATCAGTCGTACTACGTCAATTTCTCCAATGGCGCACTCTGGCCATTATTGCACTTCCGCCTTGGCCTGCTCGATTTCAAATCGGATGACTACGACGGCTATCGTTCTGTCAACCGCCAGTTCGCGGCGGCACTGCAGCCGCTGTTGCGCCCGGACGATCTGATCTGGGTGCATGATTACCATCTTATTCCGCTGGCATCGGAACTTCGTGCCCTCGGTGTAACGAATCGCATCGGATTTTTCCTGCATACCCCATTCGTTCCGCCAGCGATTTTCAATGCCTTGCCACGGTCGGCGGAGTTGCTGGCCAATCTGTGCACCTATGACATCGTGGGCTTCCACACCCGCAGCTATCATGCCGCCTTCCTTGACTGCGTGGCGGAAAATCTCGGGATTTACCCGGACGCGGACGGTCGTTTCGTTTGGCGCGGCCATTCCGTGCGGGCCATCGTCGATCCCGTCGGCATCGATGCCGAAGCCTTCGCACAACGCGCCATCACCGCCGCCAATGGTTCCGATGCCGCCATGTTGCGTGCCAGCCTCGGTAAGGGCGGACTGGCAATCGGCGTGGACCGCCTGGACTATTCCAAAGGTCTTATCAACAGATTTGAGGCCATCGGCCGATTTTTCGCCAATTATCCGCAACACCGGCGGCAGGTCAGTTTCTTGCAGATCGCGGCCCGATCACGGGAGGAACAAGGTGCTTACCAGCGACTAAGGCGGGAATTAGACCGTATCGTAGGCGATACCAATGGCCGTTACTCCGAATTCGACTGGACACCGTTACGCTATATGACGCGCGCGGTGAAGCGGGATACACTGGCAGGGTTTTTCCGGCTATCTCGTCTCGCGGTCGTAACGCCCCTTCGCGATGGGATGAATTTGGTGGCGAAGGAATATGTCGCCGCGCAGGACCCGGAAAATCCCGGTGTCCTGATCCTGTCGCGCTTCGCCGGTTCGGCCGAGGAACTCAGCGAAGCGCTAATCGTCAATCCTTACGATTCCGACGAAATCGCCGAAGCTATGCATATTGGCCTGTCGATGGAGTTGGAAGAGCGCCGGGAACGGTGGCAGTCCCTGCACCGGAAAGTGGCCGCCAATACCGCACACCGGTTCTCCACGGTATTCCTCAATCACCTCGGGCGCGCCGAGACCCAGCCGGAACGGCCCCATCTCAGGGCGATTTCCTGACAAGACACCGCTGCCCCCGTCGTATTACACCGCTGTCGCACTAAAACCATTGTCATACGAAACCGTCGCAGCACTAAAACCAGTGCCGCACTAAAACCGCCGCAGCACTAATCCAGTGCCGCACCACAAAGAGGCTATCCCATGAAACGGCTCGCCTGCGCCCTTGCGTTCGGATTGGCCCTGTCGGTCACCGCCTGTTCCGACCCATACGACCCCGGCCAGCGCGCGATCGGCGGCGGACTGTTGGGTGCGGGTGCCGGAGCTGCGATCGGCGGCCTCGCAGGCGGCGGAAGCGGCGCCCTAACCGGCGGCCTGCTCGGTGGAGCGCTCGGTGCGGCCGGCGGCGCGGTAACCACGCCGCAAGCGCCGCCGCCACGCTATCGGCAGCCCGACTATCCGCCTCCCCCGCCCCGATACAGCCCGTACTAATACCAACCCCAGGGTAATCGCATTTCAGAATAGCGAGATTAGTTCAGTCAGGTAGGCGTCATTCCATCCAGCTCGTTTGAATTTGCCACGAAAGGATCCCTTGGTGGTTTTGGTCTTGGTTTCGCGCTCGAGAACGACCTTGCCGATCGCCACCAGGCCAGGCCACCGATGATGGTCTAACCAATCGATCTCGGTACACACCGTTGCCGTGCGGGTTTCGATGCGGCCGTGATCGGCGTCAACCGTGGGCTTGGCCGTGGTGGTCTTGGCGGCCGGGTCCTCAAAGTAGGTGCGGACGTCATCATGCAGCGTGCCCTGATTGCCCTTCAACGCCAGTGCATAGTCGCCGCCTTGATCGACGATCTGTTGCGCAATCGTGCGTTGGCAGTTCATCGCATCGGTTGTCACGATCGTGCCTTTCAACGACAACATCTTCAGCAACACCGGCACGGCGGTGATTTCATTGGATTTGGCGTCGGTGGTGACCTGCGCCAGCACCATGCGCTGTTCGCAGCCCCGGGCACTGACCATATGCAGGGCCGATTTGCCGCTGGCGTTATCGAATGACCGCCGCACAGGACCGTGCAGAGGGCAATCATCAACAACTCGTAGAAGTCGTGACGGCGGGCATTGCCGGTTCGCGGGTCATCCACGTCATCCCAGCAAGCAACAAACTGATCCAAGGCATCCTTCCCGAGCGTCTCTCAACGCTGCCGGGTAGAATCCATCAGCGCCGTGTCGCGCAAGCCCTGAGATGTCAAGGGATTTCCATATGCGATTGCCCTGGCAGCCAACCGCCTTTCAGCCTTGATCCAGACTTCGTGTTGTTGTTCCAAATTGATGAGGAGGCGAAGTTGCTTAACGGAGAATGGAGTCACGGTGTTGGGCATCGACAGTTTGTCCCGCAAATCGCGTGCATTGCCAATTTTCGGGACAAATTATTCTGAATCAATAATTTAGATCGTACAGGACCTTTCAAACCACGCATGATGCCCCAATTGCCTGTAACGATGACAGAGGACCCGATGCCCGAAGAAGACGACGTCGAGATCACCGGTAAATTTCGGGACAAGCTGATCGAGCGGAAGCAGGACTGGGCGCGGGAGGGCCGCCTGTTGACCGGCACCTCGGCCGGCCCGGAGAAAGACCGCTTACCGCCCGGGCAGCGTTTGGTGAAGGACTGGCCGGTGCTCGATCTGGGCGCCGAACCGGATGTGACCGAACAGAAGTTTCGCCTGGATGTGGATGGCGCGGTAGAGAACCGCCTCCGTCTGCGGCTGGACGAATTCATGGCCCTGCCGCAAAGCGAAAGCCTGTCCGACATGCACTGCGTCACCCAATGGTCGCGCTACGACAACCACTGGAAGGGCGTCTCGGCGCAGGCGCTGCTGGCGATCGTGCAGCCCCGGCCAGATGTGAACCACGTCATTTTCACCGCCTATGACGGCTACACCACCAACATCCGGCTCGACCAGTTCGACCAGCCCGACGTATTCCTCGTCCACCAATGGGAGGGTAAGCCGATCACCCGCGAGCATGGCGGTCCGGTGCGCATGCTGATCCC
>JANXLQ010000081.1 GCA_025355085.1 Rhodopila sp.
CGCGTCCGCCAGCCCGAGGTCTCCGTCCAGGTTCCCCACCGCGCCCACAATCGACGCCACTCGGTCGCGGAAACCCGGATGGGATTGAAAAAACGCCAAAAGCGCATCGTCGCTGAGTTTTACCGCCGCCATGGGTCCGATACCCTCGATTGCCGAATCGTCAACCTACTCCACACAATGTCGAATCGCACCCGTGTTTGTCCCGGAACTTGAATCCGCCATCTCATTGTTATTGGCACAGAGGGCCGACCTGGCCGCCTAGCGGGAGAGACCGCTGGACGAAACCCCGTATGTGTTCCTCACTGCCCGCTATGAACGCATTCGCGAAGGCGGACGCCTGATCGACTGTGCCGTGCTGGTGGCCATCGGCATCACCGCCGATGGCAAGCGGCGCGTGCTGGGCGTCTCGGTGGCATTTTCCGAAGCCGAGGTGCATTGGCGAGCATTCCCCGACAGTCTCATTCGACGCGGCTTAAGGCGCGTCAAATTCATCGTTTCGGACGACCATGCGGGCCTCAAGGCCGCACGCAGGGCCACGTTGCCCAGTGTTCCCTAGCAGCGATGCCCGTTCCATCTCCAGCAGAGTGCCCAGGCCTATGTCACCCGTTTCGACCAGCGTAAGCCGGTCGCGCAGAGGATTAGGGCAATCTTCAACGCACCCGACAAGGCGGAGGCCGAACGGCTGCTAAAGCACGCGCTTAAACTCTGGGCCAAGGAGGCACCCAAGCTGGCCGCTTGGGCGGATGAAAGCCTGCCGATGGGATTCGCGGTATTCGATCTACCGACGGCTCATCGTGTCAGGATGCGAACCACCAACGGCCTCGAACGCATCAACCGCGAACTCAAGCGCCGAACCCGCGTGGCTTCTATCTTCCCCAATGCCGCTTCCTGCCTGCGGCTCGTGTCAGCGCTGCTTGCGGAATGCGACGAGGACTGGATGACCGGAATAATCTATCTTGCCATGGACATTTAAATGCTTAACCGAAATGAATTACATCGGACTAATTTACATAACAGAGGTTGCACTGCCCCTTATCGACACTGATGTTTAACAAATCTGCAACTAAACTGTCCTCGTAACCGCACCCTCCCTATGGGACAAGCTACAGCATCGAGCTGGCCGTGAACCTTGGGGGCCTGTCCTTAACCTGACAACAAAACAGCATGTTAGAACGCATCGAAGCGAAGCTGATCCTTTTGTGCCTCGCCACAGTCCTGGTGAACCCTTGTGGTACAGCAGCACAAGCGGCTTCCGAAGGTGCCCCAACACGCCACTTCGACGTGGAGGAATATCGTGTCGAGGGCAATACCGTGTTGCCAGCCGACGCAATCGAGGAAGCCGTCTATCCGTTCCTGGGTTCCAACCGCACCACCGACGATGTGGAAAAGGCACGTTCTGCCCTTGATGTGCTTTATGCACAGCGCGGCTATCCGACGGTTTCAGCCGAGGTGCCTGTCCAGGACGCGGCGGACGGCGTCATAATTCTGAAGGTCACGGAACGTAAGATCGGCCGCCTGCGGGTGCGTGGCGCGCGGTACTTCTCGCCTCGGGAAATCCGAGAGGCCGCCTCGGCGGTAGCGGAGGGCAAGGTGCCCAACATGAGTGTGCTGGGCAAGCAGATCGCCGATCTCAACCAATGGCCCGACCGCACCGTCACGCCGGTGCTGCGGCCAGGCATCGCGCCGAACACCGTCGATGTTGATTTGAACGTCAAGGACTCCTTACCGCTGCATGCGTCGGCGGAAATCAACAACCGAGCGAACGCGGACACGACGGCGCTTCGGACGGTTACAACGGTCAGCTATGGGAATTTCTGGCAGCGAGGAGACAGCGCCAGCCTGTCGTATCAAGTCGCGCCGATGCGCTCTTCGGATGCGCAGATCGTCTCCGGATCGTATCTCTATCGTATCCCCGGCAGCACGGCATCGATCCTTGCCAGCTACGTCAAGTCAGACAGCAGCGTGTCCACCGTCGGCAGCACCGACGTGATCGGGCGCGGCACTATCGCTGGTGTGCGGCTACAGGTGCCGATCCGCCAGGACAACGTGTTCGACAGCAGCCTGAGCGTGGGTTTCGATTACAAACACTTCGACGACGCGACAATCCAGGGCGCCGACCGTACGCCGAGCCCGGTCACGTACGTGCCGCTAACGATCACCTGGCAAGGAACCTGGCTACGCGGCGAGGCGGTAACCAGCATGTCCGCGAGCGCGGTTTTAGGCACCCGCGGGGTCGGCACCGACACCGCCTCGTTCGACCAAAAGCGCTATCTAGCAAAGCCCAATTTTGCGTACCTGCGTGGGGATATCAGCAATCTACAGCCTCTATTTTTCGGCACACAGATATATTTCAAGATGACCGGCCAACTCGCCGCCGTACCATTGATCAGCAACGAGCAATTTGGCGCCGGTGGTTTCGATACGGTTCGTGGATTCCTGGAAAGCGAAACCCTGGGCGACTACGGCGCGACTCTGCAAGCGGAGGTGCGTTCGCCGCCGGTCGGCGAATTGCTGACGTGGTTAAGCGAGACGCGCGGGTTTGTTTTTGCCGATGCGGGAACCGTCGGGCTGCGCAACGCCCTCGTCCAGCAACGTGATCAATATGGTCTCGCCTCGACCGGCCTGGGTATTCGGCTTCGCGCCTTCGATTACCTCAGCACGGATATCTTCGGCGCCCATACCCTGACCGCCGGGACCACCATCAAAAGCGGCGACAACCGGCTGCTTTTCCGTGTCAATGGAGCATTCTGAACAATGCGTCGCCTGCTGCTTTTGCTCTGCCTGATTGCCTCCGCGCTACTGTTGGGAACTGGGCATGCCTATGCTTGGTGGAACAACGATTGGACGTTGCGGTTGAAGATCACCGCCGACGCCGGACCAAACGGCGCGGCGATCACCGAACCGATCGGCCGGACCCAGATACTGGTGCGCCTATTCGCCGGCAATTTCGATTTCAGCAACACCAAGGAAGACGGCTCCGATCTGCGTTTCATCGGCGGCGACGACAAAACCCCGTTACATTACCACATCGAGCGTTTCAATCAGAAGGATCAGATCGGTCTTGTATGGGTCGATTTCCCGGATCTCGCGCCCGGGTCCGCGACGCCGATTTATCTATACTGGGGTAACGCCAAGGCAGCCGACGGCAGCGATGCCCGCGGCACCTTCGATCCCGACCAGTTGCTGGTTTATCATTTTACCGAAGAAAACGGCCTGCCGAAGGACACGACTGGGTTCGCCAGCAATGCGCTGACCGCCGGTACACGGGATGAGGCCGGGATTATCGGGTTCGGCCTGCGTTTCGATCGTGAAAAGCCGTTGGTGCGGATCGCCAAGAGCGCCTCACTCGCTATCCCCGAGGGTCAGGCGCTGACCGTCTCGCTTTGGCTGCAACCCGATCCGGGCGTGAAAACGGCAGTGTTATTCAGCGATCGAGACGGAACGAACGCGCTGACCATTGGGCTGGATGGTGGAGCGCCCTACGCTTTGGTCGAAGGTCCGAACGGGTCGCACCGTGTCGCCGCCAAATTGACACTAGGCGGTGGTTGGCAACACCTGGCCTTTGTCGCCACAGACAAGCTGACCCTGCTCGTCGATGGTAAACCCGCCGGTGAGGCCGCCGGCAGAATGCCGGCGATCAACGGTCAGCCGACATTGGGGGGGGCGGAAGTCGCCGGCTCGCCACGCTATGTCGGTTTGATCGACGAATTTCGGATCGCCAAGGTCGCGCGTCCACTTGGCGCGCTCCAGGTCGCAATCGCTTCCGAAGGTCCGGACGGTAAACTCCTCAGCCTGGACCAACCGGAGCAGTCCAGCGCGGGAGCACCCAACTACTTCCTGATCATCATCAATTCGGTGACGGTGGATGCGTGGGTGGTGATCTTCCTGCTGGGGATCATGGCCGGACTGTCATGGACGGTGATCTACACGAAAATCGTTTACCTCAATCGCGTCACCAAAGCGAACAAAGTCTTCCATTCCGAATATCGCCGGCTGGTTACCGAATCCAATGGCGACCATATGGCCGCGCTAACCACGGTCTCGGAACTGGAAACACGTGGAATTCGGGCATCGCCGCTATATCGTCTGGCGAAAATCGGTGTGCGTGAGATGCAAGAGCGGGTGAATTCCGGCCGGCTACAAGCAGGGGGGATGCTGTCGCCCCAATCTCTTGCCGCGATCCGCGCACCTATGGAAACCGGACTCGTCCACGAACAGCATCGCGCCGGTAACATGATGGTCATGCTGACTATCGCCATCTCTGGCGGTCCGTTCCTTGGCCTGCTCGGCACTGTCGTCGGCGTTATGATCACCTTCGCCGCCATCGCCGCCGCCGGCGACGTCAACGTCAACGCCATTGCCCCTGGTATCGCATCGGCGCTGCTGGCGACCGTGGCCGGCCTGTTTGTCGCGATCCCGGCGATGTTCGGCTACAACTTCCTGCTAATCCGTATCAAAGACGTCGGTGCGGTCACCAACGCCTTCGTAGAAGAAACGATTACCCGGATGGGGGAGGCACGGGCGACGGCGCGCCCTGCACCGGTATTGCCCCCGCCGCCGGTTTCGCGGGAAAGCGCGCCTGCCGCGCGGATCGCGCCGCGCCCCCGGCCGGCCGCACCGCTCTTCCCGGGGGTGTCCGCAACTCCAGCGGCCCCGGCTGCATCTGCGGCGCCTCCGCCGGCCGCGAAACCCCCGGTGCGTCCACCAGTCCGCCCCGCCCCGCCTCAACCGGCGACCACACCCTCTGGACAGAAATAGGCCACATCCATGCAAGTCCAAGGTGACGACAAGCCTTACGACGACATCAACATCACGCCGATGCTCGATCTGGCATACGTGCTGCTGGTGATCTTCATCATCATGACGACGGCGTCAGTTTCGGGCGTCAGGGTGGATCTACCGAAAGCCAGTTCGTCAATCAGTCTTGCCGTGCCAAAAACCAAGGTGATCAGCATCTCCGATCAAGGGCAATTGTTTCTCGACACTGTCCCGGTTTCGCTGCCGGAGTTGGAAACCAAGATGCGCGACGCCAAGGCCAACATGCCCGACCTTCCGGTGATCCTGAAGGGCGATCGAGCCGTCCAGTACGATCGGATCATGATCGTGCTGGATCTGTGTTCACGCGTTGGTATCAACTCGATCGGGCTCGCCTCCACGCGTGTGCCCGGGTCGTAAGATTGGATCGGACCCGCGACAATGAACGATGACGGTTACGACGACGAAGAGAAATCCGGAAAATCATGGAGGTTTTGGGCGCTGCTGGGTGTCGCGGCGATCGGCGTGATCGGGGGCGTGGCCGCCCTGTTCTCGGGTGGCGAGAAGGCCAAACCGAAGTTGGAACAGCATGTGATGCATGTGGCGCTCCCGCCGCCTCCGCCACCCCCGAAAAAGCCACCGGAACCAGAGCCGGTGAAGCAAGAGCTTCAGAAACCGCAGGATATGCAAAAGCCATCCAAGGTGATCGAGAACAAGCCTGCTGCGAAATCCAACCCGGCGCCTGCGAGTTCGCCACTGACCGCCGCGGCTGGGGCAGGCAACAACGCGTACGGACTAGCTGTGGGCGACGGCAGCGGCGGCTCGATCGGCGGTGGTGGGGGTGGAGGCGGTGGAGGCGGCAACCGCTTCGGTGCCTATGCCGGCACCATTCAGATGCGGATCGAAGCGGCGCTGCACGATGACGAGAAAACCCGCACCGCTCAATATCTCTTAAAGGTTAGCGTGTGGCTCAGTTCGACCGGCCAGGTGCTGCGCGTCAAGGTGTCCTCGACGACAGGCGATCCGACGATGGATCAGGCGATAGAACGGGTGATCGCGTCCGTCGGTGTCGGACAGGCGCCGCCCGGTGACATGCCGCAGCCGATCAACCTACAGGTCAGGGCGCGGGCGGGATGACGAAGGACCGAACCGGATCATGATCGACCAGAAATATCGTCTCGGCCGTTATGGCGTCGGGCGGAGCGGGCTGGCAGCCGCACTGCTTATGCTGGCCGGTGCGCCTGCACAGGCGCAGCAGGCAGACGGCGTGACCGAGCGGCTAATCCAGATTCTGGTGAAGAATGGTGCGCTGACGAAGGAGCAGGCAAACGCACTGGTGGAGGATGCGCGCAAGGAAGCGCAAGCGGCCAAAACCTTCGCCAGGATGGAGCCCGTCTCTACCGCGAACCAGCCGGTCACGCCTGGAAAACCGATCATTCCAGGGTCTGTGCGTGTTACCTACGTGCCTGACATCATGCGCAAGCAAATCGCGGCCGAGGTGAAGCAGCAGGTTCTGCAGCAGGCGGAGGAAGAAGGCTGGGCAGAGCCGAATGCCGTGCCGCAGTGGAGCCAGCGAATCAAGGTCTTTGGCGACATCCGAATGCGCGAGCAGCTAGATGCGTTCCCGCATGGGAACTACAATTTGTTTCCTGATTTCAACAGCATAAATGGCAGCAGCAACGGCTTCGACACCAACGGCACCAGCCTGCCGCCGTTGCTGAACGCCACTGAAAACCGCACGCGGACCCGGCTGCGCGCTCGCATCGGCGTGGAGGCACAGATCGCCGATTGGGCGACCATAGACATCCGCATCGCCACGGGCAACGACAGCAGCCCGGTGTCCACCAACCAGACGCTTGGCAGTACCGGCGATTTCTCGAAATACGCGCTGTGGCTGGATCAAGCCTATATCCGGATGGAACCGTTGTCATTCGTCACTGTGACAACGGGTCGCATGCCGAATCCGTTCTGGACCTCCGACCTCTTGTACGACGAGGATCTGAACTTCGACGGTTTTGCGTTATCCACGCATATGAACAACGAAAAGAAGCTTGGTGGGTTTCTGACACTTGGCGGTTTTTCGCTGTTCAACACCGCATTTAATTTTGGTTCCACCCAGGCGGCCAAAAGCCCGAGCCACAATTCATGGTTGTTGGCTTTGCAGGCTGGCGGCGATTGGCGCCCGGCCGAGGATGTGGCGACACGCTTCGCCCTGGGTTACTTTGCCGCGACAAACGTTCAGGGCAAGGCGTCGCCGCTGTGCGACGCACCGACAATATTTGGCAGTTGCGCCACCGATGCGACACGGGCGTCGTTCGTTCAGTTCGGCAATTCGTTGTTTCCGATTCGGAACATCAGCACGATCGGCACCACGTCGGCGGCACAACCGGAGCTTTACGGACTCGCATCGAATTTCAATGTGCTCGACATGCGTTATAAGGCCACCTATCTGGGCTATCACCCGGTCGATCTGACGATCGAGGGCGATTACTCAAAAAATCTTGGCCTCGTCCAAAACGCTGTCCTGAAAAAGGCGCCGGTTAACAATCTTGGAAACAACGGGGTCTATCAAAGCGGCGACACGGGCTGGATGGTCCGGGTATCGGCTGGCCATCCCGACATGAAAACGGCGGGGGCGTGGAACATCTCGCTTGCGTATAAATATGTCGAAGCCGACGCGGTGCTGGATGCGCTAACAGACTCAAAGTTCCATCTGGGCGGCACCAACGCGAAGGGCTTCGTCCTACTCGGCAACGTCGCCCTGGCGCCCGATTTCTGGCTGTCATCGCGATGGTCCAGCACGAATGCGGTGTCGGGTCCACCTTATGCGGTCGATACCCTGATGTTCGATCTCAACGCGAAGTTCTGATCATGCGCGCGCTGTCACTGATCGTCTTTTTGATTGCCACTACACCGGTGTGTGCCCAGCAGGGCGATGCACCGCTGCGTAAAGCCACGGCCGCAATGCGTATCGCGCAGGATCGCGCCGCCGTGGCCGAGACCGCATTGGCCGTCGCGCGGCAGCAGAATCAGGCATTGACCCGGCAACTCGAAGCACTGAAGCCGGGTGCGGCGCCAGCGGAGGGCGATGAGGCTGCGCGCGGCGCGATTGACGAACTTAAGAGGCAGAATGCCGACCTGACAGCTGGATTACAGCAGGTTCAGGCGTCTTTCCAGCAGGCCAGTGCGATGGACAAGGCGCGGGCCGTCCGGATCGTTGCTGAAGCCAAGTACGCCGTAGATGGACTAACCGCCTGCAAGGATGCCAATGGCCGCATGCTCGCAGTCGGCCAGGAAGTCCTGCATCTCTATGAAAAACAAAGTTTCATTTCGATGATTTTGAAAAGCTACGAGCCGGTTTTGGGCCTTAAGCGAGTAGCGTTGGAAAACCTGTTTCAGGATTACGACGACAAACTGCGGGATGCTGAATTCATCCCTGGACAGGAACTTTCGAAACCATGAAAAAACGTTACATTTTCGTGACACTGACCCTATTGCTGATTGCCGCCAGCGACCCGCCTTCCGGTGTTGTCGCCCAGCGCGGCGACGTGCGGCTGACCGCCGCCGACGTTCGCGACCTACTTGGTCGCACCGATCCCGCTGCGAGGGCCAAAGTAGAAGCAAATCCCGCCATGCTGGCCACGTTCGTTCGTGATCGGCTACTCGACCAGGCGATGCTCGCCGAGGCTAGGGCAAAAGGATGGGATCAGAAACCCGATGTGATACAGCGTGCCAACGAGGCCCGCGACGTGGTGGTGCTACAGGCCTATGTCGCCTCTATGGCGCCCAACGATCCGGCATTTCCGACCGACGCGGATGTCGCCGCCGCTTATGAAGGGAACAAGAACAGGTTCATGCTGTCGCGTCAGTACCATCTGTCGCAGATCGTTGTGCTGGTACCGCCAGGAACGCCCGACGATGAAGCGCGCCGCAAGATCGCGGATATGCGTGGGCAGACGATCAGGCCGAAGGCGGATTTCGCGGAACTCGCGAGGAAGAACTCTCAGGACCGCACGTCTGCCGATAAAGGCGGCGACCTGGGCTGGCTGCGAGAGGACGAATTGATCCCGGCCCTGAAAGATCTGCTTGCCGGACTACCGGATAACGGTACCAGCGACCCTATTCGTCTTGCTGACGGTTTTCATATCCTTCGGCTGTCCGGCACCAAGCCGGCGGGGCCGGCGGCACTGGCCGACGTAAAGCCGCAGATCGTGCAGGCTCTGCGTCAGGCGCGTGCGCAACAGACGATCAGGGCCTACATTGACGAGATGCAGCGCAAGGAACCGATCCAGTTGAATGAGATCGACCTCGCGCGGCAGATCGACGGTACCCGTTAATGGCAGCGCCGCCGGTTCGACCAGCCTCAGTTCGACCCGCCGCGGCTTTACGAACAGCGCTGGCGAGAGCTCAGGCCGGCCGCGTGGCGGAGGCCGAAGCAATCTATCGGCAATTGCCGCCCAGCGCCGAGGTCCTTTTGTCCTGGGGTCAATTGCGCCGGCAGATGGGCGATATCAATGCAGGCCGTGACTTGCTCGAACGTGCCTGCGCGGTGGGCGGCGGTGTATCGGCCATGGTCGCCCTGGCGGATCTGCATCTCGATCGGCACGATCTCGCGTCGGCCCAACCGTTGGCACGGCAGGCAATGGTCTTGGCCCCTCGATCGTCCGCAGTTCATCTGCTGATCGGCCGGGCGGCAGAGATGACGGCCCAACTGGACGCAGCGACGACGGCATACCGGGCGGCTATGCATGCTGATCCGAAGCTTCTGCCGGCTCGTTTGGGTTTGGGGCGGGTGTTGGGCAACCTGGGGCGAGATGAGGAAGCACTGGGTTGCTACGCCGCCGTTGTGCGTCGCTGGCCTGCCTCGGTAGAAGCACACATCGCGCTCGGTCGCTTTTACGGGGAGCGTCGGCGGTTCCGCGATGCGTTGCCTTGTTTCGACAAGGCCGGGGCGTTGGGCGCCGATGTAACGTGGCATTGGTCCGCCACGGCCTTGGGAATGGCCTACACCTGTGACTGGGGTGCCCCACTGAACGGCCTTCGCGATCGATTGCGCGCGCGGTTGCGCGAACCCACAGCGTGTTTAATCGATCCTTACGCAGTCTTGTGCCACGAAGACGACCCGGATTTGCAGCAACGCCTCGGGGAACGTATGGCCGGCGCCGTTGCTGCGCACGTCGGGGCAGTGCCAAGGCCAGCGCTTATTAAGCGTCCGGATGCCGCCCGCATTCGGGTAGGATACGTCTCGGGTGATTTCAATCAACATGCCACATCGCTGCTGATGGCCGAGGTTTTCTCCCACCACGACCGCGACCGATTCGAAGTGATTGCGTACTCCTATAGCGACGATGACGCATCGGACACCCGACGCCGAGTCGTCGGTGGGTTCGACCGGTTCGTCGAACTTGGCATGGAGCCCCCCGTCGAGTCCGCAAGGCGCATCGCCGCAGACGAGATCGACATCCTGGTCGATCTAAAGGGTTACGCCGACCGTGGACGCCCCGAAATACAGGCGTTGCGGCCGGCGCCGGTGCAGGTGGCACATCTGGGATACCTGGCCACGCTCGGCGCGCCGTGGGTTGATTACGTGATCGCGGACGCGGTCGTGATTCCATTTTCAGAGCAGCCGCATTGGCACGAACGCATTGTCCATCTTCCGGACAGCTATTGCCCCAATGACCGCCAACGTCCGGTCGCCGACGCCATGCCGACCCGATCTGGTCACGGCCTACCCGAAGACGGTGTTGTGTTCGCATGCTTCAACCAAACGTTCAAGATTACCGAGGACGTGTTCGCCGCATGGCTGGACCTGCTGCACGAGATACCCGGTAGCGTCTTATGGCTCATGAGCGGCGCTCCGCAGGCACCCCGAAATCTACGGGAGACAGCGCGCCGCTCTGGCATAGACCCGAAACGATTGGTATTCGCCGATCCGGTTTCGCTGCCGGATCATCTCGCTCGCCATGCCTGCGCCGACATGTTTCTCGATACAGCACCCTATGGCGCCCATACAACCGGCTGCGATGCACTTTGGGCCGGACTGCCGGTCGTCACCCTGCCCGGTAGGAGTTTTGGGTCGCGGGTAGGTGCCAGTTTACTGCGGGCTGTCAGTATGGAGGAGTTGATCGCGAACTCTTGCGAAGACTACAAAAGGATCGCACTTTGCTTGGCGCGCGATCCCGCAGCCAGGGCTGCCTTGCGCGCTCGGTTGGTCGCCGCTCGGGCGACCGCGCCGCTATTCGACGCGGCGCGGTTCGCCCGTGGTTTGGATGCCGCCTATCTGACGATGCACGGGCTGCATCGTCAGGGTTCGGCACCGCGCAGATTCGCCATTGACGCCAACTTTCAACCAGTCCACCAGCCGGCGTAGCTTGCCGGCAGCGAAGCCGGCGCGGGTTGCGGCGTGCGCACCAGATTGGTGAAGTCGTGGCAATCCAGCAGATACCAGACATGCTGAACGCCGATGCGCGGATCCCGCGCGATCTGGCTGTAAACTCCGGTCAACACCATCGGTCCCATCTGCATCCCCGGGGCCAGTCCAGCCGGCACGGCAAACGGAGCGTCGCATGTGTGTTTAGCGAAGAATGTCCTTGCCATCACACTAACCGCCGCTCTGCCGCCAGCCCAATCGGCGCGGGCCCATTTTTCCCAGCGGGTCAGGCCAAAGGCGACCGTCCAGTAAGTGCGCTCCATCTGCTGCCCCTCACCCGCCGAAACGCCTGCGGTATCAGCGGAGCTGTAGTGATTGGACACCAGCGTGGGCAATGTCGGGCCGCCGGTATAGGTCATGCTGTCAAGCACCCAGGCGGTCAGGGCGCGCTGGCCTCCGGTAGGGCAGTGCCCGAACAAGCTGGCAGGACTGCCAGCGGACAATGATCCCGTGAACACCGTGAAACCTGGACGTCCGGTCGGCGGCAACGTTTGCGGCGCGATGACCCAGCTACGCGAAAAACGATTCGAATCCATGCTGTTGGTTCGACAGGCGACCGACGAATCGAAACTGATCAAGCCGGTTGGCGTGGCATCGCCGATGATATAGCCGTAGTTCTTGTCATACCATTGTATAGACGAACCCACTACGGATGGAATTCCCCGCAGGATACAGCCACTTCGGGTGGCGTGGCGGTCAAAGCTTACGATGCGGGTCACGGCCCCGATGACAACCGGTAGATTCTCCCGGGAGGCCACGCCGAGACGATCGGGACACGGACTGCCGATCGCCGCAAAGTCATTCAATTGATATGGCGGTACTTCGCCGGATTTTATCTTGCGTGGTGCTTTGCATGCGGGATCGCCCGGCACCACGCCTGGCATCGCGTTGCCCGCCAGGTCGCCGCAGACCGTCATCGTCATGAAGTCGCTCAGATAGGCCGGCGCGGCGGCGCAATCGCCAAAGCCGGCCGCTACCAGGCAGCCGAAAATAATGGTCAGGCGCAATATATACATGAAGGACCCTTTTCCCTCGGTGCCATCCGCACGTGGCGGATCGAAAAGCGGCCGGTCATGCAGGACGAGCATCGGAAGCAGGTCCGGCCGCGATTACCGATAGGAAAGGAATTTGGTTAACAAAGACTGAAGCTGACCGACGTAGGTATGACGCCGGAAAAATAAACAATGTATGGTAGTCCGAACGGTGACTGTCGGGCCGCCGGGCGTCATGCTATGATCGGTGGGTTGGTTGCAGGAGTATCCTGATCATGCGAATAGTTTCATGCGCGATGGCGATGCTGATTTCGGCTGGATCGGCATTCGGCCAATCGGGTTCGGTTACGCCCGGCACCACTACATCCTGCGTCGATGTTCGGATCGGGAACGAACAATATTACAATTGTCTTAATCGACAGATGGAGTCGGCGGTGCCCTACCATCGACTTTCGGCAAGCGACTCGCCGGTCAATGCAGGGATGCCTGGCCCGGCCGCCGGGCTATATGATCGGGCCGCAACACGGGAGCAGCTAGGTACGAATTTCGGCAAATCCTCGACGCCACAGCGCCCGCCGACGCCTATTTATCCGGCGCCGTTGCATACACGCTGAGCCAACACCGATCGGGCGTTGAATTACTTTCGGGACATATTCCCCACAGCTTGCTGCGGGGATTTTTATTTTAAACTTCAATCTGCTATCGATTAGCCTTCCGGCATCAAAGCCGCCGCGATCATGCGACGGACGATTTCTTGCGGGGTGATCATACACTGCTCCTCCCGCCCTGCGGCGAAAGCCCTCTCCCGCAATGCATTGACCTGACTAGCCGGCAAGCGAAGGCTGACCTGTACTGTCTGCTCCGCATCCTTGCGACCGCGGCCGCGGCGAGTGGGCGCCAGCGATTCGCTGGTCGTCTCCGGTGACCGGTTGTGATCGACCGCCCTCATCGCTATCAGTGGATCCATGATATCGTCGTGCGCCTCATGTGAAGCAGCAAGACGTGCCGCTTATGTATTGCTTCGGTTTCCTAACGTGGGACTAAATGCCATAAGATGAATTGGCAAGCGGAACCCGCCGTCAATCAGGTTAAAAACTTAATGCATTTTCATTACAGTTGTGATTTCGTGCTATTAACGCCGTGCGGCAAACCAGCAGCATCGCTCTGGGATGGTCCCAAAACGTGCAGCCGATTCCTTTGGCCGATACGCGGATCCCGATTCTGATTGCACTGATTGCACTGCTTGCCAGCCTGCCGGTGGTGCGGGCGCCGAGCCTGTCGGATATTCCTCGACTGGTCGCAGCCGGAACTATCGGCCATTTGCTGGCCGCTGTGCATGCCTTGACCCAGGGCGGGCGGTGCGTTCTTGGCCGGCATGCCTTATCCGGCGCGCGGATCATCGCGAGTCGCGAACCGTTCTGCCTTTCGTATCAACCAAAACACCGATGCGCCCGGCGCACCGATGACGGGAGCGTCACCTGTGACTGGTAATCGTTTGCGATCGGATCGACCAGACACCGCCGCGTTGCAGGACTGGGTCGATAAGCATCAGGCCGTGCCACTTGGCTGGGCCGCGACATCCGCGAAAGCGCCCTATCCCAACCTGGGTGACGCTCTTAGTGCGGTCGTGACCGCGGTCATCACCGGCCTGCCGGTGCAGCGGCGCAATTTCGACGACAAAGGCGAACGCCTGGTCGCGGTCGGTACCATCGGTCACGGTCAGCGCAACGGTACTGTCCACTTGTGGGGAACCGGCCTCGATTCAACACGAAACGCTTTCGATCCAAATTTGAAGCGCTTTATCGTACCACCAGACACGAATTTGGTCGCGCATGCGATGCGCGGCCGGAATAGCGCGGCACGGCTGCGGGAGCTTGGTATCCGCGTGCCAGACGCTTATGGCGATCCCGTCTGGTTCTTGCCAAAGCTATTGGCGACTCGTCCAGTGCCGCAAACGTATGAGCTTGGCGTCGTGCTACACATCACCGAATTGACCGGTGCGACACCAGCCTCCGGTCCGCGACCGGACTACCGCCGTTATCACATTCCCCCATCGTTGGCCGGAGTGATACGAATCATCAATACATACACCGATAACAACACCGCCAGTCTGTTGGCCCGCGTGGACGATATCCGGTCATGTAAGCGAATCGCGTCCACCAGCTTCCACGGCTTGGTCATTCCCGAAAGCTTCGGTATCCCCAATATTTGGTTCAGCACGCATCCCGGCGAAGGCATGATGCCGGAGGTGGATGACGAGGACGCATTGATTGATCACCGGGTCCGCGACTGGCATAGCGGATCGGGAAGCTCGCGCGTGATTGCGTTTGGCGCCGAGCGGCATCTGGTGACCCGATGGGACCAGTTGTTTCGGTTCATCGACAGAATGTGGGAGCCGATGCGAATCGACGCGGCCCCGCTCTTCGATGCTTTTCCGCTACGCGCGAGCGTGTCGCTGGACGATGCAGCCTGGACTCTTGATTCCGCCGTCGCTGGCGCGATGCGCTACTAGTGCCGCGCGCTGAAAGTGGCGACTCCATAGCGCTGGGGTGAGTCCGGATTGCCACGGTTTGGGAAAAACTGAGATTCTGACGGTTGTCCGTCGAATAAGGGGGAGTCAAATGTGTCCTGGCATGGCATGGCGAATCGTCTGACTTCCCCCGATTCGTTGAGGCCCCGATGCCGCGTCTGTCTGCCGATCCGATTGCGATAACCGTTGCGGAAGAGCCGGTGCTGAACCGCTTGGTCCGTGCCCATGGGACACCGCAAAAGCTATCTGAACGCGCCAGGATGATCCTGCTGGCGGCGAGCGGTACCGGGGTGCGCGAGATTGCGCGCCAACTCGACGTATGGCCCAAAACCGTCCGCCATTGGCTGCATCGCTGGCGTATCGCGGCCTCGGCACCCCCGACAACGCAGACGGCCGGTGCGGCGAAGGCTGTCACTACGACGGTCGCGCAACGCCTGGCCGATGCGCCGCGTGCGGGGGCTCCGGCGACATTCACGCCACAGCAGATTTGCGCGATTATCGCCCTGGCCTGCGAGCGGCCAGGGGCAGACAGCAATTTGCCACTAAGCCATTGGAGCCGCAGCGAACTGGTCCGATGCGCTATCGAACGCGGCATCGTCACTGGTATCTCGAACAGCTCGGTCGGACGCTTTTTTAAAAGAAGCCGCGCTTCGACCGCACCGGGTACGGGGTTGGCTCACGCCCAAGCCGGATCCTGACTTCGTGACCAAATGTGCGGACATCTGCGCGACCTACCTGCAAGCATCGGCTTTGGCCGCAGACGGCGGGCGGACCGTGTCGATCGACGAGATGAGCGGCGTGCAAGCGCTGGAGCGTGCGGCGCCCGGCCTACCCATGACGCCGCACCGGATCGAGCGGCGGGAATACGAATATAAACGCCATGGGACGCAGGCCCTGATCGCGGCCTTCGATGTCGCAACGGGTCAGGTCCAAGGCACCGTCGGCGACACACGCACCGAGGAAGACTACGTACGTTTCCTCGCAACCTTGTTCGCGTCTGGCAGTGCCACAACCCCATGGCGCATGGTGTGCGACAATCTGAATACGCATGTATCCGAAGGGGTGGTTCGTCTGGTCGCTCGGTTGTGTGGGATCAAGGATGATCTTGGTGAGAAGGGGAAGACCGGTATCCTGGAGTCGATGGTCACGCGGGAGGCCTTCTTGCGGACGAAGACCCACCGGATTCATTTTAGCTTCACGCCTAAGCATGCGTCGTGGCCTTGATCCGCTTCGCGGCTCAAGCAAATCGAAATCTGGTTCTCGATCCTCGCGCGCAAACTGTTGCGGCGTGGAAACTTCACGTCGCAACAGGACCTCAAGGAGCAGATCGAGAGTTTTATCACCTACTTCAATCGCACCATGGCGAAGCCGTTCAAGTGGACCAAGACAGGAAAGCCGCTGGCCGCGTAATGAACGGAATGGGGTAGAAATCTAGAGTGCGCGGCACTAG
>JANXLQ010000097.1 GCA_025355085.1 Rhodopila sp.
CGATGTGCTGATACCGGAGCGATTCGGCACCATGCGTCCGATTGGCGAAATCCTGGTGCCGGATATGCTGCTGATCCCGTTGCTGGCATTCGATTCCCGCGGTGGCCGCCTGGGATATGGCGGCGGATTCTATGACCGAACCCTCGCCGCTCTGCCCGGCCGGTTCCGCATGGGATGCGCTTTCGCCGCGCAACAGGTGGACGCCGTGCCCGTTGGCCCCTACGACATTCCACTGGATGCGGTTGCGACGGAGCAAGGCATCATCCGCTGCGGAGGCTGACTTGAGGATACTGTTTCTAGGCGATGTGCTCGGGCGAACCGGACGGGATGCGGTCGCGGCAAAGTTACCCGGTTTGCGCCAGGATCTGCGCATCGATCTTGCCGTGGTGAACGCCGAGAACGCCTCCCACGGGTTCGGTCTCGCACCCGACATGGCGCGCGCCCTGTTCGCTGCCGGCGCCGACGTCATCACGCTGGGCAACCATGCCTGGGACCGCAAAGAAATCATTCCGTACATCGCCGAGACCCCGCGTCTGCTGCGGCCGCTGAACTACCCGCCGGGCACCCCCGGCAACGGGTCCGTGCTGGTCACGTTGCAAGATGGGCGGAAGGCGCTTGTACTGCAGGCGATGGGACGCCTGTACATGGACCCGCTGGATTGCCCGTTCCGCGGCACTGCGGAGGTGCTGACGAAATACCGGTTGGGATCGTCGGTCCAGGCGATCGTCGCCGACATCCATGCCGAGGCGACCAGCGAAAAGATGGCCTACGGACATATCTTCGACGGCCAGATATCGTTCGTCGTCGGCACGCACACCCATTGTCCCAGCGCCGACGCGCAAATCCTGCCCGGCGGCACCGCCTTCCAGTCGGATGCGGGCATGTGTGGCGACTATAACAGCGTCATCGGCATGGTGAAGGACAGCGCGACACTACGCTTCTGGCGCAAGATGCCCGGCGAAAAACTGGGGCCGGCGGAAGGTGAGGCAACCGTCTGCGGCGTGTTCGTCGAAACCGACGATGCCACTGGCCTGGCACGCCGAATCGAGCCGGTCAGAATTGGCGGAAGGCTCTCACCGGCGATGCCGATCGCCTAATATCTAAGGTCAATGCTTTACCAGTAGCGTTCCGTTGTATCGTGTGGCATCACGCAACCATCACGCCGATGCGGGAACGGGTCGATCATGACAGAACAAAAGACGCTCGCTACACTGACGCTGATCCTGCGTGACTTGCTGGGCGATAACAATATCGACCTGACAATGCAAACGACCCGCGATGACGTGCCGGGCTGGGATTCCTTCACCTACGTGAATTTCATTGTCGCGGTAGAAGCCGAATTCCGGGTTAAATTCCGCATCGCCGATGTCGAATCATTTTCGGATGCCGGCGCCATCGTTGCAGCCATCGCCGCTGGCCGGCCTCGCTAAACCATGCTGTTCAACTCCTATATTTTCATTTTTGCCTTTCTGCCGCCTGTGCTGGCCGTCTTCTATGTGCTGGGTGCGCGCAGCCGCGAAGCGGCTCTGTCATGGCTGATAGCGGCCTCCCTGCTGTTCTATGCCTGGTGGCGCCCACTGAACATTCTGTTGATCGCACCATCGATACTCATAAATTATGGAATCGCCTGTTATTTGAAACGCATCGGGCACAGTAATCCCGCACATGCCCGGGTTGTCTTGATCGGTGGGGTCGTCTTTAATTTATGCTTTTTGGGCTATTTTAAATATATCGCGTTTGGCGAGCAGGCACTCAACGATATCTTCGATGCCGGTCTGCCGCTGACGCAGGTCATTCTGCCGCTGGGCATTTCCTTCATCACGTTTCAAAAAATCGCATTCCTGGTTGACGTGCATGCCGGCCGGATCGAACGTTTTACGTTTCGCGAATACGCCCTGTTTGTCCTGTTTTTCCCACAGATCATCGCCGGCCCGATCGTGCATTACCGGGAGATGATGCCCCAGTTCAAGGTCGCGTCCTGCCGGTTCGACGCCGAGGACGTCTCAGTAGGCATAAGCCTGTTCTTCTTCGGACTGGCCAAGAAATCGATCCTCGCCGACCCGATCGGCCGGGTGATCGGGCCGCTGTACGACCATGCCGCATCGGGTGTACCGCAATCCTTGGCCGACGCCTGGATTGCCGCACTCGGTTTTACATTGCAGATTTATTTCGACTTTTCCGGTTATTGCGACATGGCGCTGGGAATTGCCCGCCTGTTCGGGATCAAATTGCCGGTGAATTTCAACTCGCCGTTGAAGGCCCGCAGCGTGATCGATTTTTGGGCACGCTGGCATATCACCCTGACCCGTTTCCTGACCGCCTATATCTACATGCCCATGACGCTCTACCTGATGCGCCGGCGTGCGGCCAACGGCCAACCAGCCCGCCGAACCAGGGACGCCAAGGTTGCAACATTCCTTGGGCTGCTGGCGGTGCCGACGATTTTGACCATGTTGGTCTCAGGTCTCTGGCACGGCGCTGGCTACACCTTCATTTTGTGGGGGCTGCTGCATGGCCTGCTGTTGTGCGTCAACCACGCGTGGCGCCTGATCCGCCCTCGCATTTGGCCGGACACCGCGTCCTACAACCGGCTGGCGGCGCCGGCTGCGTTCATGCTGACCTTCCTCTCGGTCGTGTTTGCCATGGTGTTGTTCCGCTCGCCCACCGTCGCCGGTGCCGCGATGCTTTGGAAGGGCATGATCGGCGTTTACGGGGCGGCCATGCCCAGGGCTATCCTGTCGCACCTTGGCCCGATCGGCGGCTTGCTGGTCCAACTCGGTGTCCAGCCGGCGTGGACCAGCGGCACTATGTTCGTGGGCGCCGCCGCCCGTATCGGGGTGCTGCTGTTCATCGCCCTTGCGTTGCCTAACACCCTGGAATTGCTCGCCCTCTATCAGCCGGCACTCGGGGTAAAGCCAGCCGGGGCGCCCGGCCGCCTGCTTCGTTTTGTTGCCTGGAAGCCCACCGGAACATGGGCAGTCAGTCTTGCGTGCGTCGCCCTGGCCGGCATCCTGTCGCTGGGCGAACTGCACGAATTTCTGTATTGGCGCTTTTGATGCGCGGGCCTCGCGCGTTCCTCCGGATATGGGCCGGCTCTCTCGCGGGCCTCGGGTTTCTGGCCGTGGCATTCAATCTGGCGGTGGACCCGTATGAGGTGTTCGGGACACCCCGAATGGCCGGGATCAGCCTGTTCAAGCCAATCACCAAGAACCATGCGATGCTGGCGAAGACCAATCAGGTGGCGCGGTTTCATCCGGCGACCGTCGTAATCGGCTCCTCGCCCATCCACATCGGTATCGATGCCTCGACTCCCGTTTGGCCGGAAGCGATGGGACCGGTGTTCAATTACGGCATTCCCGGCGTGTACGAAACCTCCACCAGCCTGCGCATATTGCAAGAGGCCGTGGCCACCGGCGGGGTAAAGTCAGCGGTAGTGTTCCTGGATTTTCAGAATTTCTTCAGTCCCGAGGATCCCGATCCGGCGCTTTTGGAAGCCGATCGGCGCTTCCGGTCACTGCCGGACGGAAACCCCAACCCGGATAGCCGCATGCAGCGGGCCAACGACATGTTCCTGTCGGTGGCGACGGCAGGGGCGCTGATCGACAGTGTGACCACGGTCGCGTTGCAGCGGCGGCCCAATGTTTTGGATCTTGCGTCCGACGGGTCCGGGACAGAGGCGGATTTCATCGATGCCGCACGCAACGACGGCATGCATGACCTGTTCGCTCAGAAGGATGCCGCCGAAGCAGTGCGCGCGGCCAAACTCGCACCGGTCATGGCGGGATGGAGAGGGCCATTACCGGACCTGGATGCGGTCGCTGCCATCGTGGCATTCGCCCGTGCCCGGGACATCGGGCTGACGCTGGTGATCGCACCGCATCATGTCGATGCGCTGGAGCTGTATTGGCGCGCCGGCCTGTGGCCACGCGTGGAGCAACTGAAAACCGAATTAACGGCCCTGGTCGCGGCACAGCACGGCGCGGTCACGCTGTGGGATTTCCTCGATTATAGTTCGTTCAACATCGAACCCGTCCCGGCGGCCGGCGATCGCCGCACCCCGACAAGCTGGTTCTGGGAGCCGACTCATTTCAAAAAGCAGCTCGGTGACGTCATGATCCAGCGCATGTTCGGCCGCAGCGCCCCTGCGTTCGGCATGATCCTGACCGCGGACACTGTGGCCGTGCGTAACGCCGAAATCCGCGCGGCACGGCGGAGTCTGGTATGTGAGCGAAAGCAACCGGTGTTGACGGCGTTGGAATCACCCCCCACCGACAGGTGCGTTCGCATCGAAACGCCGAATCGCCCGACCTGACCCCCACGGGAGACCGATGGGACATTTGCCCTTACGGCCGCGCGTTGTATGAAGCGACGTCCATCCAACAAGAGCTGATCATCGACCCATGGCAGGCCATTCCCAGTTCAAGAACATCATGCACCGCAAGGGCGCCCAGGACGCCCGCCGTGCCCGGCAGTTCGCCCGCCTGATCCGGGAAATCACCGTCTCGGCCCGGCACGGTTTGCCCGATCCAGCGTCTAATCCCCGATTGCGCGCGGCGGTTACCTCGGCGCGTCAGGCCAACATGCCGAAGGACACCGTGGATCGTGCCATCAAGAAGGCAGCGGGTGCCGGGGGCGGAGATGAGTATTTGGATGTGCGATACGAAGGTTACGGCCCGGCCGGCGTCGCCGTCATCGTCGAAGCACTGACCGACAACCGCAACCGCACGGCATCGGACGTGCGGTCTGCGTTCTCCAAGCACGGCGGAGCGTTGGGGGAGACCAATTCCGTCAGCTTCATGTTCAATCGCCTGGGTGCCATCCGCTATCCCGCCTCCGTCGCCAGCCCTGACGACATGCTGGAAGCGGCGATCGAGGCCGGGGCCGAGAACGTCGAAAGCGATGCCGGCGGGCACGAAATCACCTGCCCGATCGAAGATTTCTTCGCCGTTCGCGACGCACTGGAAACGCGGTTCGGGGCGCCGGAAAGTGCCAAACTGGACTGGCGTCCAACCATGTCGGTCACCTTGGATGAGGATCGGGCGGCGGGCCTGTTGAAATTGCTGGATGCCCTGGATGAGAACGACGACGTCCAGAACGTCTATGCCAACTTCGATATTCCCGACGCGGTTATGCAGAAACTGTCCGGCTGAGATAGAGGGCGTCAACCCGGATAGTGGCCTTGGCGGTCCAGCCTTACAGCCAAACAAATTGCGCCAGATGCACAGGGTCCGTCAGCAACCGCGCGTCCTTGAGCGCCAGTTCGTCGATATAACGCCTGAGGCCGTAGTCGCGAAGATCGAGTGGCGAGAATGTCTCGACAGCTTCGGCATAATTCTCACTCAGCACGTCCGACCCGGGATCGAGGTTGGTGACCAGCACGATCCCGGTCATGGCCGAATCAAAACTGTGAATGCGCAGGTCCGGCCGGTATTTACGGAGGATCAGCACCGTCTTCCACACGTCGCCGCACCAGCCGCCAGGGATCCGTGTGATGCCTCTCAGAGATTCATCCAAACGATGGCGGCGGGCCAGGTAAGGGTCGGTCGGTACGCAGTCATGCAGCACGATCACCGAATTCCGCCGGCACGACCGCTCGACATTGATGAAATCGCGCAACAGGAATTCGAACAAATGCAATCCGTCGAGGAACGCGAGATCGATCTTGTCTCCGAGCAACGCCTCCGGGTCGTACTTGTCGAAAAAGCGGTCGCTGGACATGCGGAACAAGAGGCAGGCGGTTTTGTCGCCGATCGTCTGCTGGTCGATGTCCATGTCCGGATCGATGCCGATCGACGGACAATGGGCCTGCCGCAAGGTCTCGCCACGGTCCACGCCGATTTCGAGATAGGTCCGAGGCATCAGGATTTCATGCAATGAGCCGAGAATTTGCTCATGCCGGAGGCCGGCAAGCAGCGGAACCGCGTTGGCGGGCGATCCGGCGGTGAATGTGGCCGAGGGCATGGAGGAAATCTCCCGTTTGCAGGTTTGGCCGGGTTGCTGGCGGAAGCGTCATGGCAGGACGGCGCGATGGCGTCCAGAGAGTTCGAACGGTGATTTTCGGGTTAACCGTCTGACCCAACGGTCGTCGTCATTGTTCGACGCATCCCGGCTGTATAAGCAGGCAGACACGATGCAAGGAACGCGATTCTCCAATGATCAGGCTAATGGGCATCGACCCGGGACTGCGTTACATGGGCTGGGGGGTAATCGACGTGGACGGCAATCGGCTGATTCACGTCGCCGATGGGGTGATCGCCACGGACAGCACCGATTCGGTCCCTGCACGTCTGAAGATGCTGCACGACGGACTGATGGCATTGCTTGAGTTGCACCGTCCCGCCGAAGCCGCAGTCGAGGAAACCTATGTCAACCGCAACGGAGCCGCCACCCTGAAGCTAGGGTATGCTCGGGGGGTCGCGTTGCTGACCCCGGCTCTGGCAGGCGTTCCGATCACGGAATATGCCGCCAAGACGGTCAAACTGGCAGTGGTCGGCACGGGCGGGGCCGAAAAGGACCAGGTCATGATGATGGTACGCCGTCTGTTGCCGGGTGCGACGTTACGCCGGGCAGATGCGGCCGACGCCCTGGCGGTGGCGATTTGCCATGCACATCACCGGTCATCCCGTATGGCATGGGCCAAAGTGGCGGCTGGTTATTGAGCCGTTGATCTGTATCGTCTCCAACGCGCGGGTTTGTGCGACCACAGCACCTTATACCAACGGCCCAATATTTTGACCGTTAGGCCCCTTCTCGTCATGGCAGGCGAAGGCATGCCATCCACGTCTTTGTCTGAACCAGCATCGCGCTTCGTGGATGGCGGGACGTCGCCCGCCATGACGATGACAGGTCAGAACATGGGGCCGTTGGTATTATCGATTAAATTCAGAAATGTGTACATCCCGTAGCCGAATACCAAAGGGGATTGCGGCCATGAATATGGCAACAGCGTTCCCGCCGCCACGCCATTCTCAGCCGCAGATATCCCGGTTTATTCGCTACCAAGCGATCCTCAGCCAAGTGCAAAGTCTTACCAACTGAGCCTTTATCACCGCCCAAAGCAGAGTAAATGCGGACAGTGAAACGGTCTCCGGTGCCGCTGCGGGTACCGTTTCGGTTCCCGGCTGTTCGTCCTTCGCGAATTCCTCCGACGCACGCCGAGCGAAGTCCGCCATGATGACATTGGCAACCGCGATACCGCCGGTGCGGGCAAAATCCGCAAGCACGCCGCCAAGTTCCGCGTCAGAAACAATATCCACCACCGTCGTGGGCACCGTCGCCGCCGGATCGTTCCGCAGGGTGAAGCCCACCTTCACCCCGATCCGCGCGGCACGCATGTCCGCCGACCCTCGGCCATTCAGGCTGCCGGTCAGCGCATCGAAGTCGAACGCCGTCGTGACGCGGCCTTTGAAGTTGACCTTCTTCGGCCCAAACGAAACAACCATCGCGCCGGGCCAGGAGCCATCTTCAGCCTGAGGCTCCACCAACGCGCCCGGCATGCACCGTGCCATCCGTGGCACATCGGCGAACCGGCGGATGACTTTATCCGCCGATCCGGGAACGCGGAACGATCCTTCGAAGTGCATCAGGCTGCCGGGCGCAACAGCGGGGCTTTACTTTCGGTCCCAAAATACACTTTTGCATAAGGCTCGGTTGGGGTGGTCGGTGAAACACGCGCATCGATCAGGTAGAGGCCGCCTTTGCGCAAGCCTTCCGCCACAGCGCCGACGATGTCGGATGCGGTCGCCAGCTTGACGCCGTCACCACCGAAGGCTTTTGCCAACGCAACGAAATCCGGTGATTCCCACTGCGCGAGTTTCTCGTCGAAGCCTTTCGCAACCAGCTTGTGGACCTCGGCGCCATAACCGGCATCGTTCCACACGACCAGCACCATCTGCATCTTATGGCGAACGATCGTTTCAAGTTCCTGGATGTTGAACATTAGGCTGCCGTCGCCCTCGACCGCCACATGCTGACGGCCGGGATTGCCCGCCCCGGTGCCGATCGCCACACCTATGCCCTGTCCAACGGCGCCGAAGTTGTACGAGTATTGAATCTCGGAGTCCTCCGGTAACGGCATGTACATACCGATCCAGGAGAAGAAATGACCGGCCCCACACGTCAGCAACACACCTTTCGGCAATGCGGCGCCCAGGTGTCCGGCCAGGGCGCGCGGATCGATCCCGTCGGCCGGCGCATCGTGTTTGTGCGGCGGCGCATCGAGTATCGCCCGTGTCGCGGACGTTCGGAATCCATCATTGCGGACTTGCCGTGCGGCCAGCGCTTCGTTGATCGCGGCAACCGTCTTGCGGCCGTCGCCTTGCACGTACAAGCCCGGAATGACTCCGATTTCTTCAGGCGCCGCCTTGATGTCGATACGTGCGACTTCCGCCGAGGGGAACACCAAGCCGCCCTCCGTGGTGTAATAGCCAAGTTCCGCGCCGACACCCAAAACGAAGTCCGCCTCGGCCAACAGATGTTCGGATGGGGCCGAGGCGAACGCGCCGGCGATCCCGATATCCCAGGGATGCCCGGCAAAATAGCCTTTCCCCTGCAACGATGTTGCCAACAACGCCCCTGTACGCTCCGCCAATTCGATAATGGCTTCCTTGGCGTTGGCTGCGCGCGCGCCTCGCCCGGCGATGATAACCGGGCGCTTTGCCGCCATCAGCTTCTCAATCACCGGTGCCAGCACGTCAGGGCTTGGTGTTTCCATGCGCTGCGGCAGGAAATCGGTGGAAGGACGATAGTCGTAGTCCCAGTCGATCTCGTCTTCCTGTAGGTCCATCGGCAGATTGAGCACGACGGGCACGCGGTGGACGCGGGCAGTATAGAATGCCTCGGCGATTTCTTCCGCCATGTTGTCCAGGCTGGTAACGGTGTGGAAACGAGCATAGCTGGCTTCGACGAACCGGCGCTGGTCCATGGACTGGGTCTTGTTTTTCGCGCCGGGCTTGATTTCACCGGCGATCATGACGACCGGCGTGCGGCCCCGGAACGCGGCGATCAGGGACGTGCCGCATTGGGTCAGGCCGGGGCCGCAGGTGACCATGCAGACGCCGACCTTGCCGGTCGTGCGGGCGTAACCATCCGCCATTGAGACGGCCATGGATTCGTGCCGGGCGTTGTAGGCCTTGATGGACGGATCGCGGCAGAGGGCGCCCCAGAGCCACATGTTACCATCGCCCATCAGGCCGAAAAAGTCAGTCATACCCTCGGCTTTAAGCGATTGGGCGATTGCCTCGTATGCTTTCATGGCGGTGCTTCCCCTTGTCTGTCGCGCATGATGGCGCGAGGAGCGGCTTTGCACAAATGCACCTTCGACGGCCGCCGCTCACCCGGCAATCCCCGCCGGCTTATGGGGTCTCTCCTTCGCCTAAATCCCACCAAATGCCGGTAAATGCCGCTAGTCCCTCGCGGGCGGGACCGAGCAGCAGGTGTTCGTCGGGTCCGTGTTGTTTGCAGCCGTTGTAGCTGTGCGGAATCCAGACCAGCGGGACCCCCAGGAAATCGACGAACACATCCCCGGGCAATCCGCCGGACGAGTTCGGGATCACCTGCACGCGCTTTCCCAGCGATTTTTCCATGCTGCCGACAGTCCAGTTGACCCAGGGGTGGCCGGGATCGGTGCGGCTGGCCGCCATGCGGACGTAGGCGTTTTCGATGTGGATCTCGGGGAAGCCGTGCTCGTCCAGGTGGGTGCGCAAGGCGGCTTCGAAGCCGGCCGGATCGCTATCGACCGTATAACGAATCTGGCAATGGGCGCGCGCGTTCGGAGCGACAGCGTTGACCGGATTTTCCGGCTGGCCGGAGATCATTGAAAGAACGATAAAGCTGTTCCAGCCATAGATTTTCTCGGCGGGGGTCAGGCCGGGTTCGCCCCAATCGGGATCGATGCTGGCAGATTCGCCGCCGCCACCGGCCGGGCAACCGGTCAGCACCGCACGCACCGCGGCCGAGACACCGTTGCGGGGCAGCCAGTCGCGGACAAGGATCTTGCCGCGCCGGTCCATGATGCAGCCGATCGCGTGGCTCAGGATCACCGCCGGGTCGGTGGTCAACCCGCCCCAATGGCCGGAGTGAACGCCGCCCGGCCGCAAATCCACCACAAGGTCGAAATGAAAGGTTCCACGGGTGCCGGTGGCGATCGTCGGGACATCGGGCATCACGCGCGGCCCGTCGCTGGCGATCAACACATCCGCTACCAACCGGTCTGCCTGAGCCGCGACGAATTCGCGCAGGCCGATGGAGCCGCGTTCCTCGCTGGTTTCCAGGATCAGTTTCAGGTTGAAGCCCAAGGCGCCGCCGCGTTCGGTCAACACGGCCTCCAGCGCCGTCAGGTTCAGCGCGTGCTGGCCTTTGTTGTCGGCCGAACCCCGTCCATACAGGTGGTCGCCTTCCTCGGTCAGCACCCAGGGAGACAAGCCTGCGCGCCATTGGTCCTTTAGTCCGCGGACCGTGTCGCCGTGACCGTAGGTCAGGACGGTGGGCCGGCCGGGACCCTCTAACCGTTCGGCGAACAGGATCGGACCAAAACCATCGACCGGATTGGGGTGGATTTCGACCGCGAACCCCATGCGTTCAAGCCAGGGTTGGATGGCGGCGGCCAGATACCGATCCACATCCGGGGCGTGCCCGGGGTCCTGCGATGTGCTGGGAATTGCCACCAACCCGGCCAGATGGTCGCGGAAGCCGTTGGTATCGAAATGCGTCAGTGCGCGCGCCAGTGCGGTGTCCCGCGATGCCATGTCAGAGTCCTCGGCTGATGGGTTCACGGTGCCAGATTATGCCGGGGCGGGCTACAGCCGGCGGGCTACAGCCAATCTTCGATATGGGAATGATTCGGGAAAAGTCCATGTGCCGGTGTATTTATTATCAGTTTCATTTTGGCGTTCGCGGTGGCCTGCCACCTGCCTCGTTATGGTGTGCGAAGGTGCGCCGCCCACGTTTTTTGGCGCGCTGGAACAGATAAAGGCGTGGATGGTGCGCCTTCGCGCACCATGACGACTGGGGGGGGCGCCTTCGCGCACCATGACGACTGGGGGGTGCGCCTTCGCCGCTTTGCCAAAATGAGAACTGCTGATGGCTGAGGCTGTGGGTGTGGCTGGCGATCCATTTCGCATATCGACGCCGGGTTAGCGTGGTGCCGGACGCGTCGGGATGGCGGTTATCGCGCGGCAAAACATGGCATCCCGGCCGGCTGCAGATCGCTGGTCCACCCGGCCCGCGTGACCGGCAAGGCGATCCCGTGGTGCGAAAGGGCAGGGGCCAACAGGGCGTTGGGATGGGTCGAGGCCATCGCCAACGCGACCCTCGCATCGGCCAAACCCCAGGCAACCAGATTGCGCACCGCCTGATCCAGGCACAAAGCCGACCCGGCCAGCACTGCCGAGCCGGGAACCCGCACCGAACCATCCGGCGTATGCTCTATCGTCATGCCGGCGAACGCATACAATCCCGGCGGAGCGGCAGCGGCTGCGGTGGCATCGGTGACCAGGATCGACCGGTCGAGGGTCTTCGCACGCAACAGCACCTTCAGCGCATCGGGCGGGATGTGGATGCCGTCGGCGATGAAGCTGGCGTGCAGACGGTCCTCCGTCAGTTGCGCCATCAGCGGATTGAGGAATTTTGGCTGCGGCTGTGGCAATGCATTGCCGAGGTGCGTGCTCAACGTGACCCCCGCCGTCGCAGCTTGCCCGGTTATGGCGCGATCGGCGGCGGTATGCCCCATCGCTACGGCCATTCCGGCGGCGCGGGCCCGGGCTATCAGGTTCAGCGCGCCCGGGCGTTCCGGTGCCAGGGTCAGCAGCAGCACAGGGCGGCGCAGATTCCGGGTCAGGCGGTCTAGCAACTCGGCATCCGGCGCGACCATCGCCGCCGCCGGGTGGCAACCGGCATACCCCGGGGTTGGATTGAGAAACGGTCCCTCCAGATGAAACCCCGGCACCATGCGCGATCCCAACCGGCTTGCCGCCACGGCTTCGTCCAGCGCGGCCAACCGAGCGGATAGGGTGGGTTCGGGGGCGGTGATCAGGGTGGGGAGGCAGGTGGTGACGTTGGAACGCAACATCGCCGCAAGCGCGCGATCCAGCGCGTCAGCCGTCAGGGCGGCATCATTGAAATCGACGCCGGCATAGCCGTTGACCTGAAGGTCGGTGAGGCCTGTGGTTTCCATCCCACCCGCTGTGGAAGCGAGCGCGGGGAGGAGTCAAGCATCATCCCGGGCGGTGATCCGCCGGGTCTGACTCCGTGCGGAGGTTGTCGCCGGGTTCTGCCGGTAAACCGTCCGCCATCAGCACCTGACTCGCCATACCGCTTAACGTCGCCGCCCGGAGTATCGCGGCCTGGCGTTCGGATGGCGGCAGCCCCGGGATGCTGTCGGTGATTTCCCCGGATTCCTTGACCAACGCGATCGCCAACATCTGCTGATACCGTTTTTCCGAGATGGGGGCGGCGGTTTCCGGGACGGGGGAGATTTTCGCCGGTGGCGGCGGCAGGAGGCGGGCGAGGGATTCCGCGGCCAACATATTGGCTGCCGCGTCGTCCATGAATTGATCTTGTCCCGCCGGGATGGCGGCTTCGGCGATGAAGTCCGGGGTTTCGGGTTCGTCCGGCATGGCGTCGGCATACGGTGACTGGTCGCCGTCGAAGGCAGGGGCCAACGCGCGCCGGTTCTGCTCGGCGGAGCGGGTGCAGGCGTTGGCATTGCCGCGCAGACGCAGGGTCATGGACAGCGACACGTCGTCGGCCATCGACAGGCTGAGAGAGCCCAGGGCGGCGAGGCCATACGCGATGATCTGCGCGATGGCGATCAGGTCTGAAAGGTTTTGCGCCCTGTAGGCGTTGATGGTCTCGATTGCGGCCATGCGGGCGAGGCCGGGGTCGCCGCCGGTGACGCCGAGGAACATCGGGGCGAGCAGCGTGACGATGAGATTCCTCAGGAATTGGGCCGGGTGGCGGATGATTGCGGGTGCCGGGCCGGGAAAGGTGGTGGTTTGAGACATGCCGTGCGCCCTGGGTGAAATTCGGGGGGATTCTATCTCAGGTTGTGTGGTTTGTCAAGAAATGTTTCCTATGATGGAATGGGATGATGGGGGGCTTACCGAGCCCGGGGCGACAGCCCCGCTGCTTGTGATTGCGAGGGGCGCTTGCCCTTCGTAATCACAAGCAGCCATCGCCGTGGCTTCCCTACAGATTTCCCTGTGGTAAGCTGATGATGTAGATTTGGCGGTGATGCGCTTTGCCGTGGCTTCC
>JANXLQ010000128.1 GCA_025355085.1 Rhodopila sp.
GGTGAGAATGGCAGGCCACCATGCTGCGTTGAACAGTGTCGGAAACCGCCGTGGTACGTGACCCGTACGCCCGGTGGTGTGAGAGGGGGGCACCGCGAGGTGTCTCCCTACTCGATTTTTGGCGTCTCGGACCAGAAAAGACGTGGATGGCGCGCCTTCGCACACCATGACGAGGACAGGCCGGCGCCCCACTTGTAGCAACGCAGTTATTGTTGGACGCCGCACCGGCTAACAGCCGGTGCGGCGCACTCCGCAGGATTTATGCGTTTGCCTTAAGCATGAACTCAGCGATTTCATCGATCACCGGCATTGCTTTACCGGCTTTCTCCGATTCCACATTGAACACCACCCGTTCCACGCCCAGGTCAACGTAGCGCTTCATCAGATCCAGATCCCGCTTCGGGAACCATACGGTGATGGCGATCTCGTCCGGATTGCGTCCCGCCTCGGTCGCCATTTTCCGGAACTCCGGGATCAGATCGGCGATTTCCTTGTAGCCGCCGCGCGCCGCCTGGGGAATCCAGCCATTGCCATAACGGATCGCGCGGCGCGCGGAGTATGGGAACGCGCCGCCCACGATAACCGGGGGATGCGGTTGCTGCACCGGCTTGGGCCACGTCATCATCGGATCGAAATTGACAAACTCTCCATGGTATTCGGCCTTGGATTTCGTCCATATCTCCTTCATCGCTTCCACGCGTTCCCGCGCGGCCTTGTGACGATCGGTGAATTTGATGCCGTGGTCTTCCAACTCGTCCTGGTTCCAGCCGTTGCCGATTCCGAACAGAAACCGTCCGCCGGAAATTTGATCGATCGAGGCCACCAGTTTCGCCGTCTGAATCGGATCGCGCTGCGCCACAAGGCACACACCCGTACCGACCATCAGGGTCTTGGTCGCCATCGCCGCCGCTGTTAGTGTAATGAACGGGTCCATGGTGTCGTAATACTTCTTGGGCAGATCGCCGCCGCCCGGAAACGGCGATTTCCGTGTCAGCGGGATATGAGAGTGTTCGGGAGCCCACACGGATTCGAAGCCCCGTGACTCCAGGGCCTGTCCAAGCTCTCCGGGGGCCATCGAGTAGTCGGTAAAGAACATTGATACGCCGGATTTCAACATGTTGGTTTTCTCCTGCCGATTGAACCGGGCGATCTTGCCGCATTCCGCCGCATTGCTCCAGACCAGGGTCACCGCCGGCGGGGCTCGGATAGATTATACCGGTTTTTATCGGCGCTGGCCGTATCGGGACCGCCGCTGTAGGGTGGAAATCCCCGCGCGATGAACCAAGGAAACCCCTGTGTCAGAACTGGCGAGCGATCCCGCCACCGGCCCCGCGCCGGTCCGAAGCACGGTCGTGAAGATCACCGACGTCGCCATCGCGGCCGGGGTTGCCCCGATGACAGTTTCCCGCGTCATTAACACGCCGGATCGCGTTTCGCCGGAAACCACGGCCAAGGTTCGGGCGGCCATCGATCGGCTCGGATACGTTCCGAATCTGATCGCCGGGGGGTTGTCGTCGCGTAAATCGCGGATGGTCGCGGCCATCGTGCCGACCATCGCGCATCCGATGTTCGCCGGATTGGTGCAGGCGTTCTCGGAAACCATGCGAGAGGCCGGCTATCAGGTCATGCTGTCGATCAGCGGCTACGGCGATAACGACGACGATGCCTTGTTCCGCTCCCTGCTCGGGCGTCGTCCCGACGCATTGCTGATCACCGGTTCGGGCTATAGTCCGGGCGCGCTGGAGATGCTGATCGAGGCCCGCATTCCCGTGGTCGAGATATGGGACATCTCCAGTCGCCCCATCGATATGCTGATCGGCTTCGATCATGCCAAGGTCGGCGCCGAGGTCGCGGCGTTTCTGCATGCCAAGGGTCACAATCGTTTTGCCATGCTGGCGGCCATGGACTCCAGAGCTCTGGCGCGTGCCCGGGGCTTCACCGAAGCCGTGGCGAAGGCGGGCGGCGAACTGGTGCTTCAGCAGGTGCTGCCGGCACCTAGCACGATTGGTGCGGGAAGGGACGGTTTGCGGGCGCTGCTGCCGTTTCTGAACGAACCTTGCGCGGTGTTCTGTAGTTCCGACATGTTGGCCTTTGGCGTGCTGACAGAAGCGCGTGTGCAAGGTGTTCCGGTGCCGCAGCATCTGGCGGTTTGCGGTTTCGGCAATCTGGAACTCAGCGAGATGAGTGAACCGCCCATCACGACCGTCAGCCTGGAAGGCGTCGAGACCGGCCGAACCGCGGCGGCGTTTCTGCTGCGGCGCCTGGCCGGAGAGGATCGGCGCGATGCCGACCGGGTGCAGGTACCGTTTCGCATTATCGATCGGGCAACCACCTGAACGCCGTCGCTGCCCGCTAATTTTGCCTGTGGTTTGGATTTTTCGCGTATATACACGTTTCGTTAATCTTTTTCTGCCTAGCTTCCTGTCGGAACACCTCTGTTTGGATAGGAAGAATGATGATCGAACGTCGCTCCGCCGGCCGCCTTTTGAAATTTATCCTGGCGGTATTCGCGGCTGCGGTCGTGATCCTGCTTGTTGCCCAGGTATGGTACGCCTGGACGGTGCTCGCCGAAAACCGGCGGGCGGAGCATGTGGTCGCCGCGTCCCGCCAGATATTCACCGCGCTGATCAATCAGCGAACGGATCGCAGCACGACGCAGCGGTTTTGGGAAGCCGAGGCCCCGCCAACCGTGCAGAACAAAGCGTACCTGAAGGCATTGCGGGATGCCGAAATGCCGGCCCTTACTGAGAGTTCGGTGTTGCTGGCGTCTGTACCGTTTGCCGGCAAGGATATGCTGCTGCCAGGTCTGCGCCGTTCCATCGACAGTCTGACAGCGCTGCAGGTTGAATTCGAATCCCATATCGACGGGCCGAAGCAGCAGCGGCGCACCGCGCTGTCGGCCGAATATGCCACTGCGGGCCTGGCGCTGCAGGACACGCTGCAACGGATCGCAAGTGCCTTGTTTGCCAGTATAAAAAGCAACGATCCCTTCATTGCGGAGATGATGGAGATCAAGCAGCTTGCCTGGCTGACGCGAGAGACGACGGGAGAAGGCTCGCTGTTGATATCGACGGGCCTTGCTAAAGGCTTCGTCGCGCCGGATGCACGATTGAAGCACCAGGGTTTCATGGGCGGCGCCCGTAGCCTTTGGGCGGCGATCGATGACGCGGTCGTGGGGATGAACGTTCCACCGGCGTTCATGACGACGTTGGCGGAGGCGAAAGCAACCCTGTTCGCCCCGGATTATCAGGAACTTCAAGGACGGTTGTTGGACGCATTGGTCAACAAGCAGAACCCCGAAATGACTGCGGATGCATGGTCGCCCTACACCGTTCCGCGGCTTGGCGTCATGCTGAACGTTGCAAATTCGGCGCTTTCGCAAGCTGCGGATCGCGCCGCTTCCAGCCGTGGCGAGGCATCGGCCGATCTGGTCTTGCGACTGGCAGGATTGATTGCCGCTATCGGGGCGTCGATTGTCGGCTTCCGGGTCGTGAGCCGTCACATAACCGATCCCCTGGTGGTGCTGTGTGCAACAACCGAGCGGCTGGCGCAGGGTGACATGGCGGTGGTTTCGGTTTTCCCTGGCCGACGGGACGAAATCGGGGCTATCGCAAGAGCGTTGGATGCGTTCCGCGAACAGGCGATCGGCAAACTTCGGGTCGAGAACGAACAGCGCGAGCAGCGGGAACGCTCAGATAATCGGCACAATACCGTCGAAAACCACATCCGCGGTTTCCAGGATCAGGTATCGTCGGCCCTGCGGGAGCTGACAGCGGCATCGTCGCAGATGGACGTTACATCCGGATCGATGTTGCGGATAGCCGAACGTAGTGCCGGTGGTGTCCTCAATGCCGAAAGGGCGGCGGCGGAGGCTTCCAACAATGTCTCTGGCATTGCGGCTGCGACTGAGGAACTGAGTGCCTCGATCGCTGAGATCGGCCGGCAGGTGGCGCAGGCGGCGCAGGTCAGCGCCCGGGCGGTGGAGGAAACGCGGGAAACCGATGAAACCGTGCGGGGGCTTGCCGAAAGTGCCGGCCGGATCGGTGACGTGGTCAGGCTGATCAGCGACATCGCCGGACAAACCAACCTGCTGGCGTTGAATGCCACGATCGAGGCCGCACGCGCCGGAGAAGCAGGCAAGGGATTCGCCGTCGTGGCATCCGAGGTGAAGTCTCTGGCCAACCAGACGGCGAAGGCGACGGAAGAAATCGGCAGTCAGATTACTCAGGTGCGGACGGTCACGCAGCAGGCGGTCGATGCGATCAAGCGGATACGCATCACGATCAATGAGGTGAATACGGTCGCCACCACGATCTCTGCAAGCGTCGAAGAGCAGGGGGCGGCGATGCAAGAAATTGCGCGGAACACGCAGCTTGCCGCCGACCGGACGCGGGAAGCGTCGAACAGCGTCGCGGCGGTCAACGAAGGTTCGGCGGCAACCACAGAGTCCGCGGTCGCGGTCAAGACGGCGGCCGCGACTCTGGGCACGCAGGCAACGCGTCTGCGGGAACAGGTGGATGGTTTTATGGAACGAATCCGAGCGGCCTGACGAGCGGCCACCGGCACAGCGCCGATCCCTGCGGACCGGGTCGTCCCGCCATCTGCCGGCCCTGACTTGAGGCGTGCCGTCACTTCGCCCACATTGGCCGAGCATACAATTTGGAGGCGGAGCGGAAGATGATCAGTGTCGAGGAAGCCCGCGGGCGGATATTGGACTCGCTGCGGCCCGGACCGGCGGAAGTCGTCGCACTGGCCGAGGCTTGGAATCGCGTCACCGCCCGGGACGTGGTTGCTCGGCTGACTCAGCCCCCGGCCGATGTATCGGCGATGGATGGATATGCCTTGCGCGCGGCTGACGGTGCGCTGCACGCAGTTCTGGACGTTGTCGGCTCTGCACCCGCCGGCCACCCGTTCGCGGGACGGGTTGGCCCCGGGCAGGCCGTGCGGCTGTTTACCGGCAGTGTCGTGCCGGACGGGGCCGATGCGATCCTGCTGCAAGAGGACGCGACCCGTGACGGTGAGACCGTGCGGATTAACGAGGCGGTCGCGGAAGGCCGTCACATCCGCCGGACGGGCCAGGATTTCGCGGCAGGCGATCGCGTTATCGCCGCCGGGCGGCGCATGACGGCGCGTGACATCGGCCTTGCCGCTGCGGCGAATCACCCGTGGCTGGAGGTGCATCGCCGCCCGCGCGTCGCGATTTTGGCCACGGGCGATGAGATCGCCATGCCGGGCGAACCCATTCCGGCCGGCGGCATTGTCAGTTCCAACTCCCACGCGTTGGCGGCGCTGGTGCGGGCGGCGGGTGGCGACCCGATGATCCTGCCCATCGCACGCGACGATCACGATGCGATCGGCGCGGTGGCCGATTCGGTTGTTGGGATGGATATGCTGGTCACCACCGGCGGGGCGTCGGTCGGCGACCACGATCTGGTGATCTCGGCATTGCAGGCACGCGGCATGACACTGGATTTCTGGCAAATCGCGATGCGCCCGGGGAAACCTTTGTTATTTGGGCAATTGGGTGCGACGCCTGTATTGGGACT
>JANXLQ010000344.1 GCA_025355085.1 Rhodopila sp.
CTAATCCAAACCGGTTGGGTTTTTGCTACCGCGCGCTATGCCCGCTATCCTGCGCATCGGCGGCTTGCTGGTCACGGCCTACCCCAAAAGATCACCGGCCGCCACATGTGCAGGTAATCGCTCCGGAATTTGAATCCGCCCTTCAGTTTGCCATCCACCCAAATCCCCACCACTCTCCCGCCCCATGACCCAAGACCCCTCCCGCCTGACCCTCTACGGCAGCTTCACCTCCAGCTCGTCTTACAAGCCGATGCTGTATCTCGCCCTCGCGCGCCTCCCGTTCTCTTTCCGCACCGTCAACCTGAAGAACGGCATCCAAAAACTGCCCGGCTATCTGGCAATCAACCGCTACGGCCAGGTTCCCGCCTTGCGCCACAACGGCCTAACCATTGTCCAGTCCAACATCGTTCTGGACTACCTTGCCCGCACCACCGGCCACTTCGCGGGCGACACCGGGCAGGACCGCTGGACGGCGCGCGAGTGGCTGTCGTGGGAGGCGGACAATATCACAAATGTCGCCAAAGTCCGCCACTACAGCCGCTTCCGCACAGTGGACCCGGCCGTGATGGACTATTTCCGCCCCCTCGCCGACGCTGCCGTAACCTTCGTGGACAAGGCGCTGGAGGGCAAAGACTGGCTGGTGGGTAACGCACTCACCATCGCCGACATTGGATGCTGGGGCCGCATGGTGTTTATGGCCGAGGGCGGAATGGACATCGCCAACTGGCCGAACGTCCACGCATGGTCTAAACGCCTTGCAGCCCTGCCGGGCTTCGCCTTGCCCTACGACCTGATACCCAAAAAAGATACGGAGTTCGATCCATGCGTATAGCCGTCATTGGTGCCGGCGGAGTCGGCGGTGCGTTCGGTGCCGCCCTGGCCAAAGCGGGTGCCGACGTCACGTTTGTCGCCCGCGGTGCCCACCTGAAAGCCATGCAAGCAAACGGCCTTCGCATCGAAGGCGGCCGAGGCGACACCCTGATTTCCCCCGCACAGGCAACCGATGACCCGGCCAGCATCGGCCCGGTCGATTTCGTGCTGTTCTGCGTGAAGTTATGGGATGTCGAATCCGCCGGCGAGGCGATCAAACCGCTGATCGGCCCGGCTACGGCGGTGATCCCGCTGCAAAATGGCATCGACTCCGCCGAACGCCTGGTCCCGATCCTCGGCGCCCGGGCCGTGATGGGCGGCGTCGCGCAAATCAGCGCCACCATCGCCGAACCCGGCGTCATCCGCCAAACCGGCACCTTCATGCGCCTGATCTTCGGCGAACTGGAAGGCGGCAAAAGCGCCCGTGGCGAGGCATTCCTTACGCTTTGCCAAAAAGCCGGCTTCGATGCGACCCACAGCGACAAGATCATGACCGAGTTGTGGATGAAGTTCATCCTGCTCGCCACTAACGCTGCAATCACCGCCGCGACCCGCACGCCATTGGGCATCCTGCGCGAAGACCCCGACATTTTCCCGTTGTTTGCCCGCGCCTCCGCCGAGGTCGCCGCCGTCGGCCGTGCCAAGGGAATCAGGCTACCGGACGACGCAATGGAGAAAGCCGCCGGCTTC
>JANXLQ010000143.1 GCA_025355085.1 Rhodopila sp.
GGCCTGGCTGAGCGTCATGGAGGACGCGTTTGGGTGGAGTCGGCACTCGGTCAGGGATCAATCTTTTATTTTACCTTGGCGCCGGATGCGGTCCCGATAATATGAGTTTGGTAACCGCAAGAGAAGTGCCATGACCGATCATCGCAGCGTGTTGGCAGTGGAAGATAACGACGAAGATTTTGAAATCCTGCGTGTGGCATTTGCAGCTACTGGTGTATCCAACCCGCTGTTGCGCTGTTTTGGCGCGTACGAAGCGTTGGAATTGCTGAACAGGCGGGCGTCGGCCGGCGCGAAAAACCTGCCCGCGCTGGTGCTGCTGGATATCAATCTGCCCGACATGGATGGGCGCGACGTATTGCAGCGCATCCGCGCGGATGACCGCTTGCGCGCAATTCCAACGGTTATGATGTCCACATCGACAAGCCCTGACGATGTGGCAAAGTGCTATGAATATTACGCTAGTGGATATTTGGTGAAGCCACTGAGCCTCGAAGGATTTGAATTCAAGGTGCGAGCCTTGGTGGATTTTTGGCTTCGCGCTGTGCTTCTACCGAACTCTGTGGTTTGACAGGATATGCTGCGATGAATGTTGCCGACCTCTCCCTGCTGATAATCGATGACAACCCGGAAGACCGATACGCCATCCGCGTGTTTTTGATGGATTCCGGCTTAACGGCGGGGAGTATCCACGAGGCGTCCAGCGGTCGTGACGGCTTGGCGGCGATAAAAAAACTGCGACCCGATTGTGTCCTGCTCGATTACCTGTTGCCGGACATGGATGGAATAGAGGTCCTGGCCGCCATCCAGGATGCCGCCGGCGATCCGGAAGTGCCCGTTATTATATTGACCGGAACCGGGGATGTGAGTGTTGCGGCGGCGGCCATCCGTGCGGGTGCCCAGGATTATCTGGCAAAGGAAAGTATTTCCGCGGAATCGTTGTCCTGGACGGTGCAGGCGGCGATTGACCGGTTGGGCCTGATCCGCGCGCGCGGGAAAGCCGAACAGTCATTAAAGGTCAGCGAGGAGCGTTTACGCCTTAGCCAGGAGGTGGGGGAAATCGGTTCCTGGGATTGGAATGTCACGACTGGAAACCTTTTCTGGTCACCTCAGCAATACCGTTTGTATGGACTGGAGGACGGGGCTGATGACCCGGTCAGTTATGACCGATTTCTATCGGCGGTGCATCCTGAAGACGTTGAATCTCTGAAGGCCGAAGTGGAAGGCGCACTCCTCGGCGAAGGTCCGGCCGCAACCACGTTCATGTTTCGTATAGTGCTGCCGCCGGCAAAAGGCGGGGGCGTTCGGTGGCTTTCTGCTCGGGCGAAGGTGAAGCATGACCTTCTTGGAAGGCCGGTGCGAATGGTTGGCGTCAGCGTGGACATCACCGAACGGCATACCAACGAGCAAGCGTTGAGGGATCTGGCAGAAGATCTTGAAAAGCGTGTCGCCGAAGAAGTGATGGCACGGGAGGCGACAAATGCCCGGTTGGTTCATTTGCAGCGGATGGAGGCCCTGGGCCAGCTTGCCGGCGGTATTGCGCATGACTTTAACAATGTCCTACAGGCGGTCTCGGGCAGCCTGCACCTGATTGATCTTCGTGCGAACGATCCCGATGTCGTTCGCCGTTTCGCGCGGCTGGCCGCAGGCGCGGCTGACCGAGGTGCCGCGATTACCAATCGCCTTTTGGCGTTCTCCCGTTCCGGGGATTTGCGTTCCGAGCCAGTCGATCCCGTTCCGTTGCTGGAAGGTCAACGGGAGATGCTGTCCCATTTGTTGGGCGCATCCATCGCCATTAAGGTGGATGCCGGTCGTGATTTACCGCCGTTTTGGGCGGACAAAGGGCAACTGGAAACGGTTCTGGTGAACCTCGCGATCAATGCACGCGATGCGATGCCGCAAGGTGGCACATTGACGCTGCGCGCCTTTGCCGAGCAGGTCGCGGAGGAAACGACGCATCCCGCCGGGCTGGCGGCGGGTGGATATATTGGGCTGTCCGTTACCGACACTGGCGAGGGGATGGATACTGCCACCCTGGCTCGGGCAACCGAACCATTCTTTACGACCAAGCCGGCAGGCAAGGGCACAGGTCTTGGCTTGGCCATGGCGCACGGGTTTGCGCAGCAGTCGGGCGGTGGGTTCGCCATTCGCAGCGCACCCGGCATAGGAACGACGGTGACGTTATGGTTCCCTGTATTCCGTCAGTTGTCGCCGCCGGTCAGCATTGCGACCGTTGCCACCCCCGTACAGGCGG
>JANXLQ010000162.1 GCA_025355085.1 Rhodopila sp.
CGTTGGTGGCGCAATCAATGCCAGCATTGCCGCATCCGTCCAGGTCGTTGTCTCCAGCACCACGACCTCGGACACATTGCGAGGGACCAACGTTGCGATCTTGACCAATACCGTCGGCGGCAGCTACGCGGTTACTGGAAATAGCACCGTCGCGGCGACGGGTGGTAATAATACCATCTCCGCCAGCGGCACTTTCCTGATCGCAACCGGGTTGGGCAACAATAACATCAGTGTCTCGGGCTCGGGCACGGTCGCGACGGGTGCCGGAACAAATACCGTCAACGCGGCGGGCGCCTCAGGCAGCAAGACCTCAGTTCAATCGCAGGGCGTGAACGATCTCATCCTTTCCGGCAGCGGCACCAATACGATTAATGCGACCGGCTCCAACGCAGGTGTGCTTGGCACCGGCACCGGGAGCATCACCGCCGCGCTGACGGGTAATTCGGCCACGATATCCGCCGCCCAGACGCAAACGAGCGTAACCACATCCGGCAGCCAGGCTGTCATATTTGGCGGCACTGGCACAAACGCCGGCGCTCTTAATCTCTCGAATTCCGGCGGAAACAACACGGTAGCGGCGTTTGCGTCGAATGCGACAATCAACTCCTCCGGCTCCAACGCCGCGATTTTTGGTGGATCGGGCACAAGCAATGTGAGCGTGTCCGGAACATCGTCAACGTTGGTCGGTGGCTCCGGCAATCAAACGATCAGCGCGTCCAGCGACGCATTGGTGTTCGCCGGAACCGGCACATTGCAATTCGTCGGCGGTGCCGGAACTGCGACAATCCTCGGTAACACCGGTGGGTCGGAACAAATCACCGTTGGCGCTGGCGGATTGGTGTTCGCTGCCGAGACTAACAACAACTCCACCATCACCGGCGGCACTGGTGGTTCCACGATCTTTGGCGGTTCCGGCAGCATCGTGAACTTCGTCAGCAGTCTGGCAGGCGCGACGTTCGTTGCCACCAGTGGCAACGAAACACTCAACGCGGCTGGTTCTTCGACCTCGAATTTCTTCTCTGGCGGCTCAACTCCCAGCAGCAATGTTCTAATGCTCGGTGGTAGCGGCGCGGATACCCTAATCGCAGGCAGTGGCACCGACACGATGACGGGTGGCGCGGGAGCAGATGTATTCGCCTTCCTTACTTTGACAGGCAAACAGCAGTTTATTACGGACTTCAATGGCGCAAATGATTCTCTCCTGCTGCATGGCTATGATACGCTGCAATCTGCGGCAACGCTTTTGGCTAACGCCCAGACGGGCCCTTCAGGCGTGACACTGACATTGTCGGACCAGACCAAGATTACATTCAGCAACCTGACGAGTACAAGTTCGCTGAATGGGCATATCATCTACGGCTAAGACTCCAGGGCATTGACTTTCCAGCCATTCAAAACAGCCCCGAGGCGATACCGGGCCGTTTTGAATTTGGACAGACGCCACTGCGTGTCGCCGCATGGCGGAGTGTATAAGCGAGGCAGTACCGACTGGTCGCCCAAAGTGGTCATGAATGCGAACATCAAGCGACCACGTTTTCCCCTGGGCCGGCACTGAAATACCTGGATAGTGTGTATTCGTACACTACCACCATCGTAGGCCGCCACCTCGCTTCGGACGATGCCTTCTCGCTTGCCTCAAAAACTCAACGAACACCACAAAGTTTTCGCCATATCCCCCGGATGGCGCTCACCTTCGCAATCTGTAGAACTGTGGCGTCCTGCGGATTTGGCGGTCCCAGTATCAAATCGACTTGGTCCCGCACCTCCAGAAGTTGCGCCATCAAAAGCCCCTGCCGCACAGTCTGAAGTTCGCCAGCATCCAGACGCGCCCCTGTGCCGCGGCCCAGCAACACAAAAAACTCAAAACTGTCCGATGTAACCAAATCCTCGACATACCAGTCCGAAAGCCCTAATTCGGCCAACTCAAGTATGACCAATCGGAAACTGGACGGCGTGAACTGGTGAGCGTGATAATCCTCATAGGGACGATTCGGGTCGTCTCGAAATAACCCCGCGATCATGGCTGCCGTTTTGAACGGGTCCATCAGCACCGGACGACCGATCCGGTGCGCCCCCCACCCAAGCTGGTGATCGGCGGATGCGGAATAGGCCATGTGATTGAATGCTGTTTTTAGGCTGTGCCGCTGCAACCGTCGATGGTGTGCCTCAAGCAGATCGCCAGTGGTGGTCCAGGGCTTAAAGCAGTCAAAGCAATAGCGTCGATCCGGTAGGGCGATGGACAGAACGCCGAACGGCCTGACCAATGCGCTCGCCGACTTTAAAAACCCAACCAGATCCGGCATGTGTTCCAGCACATGGCTGGCGATGATCCGGTCAACCTGTCCCAGCATGGCAGCAGGAACTGCCTCATGCAAAGAACCACCAGCCCATATTGTGTCAACCTCCTCGATATCGCCCGTGTCGATCGCCGTCAGATTGACCTCAACGCCTTCCCCCGAGTATTTCGCTCTCAATTCGGCGCGGCTCGTATGATCGACGACATGGGTTTGCCATCCGGCGGACTTCGGTGCGACAGGGTTGTATCCAGCGCCGATTTCGACGATGCGTTGATTACGGTCGGCTGTGCCCAAAAGGCGAGCGATACGGTTCAAATTTGGATCTCCCGAGGTGCGCAGACACCCCAACGAGGCACGGCAGTCCCGCACCACGACTTCGGTTTGGACGCACTAAATGCCATACTACCGCAAATTGGTGAAGATGCCATCCATCGCAACCTCCATACCGTCACTGTCTCCGTTCCTATAGCAGCGCGTCCCTTACTGGACGATCCGGGCGTTGAATGGCGAAGCGTGGCTCATTAGGGGTTGGGCGGGGGATGGCTGCGTGTTAATAAAATTGTATGCATCCAATCGATTTAACGATCTCCGTGATCATTCCACTCTACAATGGCGCGCGCTTCATTAAGCAGGCGTTGGATAGCGTTTGTGCGCAACGACTACTGCCACTCGAGATCATCGTTGTCGATGATGGATCCACGGATGATGGCCCGGCAATCGTTTCAGAATATATGATCCATCGGCCGTTGATTTTCCTGGCGCAGGGTAATGCCGGTCAGGCTTCGGCCCGCAATCTTGGGATCAGGCATTCGAAGGGTCACTTAATCGCTCTTCTGGATCAGGATGATATTTGGTATCCGGATCATCTTGAGGTGCTCGCTGCACCCTTCCGGCAACAACACAACGGCTCGCTCGGTTGGACCTACAGTGACATAGACCAGATCACCGAGAATAATAGATTGAGACTCCGAGCGGCGCTTTCGACGGTCAATATCACCCATCCCAAGACGCGACTGGATATCTGCCTGCGGGAGGACATGTTCGTGCTGCCGTCCGCATCAATGATTTCCCGGGCAGCCTTCGATTCGGTCGGTGGTTTCGATGAACGTCTTTGCGGATATGAGGACGATGACCTTTTTCTCCGGCTGTTTGTCGCCGGATTTCAGAACGTCTTTATCGACCGGCCCTTAGCGCAGTGGCGGGTTTACGACGGCAGTACGTCTTATTCGCCGCGGATGGCGGTCAGCCGAATGCTCTACGCACGTAAGCTGATCGACATGTTCCCCGACGAGCCTAACCATTTGCTGTTCTACACACGCGACCTCATCGCACCCCGGTTTCTTCACCTCGTGGTAAAGGCCGCTCGGGAGGCGCTTCGCGCCGACGATGAAGCGGTGATTGCCACCAGTATGGCGGATGTATCGGCACTCCGGCAGTATATACCCTTGCAGGCAAGACCGGATAAAATCCGCGAGGACCTTATCATTACGGTTGTCATCCCGCTTTACAATGGTGCCAAATTTATCCGCGAGGCTCTCGAGAGCATTTTTGCCCAAACATTGTCCCCCGATGAAATCATCGTCGTGGATGACGGATCGACCGACAATGGCCCCGATATCGTTGCTGAGTTCGCGCGGGTCCACACAATTCGTCTCATTCAAAAAAAGAATGGTGGGCAATCTTCCGCGCGGAACGTCGGTGTAGATCATGCGCACGGCGACCTGATCGCTTTTCTCGATCAGGACGACATCTGGTATCCAAATCATCTTGCGGAATTGGTCAGACCATTTTTC
>JANXLQ010000181.1 GCA_025355085.1 Rhodopila sp.
CCAAATCCTGACCTACCTCCGCATGAGCCCCATCCGCATCAGCCTTCTTATTAACTTCCACGCCCTCCGCCTAAAAGACGACCTGCGCCGTTTCGTTGTCTGATACCAACGGCTCTATGTCCTGACCCGTCACGGTCATGACAGGCGAAGGCCCGCTATCCAGGCCTCGCGATGCTGGTTCGGACGAAGACGTGAATGGCACGCCTTGCCTGCCATGATTGAGACGGAGCCGAACGATCAAAACAGTGGGCCGGCGTTCTGACTCGTTAACACCCCTCCGTGGTTCTCAGCCTTTCTCCGTGGTAAAAATCGATAGAGACTCCATACTCCGGCGCCCGACCCGACCCGCGCGGATTGGCGACCACCCGAACTTTTACCCGCCCCGTCCCTTTCCACGCCAGAAACCGCCCATGACCCGCGACGACATCGTCGCTCGCCTACGCGGTGGCGAGCAACCATCGCACCACCCTGTTGTTCAAAGGCGACGACTTCAGCAAGACCGATATCGTGACGGCCAGGGAAGACCCCGGCCATCACACACTTTAGGCAACATCCTCAGCACCCCGTCGTGGCCCGGGGCGTTCAGGCCACCGATCGCGCCAGATACGGGCGGGGTTGGCCCGGATCGGCGCCCCCTACTTACAAGGGAACCGTTCAGCCAGAAACTGAAACAGTCCTTTTGTGGCGGACATTTCGCGATGCTCGGGCAGCGCGCGCACCCAGTTGACAAACTCGCCCAAAGTCGAGCGGCGGGACGGGGCCGGGGAGGGGAAACAGAACGGCTTTTTGTCGCCGGTGCGCTGAAGTTCCATATCGACGGCGGCCTGTGCAAAGCCATCGCAGTAGTTGATTTTAGCGTCTGCCGCCTGTTCCTTCGGGGTGGCACCGCATAGTTCGGCGAGTTCGCCGGCCGTCCTGGCGTGCAGCGAGATCGGTTGGGCGGCCTGTGCGCCAGAAATAAGGGATCCGGAGCCAACCAAACCACCCGCTATCAAGGCGACAACGAAAAGCGACTTCATACGAAAAACCTCCATCAGGATTAGACCGCGCCGCAAACCGGACCAGCCTCCGTCCAACGCTCCCACCCCCGGGCGCGCAGTTGGCAGGCCGGGCATGTCCCGCATCCGAAACCCCAGGTGTGACGATCGGTACGATTGCCCAAATAGCAGGTATGAGTGCGTTCGCGAATGACCCCCACCAGCTTGTCTCCACCCAGATCGAACGCCAGCGCCCAGGTCGCGGCCTTGTCGCGCCACATCAGAGGCGTTTCCAGCACGAAGCGCCGCTGCATCCCCAGGTTCAGCGCCAGTTGCATAGCTTTCACGGTATCGTCTCGGCAGTCCGGGTAGCCGGAGTAGTCCGTCTCGCACACGCCGGTCACAATCCGCCGCAGCCCGCGCCGATAGGCAATCGCCGCCGCGCAGGTCAGGAACAGCAGGTTGCGCCCCGGCACAAACGTATTCGGCAATCCGCCCTGATCCATCTCGATCGCGATATCCGCCGTCATCGCGGTTTGCCCGAGCGCGGCGATGGTGACGGTCAGATCGACAACGTGGTCGATGCCCAGGCGATCGCACGCCAGCGCCTGACGGATCGGTTCTCGGCACTCCATCTCCACCGCATGGCGCTGGCCGTAGTGGAAACCCACGGTCTCCACATGCGGATAGCGCGCCAGCGCCCAGGCGAGGCATGTGGAAGAGTCCTGTCCGCCGGAGAACAACACCAGGGCGGTGTCCTCGGTCTGGTTGAATTGCGTCATGGTGCCTCTGTCAAAAAGCGAACATCGATCCTATCATCTGGTACATGAACCTCGATTTTTCGGAAGACGAAATCCAACGCTACTCCCGCCA
>JANXLQ010000190.1 GCA_025355085.1 Rhodopila sp.
GGCGGGTGTGGCGCAGTCAGGCCGATCCGCGTCGCGACATGCGCAACGATGGTGGCATGAACCTCGCCGGGCACGGGAAAGCATCCGAAATCCTGGCGAGCCTTCAGCAGCACTGCCAGCAGCAGACGGCCAACGTCGCCCCGCGCATTCGCACGCACGAATGTCAGGTCCGTCTCGGTCAGATTGTATCGGGCGCCGAGTTCTTCGCGGCTCAGCCGCGCACCCGAACGCGGATAGGCGGTACGGTCAATCGCTGTCATAGAGTGTCCAGAAAAGGGTCCGCCGTGGCGGCCCAACGGAGCGTTTGTTTTGAAGGGGATAGGAGGTAGCCATTCGGTGTCCGCAAAGGAATGCCTTTATGGACGAAAGCGTCGGCCGTCGACGGCTCGGGACGGAACCAGAACCGCCCTTTACCTACGGGTCTCGACCGCTGAGCAGAAGCCGGACCTCCAGTATGACGGGCTTCGCGCCTACGCGTCGCATGCCGGCCTTGATGTTGTCCGGGACTACTGTGATGTCGGCGTGTCAGGACGGCGGGAGGGCCGCCCTCAGCTTAATGCATTGATGGCAGCTGCAAGAAACCGCGAGATCGACTGCGTTCTGGTCTGGAAATTCGATCGCTTTGCGCGCAGCACGCGCCATCTGCTGGCGGCGCTGGAAGAATTCAACCATCTCGGCGTGCGCTTCGTTAGCGTCCAGGATCAAGTAGATACCGACAGCCCGATGGGTCGAGCAATGTTCACCATCATCGGCGCTATGGCCGAACTGGAGTCCTCGCTCATCAGCGAACGCGTGACCGCCGGCATGAGGGCCGCCGAAACCCGGGGAAAACACTTGGGTCGGCCCGCCACCCAACAGCGCATCGTCCGTGAAATCGAGACACTTGCCACGTCAACGAACCTCAGCATTCGCCAGATTCAAAGCAAAATTGCTGGTCGGGCAAGCCGAGGTCTGATCGGAGAGATCACCAAGCGCGCCCGCGAGCAACCTGCCCCGGTGTGCATCACCAACCTCATTGGAACAAACGATCCGTCATGAACAACCCAACGATTCAGCAGCCACTAAGCGGTGACGAACTCAACCGGCTGGGCAAATTTCTCGATGAAATCGGGGTGCCGGCCCTGAACATGGAATCGCTTGACGGTTATTTCGCAGCGTTGATCTGTGGTCCGGACATGGTGCTGCCCAGCGAGTATCTACCTGAGATCTGGGGCGATGATTTCTGTTTCGCCAGCGAGCATCAAGCCACGGACATCCTGGGTCTCGTCATGCGTCACTGGGGCACAATTTCGTCCGCGTTGTTTCGGACGCTGAAGCAGCCGGATGTCTATATGCCCGTGCTTCTCGAAGACGATGAAGGCGTTGCACACGGCAACGACTGGGCACGAGGCTTTATGCGAGGCGTTCAAGCACACCCGGCGAGTTGGCGCGAGTTGGTCGCCAGCGACGAACACGGCGGCCCTTTGATACCGATCATGCTGCTGGCGTACGAGCACGACCCAGATCCGGCGATGCGGCCCGAGCCAGTCGCGCCAGACAAGCGCGAAGAAATCCTGTCAATGATGATCGCGGGCCTCAGCAAGATTTACCGCTATTTCGAGCCGCATCGGCGATCGCGCGCGAGCGCTTCACGGCCTGCACCTTTGCGCCGAGAAGGACGCAAAATTGGTCGTAACGAGCCGTGCCCCTGCGGCAGTGGCCGCAAGTACAAACGCTGCTGTGCCCCCAGTGCGCCGACGATGCATTGACAACCAAGCCCGAACCGGAGTCCTCGCTCATCGGCGAACACCATGACCGTCGGCATGAGGGCTGTCGCCACGTCCACCACCCTCGCGCGAGCCCAGGATTGTCGGCGAGATTACCAAGCGCGCCCGTGCCACACCATTACCGGGCTAGTGAGTGATTTTGGGGCGTATCCTCAACCAACCTCTGCATGCATGATGCGGATGTCCGCCGCCAGAGAGGGCGGGGCTGCTCGAATCTGGTCCCAGGTCATGCCCTGAACACGGCGGTCCAACTCACGAATGAGAAGTTCCTGCGTTTCGATGGCTTTTCGTGCGTGCTCCCGGGAGAAGGCCGCCGCCGAACGCGCGTCTTCCTCCGCCGCTTGGATAAGCTCCATGCGGTCGTAAGCGGCCGCGGCTCCAAATAACAGGGCAGGCACAACAATGACTGCGACCAATACCAATTCAAGCCGACCCGAGGTTCCGGACCTACGCATATCAGACCCAATTCGATTTTTACCGATTACTCAAAATACCCTTGGCGAACG
>JANXLQ010000218.1 GCA_025355085.1 Rhodopila sp.
CAGCGCCTGGACTCCAAGCACCCGGAACGCGTGCTGGAAAAGGCTGTGGAGCGTATGATTACGCGCGGTCCGCTACAGCGCAAGCAGATGAAGCACCTGCACCTCTATGCCGGTGCCTCGCATCCGCATGATGGCCAGAAGCCGACGACGCTGGACGTCGCGGCGATGAACCCGAAGAATAAGAGGGTCTGAGACGATGTCAGGAAATCAAACCGGCACCCTCGCCGACCTGAAAGAGGCGCTTACCGCGCGTCAGGTCTCCGCTGAAGCCGATGGCGAAGGTACGGGCGCGCCCGTTTCGCTGCTGGCTTCTACCCAGCTGCACCGCGACCCGAAGCGCGACGAACTCGGCCGCTCCTACGCGACCGGACGCCGCAAGGAATCCACCGCGCGCGTTTGGATCAAGCCGGGCAAGGGTGAGATCATCGTGAACGGCAAGAAGGTCGTGCAGTATTTCGCACGTCCCGTCCTGCGCATGCTGCTGACGCAGCCGTTCCTGGTGACCGATCGCTACAACCAGTTCGATGTGTTCTGCACCGTTGCCGGTGGTGGATTGTCCGGTCAGGCCGGTGCGGTTCGTCATGGCATCAGCCGGGCACTGCAATATTACGAGCCGGAACTGCGCAGCATCCTGAAGGTTGCCGGATTCCTGACGCGTGACTCGCGCGCCGTGGAACGCAAGAAGTACGGCAAGGCGAAGGCCCGCCGGAGCTTCCAGTTCAGCAAGCGCTGATCTGCGAGGTCTTTACTATCGGTATGGCCGGGCATGTCCCGGCCATACTTATTTCTACCGCCCGTCACGGATTTTGCTGGCTGCCGGACGGCATGCGCATAAGATACGCATATCAGAGGGCATGCCATGGGTTATGACGGAGCAGCACCTAAACGCCCGGTAAACATGACGTTGAACGAAGGCCTCGTTCGTCAGGCACGTAGCATCACGTCCAACCTGTCCGAAACCGTAGAAAACCTGCTGGCCGGCTTTGTTGCCGGCGCCGAGGCGAATGCGGCCCAGCGTGCGCAGCAACTTGCGGATCACATCGCGGCAAACGACGCGTTTGTCGCCAGGCACGGCTCGCTCGCGGATGAATTCAGCATTCTTTGATGCCTGACCAAATGAGCGTCCACCGGAATCCCGGACGGAATCAACGGGCGATTCCTTTTGTCGTCGTGGTCCAATCCAATCGGTTCCGAGAGTCGGCGCGTCGGGTGGTTGTTCCGCTTTTGGATGCCACGGAGTTCGGTCAGGCCGACACGGACTTTGGACCGCAATTCTTAATCGACGGCCGCCGTGTGGTTCTTGCTCCATTACAGATTACCAATGTTCACGGTAATGCGCTTGGTCCGGCTGTGGCGTCGCTCATCAGCGAAGACATTCGGATAATAAATGCTTTGGATTCACTTTTGAGCCGCGCTTGGCGCTGAGCTTCGGTCTAACGCCCAACCCTGCACCTGCAGACACCGCCGAACCAATGCGCCACACAGCGGTCACCGCCATACCATCCGGGACATGGCACCTTGTTGTCGGTTTTCCGCTCTGGTGGGGCGGGGAGCCAGCCCGGCTGAAAGGGATCATCGCCCCGTCGTCGTCGAATGCGAATGCCAGTGGTTCGGACATGTCAGGTCGCCTCCGTCATTTCGGTTTCATCCTCCTCGCCATAGCCGACCAGCCGCAACGCGCGGCCTCGGATGCCACGTCCCGCCGCCGCGTGGATCAGTGCCTCCTCCCGCCCGTGGGTTACCCAGACCTCCGGTGCGCCAACCTCATCCAGCGTGGTGTTCAATTCATTCCAGTCGGCGTGGTCGGAAATCACCAGCGGCAGTTCGACGCCCCTCGACTTCGCCCGCTGCCGCACCCGCATCCAGCCCGACGCCAGCGCCACCACCGGGTCTTCCAACCGCCGCGCCCAACGGCCGGCGATGGCGCTGGGGGGGGCCAGGACGATCGCGCCCACCAAATCCGCCTTCGCCGCCACAGTCGCGGGCCGCAGGTCGCCCAAATTAACCCCGAGTGATTGGTACAGATCGCACATCGTGGCCAAAGCGCCGTGCAGCCAGATCGGGCGGTCCCATCCGGCCTGCCGCAGCAACGCGATCAGCCGCTGGCATTTGCCCAGGGCGTAACACCCCACGACATGCGTGCGATCCGGAAACAGCGCCACACTGTCAAGCAGCCGCCGGATCTCGTGCGCTGGCGGAGGATGCACGAATACGGGCAGCGCAAATGTCGCCTCGGTGACGAACACGTCGCAGGGCACCGGTTCAAATGCGGCGCAGGTCGGATCGGCCACACGTTTGTAGTCGCCGCTGACCACCGCCCGCGATCCCTGATACTCCATTGCCACCTGCGCGCTGCCAAGCACATGCCCGGCGGGACTAAGCCACACGCGAACGTCGCCCAGCGTGATCGGCGCGTGCCAGCCCAGTGCCTGCTGGCTGAGACCGGCGTTGCCCTCGCCCATCCGCACCCGCATCACGGCCAGGGTTTCCGCGGTTGCCAGCACCGCGCGGTGCCCGGGCCTGGCGTGGTCGGAGTGGCCGTGGGTGATGACGGCGCGGTCAACGGCGCGCTGCGGGTCGATATAAAATCCGCCCGGCTCGCAGAACAGGCCGTTGGGAAGGACTTTCAGCCATGTCTCGGGGTGGGGCATCGGCGTCATGTTGGCATCCGCCACGGAATTGACCACCCCTGCCCTGTTAAACCGTTCGATGCGGCACTGGTAAGATCATCCTGTGGACATCAATCTCGAAACCGCGATGGAGCGTGGTCAGGCCGCCTTGACCCGGGACGACTATCCCATGGCGGAGGGACATTTTCGCGACGCCCCGGCGGGAGGCCGCGATGACGCGGAGTTGAACTGACGGGCATGGGCTATGCTGGCGCACAGCGCGGACTGGCGATGGATGCGAAATCGCGATGATTTGTCCTGGTATCCCAGCCTGCGCCTGTTCCGCCAGAAGCAGCACGGCGACCGGTCGCCGGTAATCGAGCAAATCGGCGAAAATCTCGACCAATGGGCAATCAGCCGGGGATGAATCCCTATATCGCAGCGCATTACGATGTTCTGCTGCCGCCACTGGAAAGAAGACGCTCGGATGAGGCGATGCCGCCGCTGAAACTGGCACTGCAATCCGGCGCAGGCGCCCCCTATGTCCACTACGCATTGGGAAACGGCCATTTCAACGCGGGAGAATACGCGAAGCCGCCATCGCATTAACCACAGCACCCGAATCGACCCAACCCGCGCCGAGGCGTTCAACGACCTAGCCGCCGCATTATTCGTGCCCGGGCGCTTGGAAGAAGGCGGTCTCGTTAACGGATAGCAGACCTCACGGCAGCGCCAATCCGCCACCGTCGATCGGCAGGGCGTGGCCGGTTATACCCCGAGCCTCGGGGCGCAGCAGCCAAATAACCGAGTCGGCGATTTCCTGTGGGGACGCTATCCGTCCCGTCGGCACACCGGCCGCAGCCTGTTCCTTGGTGATCCCCAGTTCAGCGTATCGTTGCGCTGCCATCTCCGTATCGACCCACCCCGGACACAGCGCATTCACGGTAATTCCGCGCGGCGCCAGCGCCAGTGCCAGGGCGCGCGTGAAACCCACCACGGCGTGTTTGGCGGCACAATAGGCGGTTTGGTCCGGAACGCCCCGCAACCCGAGGACCGAAGCGATATTCACGATCCGCCCAGTCCCATCCGGCAACAACGGCAGCGCCGCTTTGCAGCAGTGATAGGTGCCATGCAGATTCGAACCGATAATCGCGTGCCAAAGAACATCGTCGCCATCCAGTGTGTTCGCCCCCGCTATTCCGGCACAGTTCACCAGCGCATCGACCCGCCGGAACCCTGCGAATACGGAGCGTACGGCGGCGGCGTCAGCCACGTCGCACGCAATAACCCGATGCGGAGAAGCCACGACATGACGTGCTAAAACCACCACGTCCCAATCTTCGGACGCCAGCCGATCCGCCACCGCTCTGCCGATTCCGCGCGTGCCCCCCGTAACGACAACCCGCTTCACTGCGCGGTTCCGCCGCCATCTACCGGCAGCACCACGCCAGTAATGAACGACGCCGCATCGGACGCCAGGAAAGCCACTGCGGCGGCGATCTCGGACGGAGCGGCAAAACGGCCCAGCGGCACCCCGGATTTATACGCATCGGCCGATGAAACCGGGAACCGATCCGGATATTTCGCCGACAGATCGCCAATGACGGCCGCCAGCATGGCTGTGTCGGTAGAACCCGGAGCGATACAGTTTACCCGAATACCGAACCGCGCCCAGTCCAGCGCCGCCGACCGGGAAAGCTGCGCGATGGCTGCCTTCGACGCGCCATACGCCGCGCTGACCTGTTTGCCGATCAACGCCTGGTCGGAGGCAATGTTGACGATGGAGCCCCGGCGCCGTTCCGCCATTCCCGGCAGCACCGCCCGCATCAACGCGTAGGCGGCGAGGAAATTGACCCGGAACACCCGCTCGACGTCCGCCAGAGACGTTTCCAGCACGCTGCCCAGGACCGTTATGCCGGCGTTGTTCACCAGTATATCGATCGGGCGTCCGTCGATCAGGGTGGCCAGCCTATCCTCCAGCGTGGCGGTATCGGACAGGTCGAAATCGGGTAGATCGAGGCCGATCACCTCCACGCCGTCACGCGATAAAACATCGTGGATGGCGCCGCCAATACCGCCGCGATGCCCGGTGACGATCGCACGCCGGCCCGCCAACCCGTAGCTCAGTTCCGACCCCATCTTGCCTCCCTGCGTTTCGGTGCCATTCTCCGCATCGAACCTCGGGAAGGAACCCCTTTCGATGCGTCGTCTGGTCGCGATTCTATCTTTGCTGCTTATCTCCGGCGCTGCCCGCGCCAACGACAAGGTGACCTTCGGCCTGGATTGGAAGGCGGAGGCGGAATACGGCGGCTACTATCAGGCCGTCGCCACCGGCATCTATGCCAAACACGGGCTGGATGTGACGATCCAGCAGGGTGGCCCGCAGGTCAACCACACGCAGTTGCTGCTGGCCGGGCGGCTGGATTTCAATATTTCCTCGAACGCCTTCCTGGCGCTGAATTTTGTGAAAGAGAACATACCATTCCGAGCGGTGGCGGGCATGTTCCAGAAGGATCCGGTGGTCCTGATCGCGCATCCCGGGCAGGGGAACGATAGTTTCCCGGCGCTGAAGGGAAAACCGATCATGATCAGCGCGGATTCGCGGGTTGGCTGGTGGACCTATCTCAAGGCGAAGTACGGCTATTCCGACAGCCAGATCCGGCCGTACACCTTCAATCTCGCACCATTCCTGGCGGATAAGAATGCGATCCAGCAGGGTTACCTCGGGTCGGAACCGTTTTCCGTCCAACAAGCCGCCCACTTCGAACCCGTAGTCCTGCTGCTCGGTGATACCGGCTTCAAAGGCTACGCCAGCATGATCGCGACGTCGGATAAGAAGATAGAGCAGCAGCCCGATCTGGTGAAACGGTTTATCGATGCGTCGGTCGAGGGCTGGTACTCCTACCTTTACGGCGACCCCGCACCGGGCAACGAACTAATCAAGCAGGCCAATCCGGAGATGAACGACGCGCTGATCGCCTACGGACTCAGTTCTATGAAGGCGCACGGCATCCTGGATTCGGGCGATGCGTTGACGCTGGGAATTGGTGCGATGAATGCTGAACGATGGGCGGAGTTCTATCAGACCGTTTCCGACGCCGGTGTGTATCCAAAGGGACTGGACGTTACCAAAGCCTATACGCTGCAGTTCGTTAATCAGAAGGCCGGGATGGACCTGAAGCATTGATCCCGCGACCAACAACGCCCCCGGAACGATTCGTTATCGCCGGACTTCCGGCGTGCTGACCATCAACAACGCCGGACTTCCCGCGTGCTGACCGTCAACAACGTCGGCCGCCGCTTTCCCGGTGGGGTCGAAGCGCTCCGGGATGCCTCGCTGCGTCTGACGGAATCCGATTTCGTCGCCCTCCTCGGCCCCTCCGGCTGCGGTAAATCGACGCTGCTGCGGCTGATCGCCGGATTGGACCAACCCGACAGCGGCCGGCTGGCATGGGACGACGGACCACCTGAACCCGGCGGCATCGGCTATGTGTTCCAGGATGCGACGCTGCTGCCCTGGGCGACGGCCGAGGATAACGTGTTCCTGCCGCTGCGCCTGCGCGGTCTGTCCCGCGATGCCGCGATGCCTCGGGTCCATGCCGCGCTGCATGGCGTTGGTCTGGCCGGTTTCGAAAAATCCCGCCCGCGCCAGCTTTCCGGCGGCATGCGAATGCGTGTGTCGATCGCGCGGGCCTTGGTCACCAAGCCTCGTCTGCTATTGATGGACGAACCCTTCGCCGCACTGGACGAGTTCACCCGCCACAAGCTGCAAGCCGACCTGCTGGAGGTCTGGCATCAAGCGGGTTGCACGGTCGTGTTCGTGACCCACTCGATCTACGAGGCCGCCTTCCTGGCGCGTCGCATCGTGCTGATGACCCCGCGTCCCGGCCGTATCGACCGGGAGATCGCGTCGTCCCTGACGTCTGGCCCCGAAACCCGTCTGGCCCCCGCCTACGCCGCTCTTGTGGCCGAAATCACCCGGGGCATGGGGGAAGCGCTGCGATGATGAAATGGGCGCCGGCCTTGTTCGGTCTGCTCGCGTTGGGGCTGTGGGAGGCTGCGGTGCGGATTGCCGAGGTGCCGGTCTATCAGTTGCCCGGCCCAATCGCGATCATCGGTGCGTTCGTGGCCGATCCGCTGGGGCTGCTGCAGGCGCTGGCCTCGACGTTATTCGTGACGTTCGCAGCACTGTTGGTCGCTTCGGTGCTCGGTGCGGGCATGGCAGCCGGCATGTCCGCCAGCCGGCTGGCACAAGCTGCGATCCAGCCCTGGGCGGTCGCTCTTCAGGTCACGCCGCTGCCCGCCATCGCACCACTGATCATCATTTGGGTGGGCGAACCGCTCGTCGCGCTGATCGTCTGCGCCACCATCGTTGCGTTCTTCCCGCTATTCGCCAACACCGCGACGGGATTGGCCTCGGCGCCTCCGGAATTGAACGACCTGTTCCGGCTTTATGGAGCCAACCGCTGGAGGACCATGGCCCTGCTGCGCGTGCCCGCCGCCCTGCCCTACTTCCTGTCCGGCCTGCGTATCTCCGGCGGCCTTGCCCTGGTCGGCGCCGTCGTGGCGGAATTGGTCGCGGGATCGGGCGGGTTTGCCTCCGGACTGGCATACCGCATCCTGGAGTCCAGCTTCCGGTTGGAGATGCCGCGCATGTTCGCCGCCCTGGTGCTGTTGGCCCTGGCCGGCATTCTGATCAATTTCGGCCTGGGGGCGCTTGGGCAGGCGATCCTGAAACGGCGGGGGGCGGCATGAAACGGTTATTGATCTTCGGTCTCGGTTACAGCGGTTCGGCCATCGCCGTCGCGGCCCGCTCCGCCGGCTTCGAAGTCGCAGGCACTTCACGCGCCGCCATGTCCGGAAGCATCGCGTTCGATGCGGCGGACCTGGCGATCCAGACCGCCACGCATCTTGTGAGCACCGCCGGCCCCGGCCCGTCCGGTGATCCGGTTCTGGCCCGGTACGCCGCTGCCATCGCCGCCGCACCAAATTTACGGTGGATCGGCTACCTGTCCAGCACGGTCGTTTATGGCGACCGAGGCGGCGGCTGGGTCAATGAAGCCACACCACCCGCCCCAACCCAGGACCGCGGCCAGCGCCGGGTAGAGGCCGAAGACGCCTGGACCCGGTTCGCCGGCCGCTGCCCCGTCGATCTCTTCCGGTTGGCTGGCATTTATGGTCCCGGCCGATCCGCATTCGATGATTTAAGGACGGGCCGCGCGCGCCGGATGGTGAAACCGGGGCATCAGTTCGGCCGCATCCATCGCGACGACATCGCCCGAGCGGTCGTCGCCGCCATGTCGCAGGATCGCCCATCCGGACGCCGGGTGTTGAACCTCGCCGACGACGAACCATCCGAAAGTGCCGTCGTGGTGACCGAGGCTGCCTCTCTTCTGGGCCTAATGCCCCCGCCGCCCGTTGCGTTCGAGGACGCCCTTCCCGGAATGAGTCCGATGGCCCGCAGCTTCTGGGCGGAGAATCGCAAGGTCGCCAGCGCCAAAACAAAGGCGGCGCTGGGACTGGCGTGGCTCTACCCGACCTATCGTGAGGGCCTACGTGCTATCCTGACCCAAGAGCGCGGCAACGGTCTGCCCTAACAACGTCAGATCGCTCGGCCGGGACAACCGATGGTCGCCGTCCTTCACCAGGATCACGCGGGCGTCAGCGGTTTCCACCCGTTCCGCGATGCGCAGCGCCAGTTCCCACGGCACGTCCGGGTCTGCCTGACCATGCAGCAGCCTTATAGGGCACCGGATCGGCACAGGGCCGGTCAGGACAAGGTGGTTCGCGCCATCCCGTATCAACGCGCGGGTGATCGGCGTCGGCTCGCCATACTGACTTGGCACATACAGCACACCGTCCCGCTCCAACGTCGCGCGTTCGGATGGCGCCATGGAATCCCACATAAGCCGCTGGGTGAAATCCGGTGCGGCGGCAATGCCGACCAGCGCGACGACGCGATCCGGCCGGGCAATGGCGGTCAGAAGGGCGATCCAGCCACCCATGGACGAACCAACCAGAATCAACGGCCCCGTCGTCAGCGCGTCGATCGCCGCCAGCGCATCCGCCGCCCAGGCGCCGATCGTGCCGTCCAGGAAGTCGCCGCTGCTCGCACCGTGCCCCGAATAATCGAACCGCAGCATCCCGTTCCCGCGTTCGGCGCAAAACGCCGCCAGCGCCGTTGCCTTGTCTCCGGTCATGTCGGAGCGAAAGCCGGGCAAGAACACGACCGTCGGGCTGGATCCCTCCAGGCGCACCCACGCCAGCTCCGTGCCGTTACCGCGAGCCAAGCGTCCGGTGGTTTCTGTCATCAGCGTTAAATCCTAAACAACAAGCAGTTCGATGCGGACGATACAGCAATCCGTCAGCGCGCGATGACGCCAACGGGCGATGGAGGTAGCGCAGAGATCATATAGCGGAATACGCATCGACATCGTCCCCGTGCAGCAATTCTCGTTTTGGCAAAACGGTGGCAGTCGCCCGCTAAGACGAAGAGGCATGCTCGCATAGGCGCTAACTTAAGCGGTCGGCAGAGAATATTTTTTCCCGGACGAGGCTTTATTCTCTCCGTCATGGCCGGGCTTGGCCCACGGCTGTCTGGCACGTTTTTTGAGTCCTAATCGCAACATACCGCTGTACAAATCGCACAGCATTGATTCTACTCAGATTCCGACGTTTGGCGACGTCACCGGAACTCAGGAGGTCAATGCCGTGCGGCAACACAATA
>JANXLQ010000282.1 GCA_025355085.1 Rhodopila sp.
CTTCGCCTGCCATGACGGTGAGGGTCAGAACATAGGGCCGTTGGTATCAGTGTTAACGCAGTAATTTACCCACGCTCCCGCAGTTGCCGCCGGATGATCTTGCCGGTCGCGGTCATGGGTAGTTCGTCCACGAATTCCACATGCCTGGGGTATTCATGGGCGGCCAGCCGCGTTTTTACGAACGATTGTATCTCCGTGGCCAGATCCGCCGAGGCTGTCCAACCGGACCGCAAGACGATCCAGGCTTTGACTGCCTCTGTCCGCACCGGGTCGGGGATGCCGGCGACGGCGGCCATGCTGACGGCGGGATGGCGGATCAGGCAGTCCTCTATCTCTCCCGGCCCGATTCGGTATCCGGCGCTGGTGATCAGGTCGTCGGAGCGTCCGGCGAACCAGAAGTATCCATCCTCGTCCAACCGAGCGAGGTCGCCGGTTAGAAGGTAATCGCCGGCGTATTTGGCAGTGGTTGCCTCGGGGTTGTTCCAGTATCCCAGGAACATCACCGGATCGGGCCGGCGCACGCCGATCATTCCGACCTGTCCCGCCGGTAACGGGCGCCCGCCCTCATCCACAATCGCAACCGCGTGTCCGGGGACCGCGCGTCCCAACGATCCTGGCCGGATTGGGAATAGTGTGCTGTTGTTGCACGCGACGAGGTTGCATTCGGTTTGGCCGTAGAACTCGTTCGGTGTCACTCCGAACGTTTCGGTTGCCCAGTCCAGCAGTTCCCCGCCCAATGTTTCGCCGCCGCTGCCTATGCTGCGCAGTCCGGTGGCCTTCGCACCCGCTATGCGCATCAACTTCAGCGCGGTGGGCGGCAGGAACGTGTTGCGGACCCGATGGCGTACGATCAAATCGGCGGCCTCCAACGGATCGAACTTGCGGGCGCGGTGGGCGACGACCGGCACGCCATGATGCCAGGCCGGCAGCAGCACATCCAGCAGGCCGCCGACCCAGGCCCAATCAGCGGGAGTCCAGAATCGATCCCCCGGCTGCGGGAAGAAATTCTGCGGCAGTTCGACGCCCGGCAGATGCCCGAGCAGAACGCGATGGGCGTGCAGGGCACCTTTCGGGTTCCCCGTTGTGCCGGATGTATAGACAAGAAGGGCCGGATCGCCGGGTCCGGTTTCGATTGGAACGAAACGATCGGCCGCTTTCTCCAACAGCGTGTCGAAAGCCGGACCAATAACGAAAACCTGCTGTAACCCGGGTAGCAGGTGCCGGATCGACCGTATCTTTTCCGCGCCGGCCGCATCGGTGACGATGCCGCGTGCGCCGCTGTCGGACAGGCGGAATTGCAGGGCGTCCTCTCCGAACAACGTGAACAGCGGGACGGAGATCAGACCCGCCTTGAACGCCGCCAGATGTGCGATCGCGGTCTCCGGGGCCTGTTGCAACAGGATCGCCAGCCGGTCGCCACGGCCGAAGCCGTGCGCGCCAAGGACATTCGCGAAACGATTGGATTGGCCCCGAAAGTAGTCGAACGAAAATTCCGTCGCCACGCCGGTTTCGGCGACGAAGATCAGCGCCAGTTTGCCGGACCCGTCTGCATGCTTGTCGCAGGTATCGACGCCGATATTGTAACGGGCCGGCACCTTCCAGGCGAAGTCTCGGTAAAGCCGGTCGTAGTCGGTCGTTCGCGTCAGCATTTATAAAAAACCTCGGATTCGCTCGGGATTGTCAAATCCCAGGCTGGACCCATCTCTACGCATCGTCCAGGAGCTATCGGATGTCCAGCATTCTGTATTACCTGCTCACCTTCGCCGAATCGATAACGTCAGTGTTCGGTCTGCGCTTTGCGTATGAGCAACCGCACTACGTCGTGATCCAGGACCTTGGCCAAAGCGTCGAAGTCCGCCGCTACGACGCCCGTCTGGCGATAGAGGCAACAGTCGAAGGCGCCGACCGGGACAAAGCCGCCAGCGAGGCTTTCTTGCTGCTGTTTCGCTACATCACCGGCGCGAACCAGCGTGAGCAGAAGATCGCCATGACGGCGCCAGTGCGCACGGACGTACAGCGGATCGCGATGACCACGCCGGTGCAGACGACAAGTACCGGCATGCGGTTCTTCCTGCCGATAGAGGTCGCCAAAACCGGGGCACCGGCGCCCGTGGATCCCCGTCTTCGCCTGGTTGAGGTGCCGGAAAGCACAATCGCCGCGCGTCGCTATTCCGGCATCGCCGATGAGGTTTCCCGCGATCATAACGCGGCAATCCTGTTTTCCGCACTGGCGCAATCTACTTGGAATCCAGAGGGTGGAATATTTCAATTCAACTATGATCCTCCGTTCGCCATCCCCTTCCTGCGGCGGAACGAGGTTGCGGTGGCGGTTACGCGTTAGATCCCCGGCAACCCGGCGGATCACACGCCCCGCGTTGCGCCTTCATGCCGAAGCAGCCAGCGCTTTCTTTCAAGGCCGCCGCCATAGCCCGTGAGCGACGCATTCGCACCAATCACCCGATGGCACGGCACAACAATCCCGATCGGATTGGCGCCGTTGGCCGCCCCAACCGCCCGCACCGCTTTGGGCCGGCCAAGCGTGACCGCCAGCGCACCGTATGTTGTCGTTTGCCCCGTCGGGACAAAGCGCAGTGCTGCCCAGACTTCGCGTTGAAACGCCGTTCCGTTGGTTTTTACCGGCAGGTTATCAATCGTTCCTAACGCCCCCTCAAAATACCCCTCTACTGCCCGGCGCGCCTGCGAAATACCATCCCGAGGCTCCTGGCTGACCGTCCCGTACTGCAGCCGCAGCAGCCGGTGCATGCGATCGGCATAATCCTCCCAGTCCAGCGCACGGATTTTTTCATGCTCGTCCGTCAGCAGGAGCATCGTGCCGGTGGGCGTGGGGAAGGTCTCCTGGAAGAACCGGGTCATGCGCTGGCCCACAGATGTTGTGCGGCGTAGGCGCGCCAGGGGCGCCATGTTTCCGCCCTGGCCAGCAAGTCCCTGGCGGTCGGCCGCAAGCCGTCCGCGTCCGCCATCGCCCGCATCAGGCCGATATCCGCAGCCGGGAAGGCGTCCGGTTCGCGTAATTGCCGCATTGCGATGTACTGCGCGGTCCACTCGCCGATGCCGGGGAGTGCCCGCAGTGTTGCCACGGCTTCCTCCAACCCTCGCCCGGTGGAGAAGATCCCCGCGTCCGCTACAACCGCCGCCGCGACCGCCATCAGTGCGACGCCTCGGCTTTTTGGCATCCCCATCGACGCCGGATCGACGCCGGCCAACACTGCCGGTTCCGGGAAAATGTGGGTCAGCGCCCCGTCCGGTTCGTCCAGCCGTGCGCCGAACCTTGCCACCAGTGTGCCAGCCAGCCGGATCGCACCGGGGACGGTGATCTGTTGCCCCAGCACCGCGCGCACCGCCAATTCGAAGCCATCCCAGGCGCCCGGCACCCGCAGCCCGGGGCGAGCCGCGACCAACGGGGCCAAAGCCGGGTCCTTGACCAGTTGCAACGCGATCGCATCCGGGTCGGCCGCCAGATCGAACACACGCCTCAGCCGGGCAATAATCTGGGGCAGGGCGGATAACGCTGGAAACCGCACCGTCGCTTTCAACGCATTGCCGCCGCCCGGCTGGACAGAGACGGTGCCCTGGTGTCCGCCCAGTCCGATGGTCCGGCGATAGATATCGCCCTCCACACATTCCACCCCGGCGATCGCGCGGACGCGCAGAAACCTCAGCATGGCGGGCCAGTCGTAGGGGGGGCGATACCGCAGCAGCAGGGTGATCTCACCGTGTGGACCAGCGGATACATCGAGTCCGCCGGATTTGCGCAGCGCCGCCGGCGGGCGTTTGAACAACACCTGAAACGTGCCGTTGAACTGCCGCAGGCTGCCAAACCCGGCCGCCATGGCGATTTCGGTCATTGGCAGCCGGGTCTCGTGGATCAACTGCGTCGCCAGCAACACTTGCCGGCTTTGCGCCACCGCTACTGGCGACGCCCCGAGATGCTGCCGAAACAGCACCCGGAGTTGCGGTTCGGCGATCCCGACCCGGCTGGCCAGGTCATCGACCGATCCTTCGTCCAGCGCGCCGAGTTCAATCAAAGCCAGCGCGCGTGAGACCGTGTTGGACGCGCCTCGCCAAGCGCCGAGGTCGGGGGATGTCTCTGGCCGGCAGCGCAGGCACGGGCGGAACCCGGCTTCGTGCGCCGCCGCTGCTGCCGGAAAAAAGACGGCGTTCTGCGATCGCGGGGCCCGCGCCGGGCAAATGGGACGGCAGTAGATCCCGGTGGTCTTCACCCCCGTGAACAACCGCCCGTCAAACCAGGCATCCCGATCCACAATCACTCGGTAACAAGCCTCGTGGTCCAGATCGAGCGTCGTATCGTCCGTCATCGCCAGTCCCCCGGAACGCACTGGATATTAAGCAGCGTTCCAGTGGAAGGTCTGGCCGTCAGCAGTTCTCATTTTGGCAAAGCGGCGATTGTGTTCCTGGTCGTCATGGTGCGTTTTCGCGCACCATGACGAGGAAGGTAATCGCGGCCGCGAACATCAAAATGTGAACTGCTGTCTGGCTGTTTTCGGACGCGATTGATCCAGGCCCCCGGCGGAATGGCTCAGGGCTTCGCCGTGGTCGTGGCCACCATCGAGGTCACTGCTACCGTGACATGCACGATCCCACTGCCGGGGATCAGCTTCACCGAGAAGCTGTCGTTGCCGGTAAAGCCGCGATCGGGCGTGTAATCGACCCGCGTGTCGTCTCCGACGGTATGGATCGTAACGGTGCCGTGGTTCGGGCGTCCCGTCAGCAGGCCGGCGTCGAACGGTTTTGCACCGCCCTGACCCACAAGCAGGCCGCACCAGCCGCCATCGTTGGTCATACCTATCGCCGACTCGGTGGTCTTGCCCTCGACCGGCACGATCTTCGGCGCGACACACGTCTTTGCTCCGCCAGTCAGATCGGTCGCAAACACCCGCAGCCTGGACCCACCCGGGCCGGTTGCCGGATTCGCGGAGCATCCCGCCAGCAACAGGCCGGTTAAGAGAAGCGTCGTCCGGGCGATGTGGTTGATTGCGCCAGGGGCCGGCCGGTTATCGGTCATGTCGTCAAAGCCTCATATCTTGAACAATGTCGGGCCGGGACCGATCGCGAACGAGTCGCACACCGGGTCCGGCGAGCCGCACATAGACTGCTTGGCGGGGTTATTGGAAGTCGGGATTGCCGATTTGCACGGGAATCTGAGCGACGCGACGGAACAGGCCGATGTCGTAGCCTTGATCCTGCATCCGGTGGAGCAGCGATTGATAGGTCGCATCGTCGATTACCGGCTGGCGGGCGAGCACCCAGCCATAGCCTCGGCCGGGATATCCGACCAGCGCGGTTTGGTAGTCCGGATCGACGTAAAGGATGAGATACGACAGGTACACCGGCCAAAACGGGCTTTCCCGCCAGTGCGCGTTGCCGGTTCCGGGCACGACGTAACCATTCAGCAGGTATGATTTCGCGGGTGCGTCGAAGTTTTTCGCTTGCCCGGTATAGACGTCGATCAAGTTTCCGCCGGCCTGAAAATCGATATCGAAATAGCTGCCCACGTTTCCGCGTTCGGCAAAATACGGAATGTTCGCGATGACGTACCAGCGCCCGGCGTAGCGATCGAGTTCCACGGCGGGGGCTGTTGTCAACGGACGCGGGTCGGCTGCGCAGCCCGCGACCAATGCAATGCCCAGGATGCCGATTGCGGTTGCAAGGATCGCGCGGGAGATTTTTTCCATACCTGGATTACGCTTCTTACCGCCCCTCGGATCATTGCAACATTGGCAAATATCTTCAATTTCACGCCACCGCTTGTCCAGACTGGGCCGGGATGCTTAATGCGCGGAATTGTCAGGGGTGCCCCGGACAGGAACCGACAGACCACCAGGACCGCGATGACCGTGACCGCACCGAGCTTTCAGGACCTAATTCTGCGGCTTCAGGGCTTTTGGGCGCGGCAGGGCTGCGTCATCCTGCAACCGTATGACGTGGAGATGGGAGCCGGCACGTTCCATCCGGCAACCACGTTGCGTGCCCTGGGGCCGAAGCCTTGGCGCGCCGCCTATGTCCAGCCCAGCCGCCGCCCGGCCGATGGGCGCTATGGGGAAAACCCCAACCGGCTGCAGCACTACTATCAGTATCAGGTCATTATGAAGCCGAGCCCGGCGGACGCGCAGGAGCTGCTGCTGGCGTCGTACCGCGAGATTGGGCTCGATCCTCTGCGTCACGATTTCCGCTTTGTGGAGGACGACTGGGAAAGCCCGACCCTGGGCGCCTGGGGCCTGGGGTGGGAGGTCTGGTGCGATGGCATGGAGGTCGGTCAGTTCACCTATTTCCAGCAGGTTGGCGGTATCCCGGTCACGTTCCCCAGCTTTGAGATGACCTACGGGCTGGAACGCCTCGCGATGTATGTCCAGGACAAGGACAACGTCTTCGACATCGATTTCAACGGGGCCGGGGTGACGTACGGCGACGTGTTCCTGCGTGCCGAACGGGAATTTAGCGCGCATAATTTTGAGTTCGCCGATACCATCATGCTGGCTCGCCACTTCGCCGACGCGGAAGGCGAGTGCGCCGCTCTGCTTGGGCGCAAGCTGGCGCTGCCGGCCTATGACCAGTGCATCAAGGCCAGCCATCTGTTCAATCTGCTGGATGCGCGTGGCGTGATCAGCGTGACCGAACGGGCGAGTTATATCGGCCGGGTGCGCACATTGGCGAAGGGATGCTGCGAGGCATGGGTGGCAGGGGAAGCGGCGTGACCCGGGCGCGCCAACCCGTCGTGGGCGGACACCCCCCCTGTCGTCATGGCTAGCGAACTCCCCACTATCGTCATGGCGGGCGCAGGCCCGCCATCCATGCCTCTCAGCGCCGGACCGCACGCCGGCGTCCATTATCGTGAGGCTCGCCTTCAGCGCCTGCGAGTCCTGACGGCTGATATCCGCTTTAGCCTTGGGGATGACCTTCCGACCTCCGATTATGGCTGGCTCTACGATAACCGGACGGGGGTGCCGAAATGACCGTCTCCGAAAACGACCATCTAAATCTGGGGCATGCCGCAAACGGTTCCGATCACGACATTGAGGCGAAAGTCGAGCGCATGCTAGCGGCCGGGAAGGAAATTCGCGCCCATCTGCGCGAGCCGATCACCTCCGGCCATAGCTGCCTCTACGACCTGAACGGTTTTCCACTATGACCGCGCCGGCTATCCAACTTGTTATGTGGCGCTGGAAGACCATTTCTACCATATTACCCAAGGCATCTACCTGGAGGTGGATATGGGCACGCAGTTGAATATCAAAAGCGAGGACGCTTACCGCTTGGCCTCTCGCCTGTCCGAGTTGACCGGTGAGACTCTGACAACCGTCGTCACCAAAGCGCTTCGGACGGAACTCGAGCGCGAACAGCGAGTGCGGGACAAGGCTGCATTGGAAGAAAAGCTCTGGTCAATCGCGGGGCACATCAAGGCCAACATGCCGGCTGACGTCACCTCCGATCACAACTGGCTCTACGACGATGAAACCGGCCTGCCACGGTGATCATCGACTCTTCGGCGGTGCTCGCGATCTTTTTGCAGGAGTCGGACGGAAGGCGTTATCTCCGTGCCGTCATGGATGCCGACTCGCGCCGGATGTCCGTTTCGAATTGGCTTGAGGCGACCATGGTCGTCGATCGCCGGGGCAACGACCTTGCGGTGAACTGGCTTGAGGACTTCATGCATGACGCGCAGATCGAATTGATGCCCGTGTCCGTTTCTCAGGCAACCATAGCGCGACGTGCGTGGCGGACCTTCGGGCGTGGCGTTCACCCCGCCCGATTGAACTATGGCGACTGCTTCGCCTATGCCCTGGCGAAAGAAACCCGCGAACCCCTGCTGTTCAAAGGCAACGATTTTGCCCAAACCGACGTCGAGCCGGCACTGAAAGACTGAACATGCCCGAATTTTTCCTGGAACTGTTCAGCGAGGAAATCCCCGCCCGTATGCAACGCGGCGCGGCGGCTGAACTCGAACGCGTTCTGACCACAGCCCTTGGCGCCATTTCGCCCTCCAACGTCGCGACCTGGTTCGGTCCGCGCCGTATCGCGCTGCGGGCCGAGGTTGCTGCTCAGGTCGCGGCCGCCAGCTCGTCCGAACGCGGCCCGCGTGCGACCGCGCCGGAGCAGGCGCTGACCGGGTTTCTCCGCAAGCACGGTGCGACGCGGGAGCAATTGCGGCAGGAGGGCGACTTCTGGGTTCTGGATAAGCAGTCCGAAGCCGTGTCTGCCGCCACATTGATCGCCGCGACGGTGCCCGGTTTGTTGCGCCGCTTCGCGTGGCCGAAATCCATGCGCTGGGGCGGTAGCAGCACGTTCGTCTGGGTGCGCCCGTTGCGCCGCATCACCTGTTTGCTGAACGGCGAGATCGTGCCGTTCGATCTGCGCGACGGAGCCGACGACGGTCATGGGTTGGCCAGCGGTAACCTGACCGAGGGGCACCGTTTCCACGCCCCCGGGGCCTTCGCGGTATCGTCCGCCGCCGACTGGCGGGCTGGATTGCTGGCTCGGAATGTCCTGGTCGATGCCGCCGGCCGCAAGCGCGTCATCGCTGACCGAGTCGCGGGCCTCGCCGCTGAAAAGCATTTGACCGTGGTGGACGATCCTGGCCTGTTGGATGAGGTTTCAGGACTCGTAGAATGGCCGGTGCCGCATCTCGGCCGGATCGCCGAGGAGCATATGGATTTGCCGCCGGAGGTCATGCAGGTGTCCATGCGCGTCAACCAGCGCTACTTCGCGTTGCGCACGGCGGATGGCGCGGCGGCCCCCTGGTTCGCGTTCGTTGCCAACATCGATGCCGACGACCACGGCGCCGCGATCATTGCAGGCAATGAGCGCGTGCTGCGGGCGCGGTTCGCGGACGCTCGGCATTTCTGGGATTTGGATCGTAAGACCCGGCTGGAAACGCGTATCCCGGCGCTGGACAAGGTTACGTTTCAGGCCAAGTTGGGTACCCAGGGTGACCGCGTGCGGCGATTAGAGAATCTGGCCGGTCTGATCGCCACCCGCATCGGGGCTGAGGAGTGGCCCGCTCAAAAGACGCGACGGGCGGCCAGACTTGCCAAGGCCGATTTGGTTTCTGGTATGGTGGGAGAGTTTCCCGAGTTGCAAGGAGTTATCGGGCGTTATTATGCCTTGCATGATGGCGAAGTTGCTGAGGTGGCCGACGCCATTCGCGACCACTACGCCCCGCGTGGTCCAACTGAACCAGTACCTACTGCCTTGATCTCAATCGCTGTCGGTCTGGCCGACAAAATCGACCAACTGGCCAGATTTTTCATGATTGGAGAAAAGCCGACCGGCTCTGGGGATCCTTATGCGCTCCGGCGTGCGGCGTTGGGCATCATTCGAATCATCCGTGAGAATGGACTGCGCGTTCACCTGCGCCAATTGCTGGACGCAACTGACACAAGCCCGGCCAATGTCCAGGCAGTATTCGAATTCATTCGCGAACGCTTGGTGGTGCAACTCCG
>JANXLQ010000299.1 GCA_025355085.1 Rhodopila sp.
TTTAATGGCTGCAATCCCGGCCAGCTTCGAAGGCGGTAATTTGCGGTAGCCCACCTCACGCTGGGCGGTCTCCACTTCCATATACATTTCGGTATTGGACAGCAGGGGGCAGGGCACAAAAGCGATGAACCCGCAGCGCGAGTCGTCGAAACCATGTTCGGCACCCACACTGGCGGCAACGTCCGGTCTTTGTATTTTAATACAATTTTCAAAATCCACCGGCTCGCTCATCGTACTCGACCTCAGTCGTATCGAGCGCACGATTCCTGGCTTGGCCAGGAACCATCCCATGATCACCACCCCGCCCGGCGGGCAGGCGATAACCTCATCGAATTCCAAAAAAATCCTATCCGAGAGCGCCGACAGCGTATCAATCCCGACATACTGCTGACGGGACAGGAACGACTGTAGCGCGACGTTGGTATCGAGGTCGGCCACCTGGACATTGATCGGTCGCAGACGTGCGACCAGTTCTGCCTCCCGCAGGCGCTGCGTGGCCGCGGACGCCCGAATGAACGACGGTACCCCGCCTGACAACACTTCAATGGACGTCAGGCTACCAAGGGGGCGGCCGGATCCGCGCACGAACATGACAAAGCCGGTACCACGGCCCTCCATATCGTCGCGGGGATAAAAGCCGGTAACGGTTTCATCGCTGGCAAGGCTGCCATCGACAAAGCGGACAATGAACGCGTCGGGCCCTACTTGGGTGTCCCACGATCTTGTGACCCAACCGCAAAAGAACCAGCCACCGGAGGCAATGTGGTAGCCGCACAGATCGACGAAGCCATCCAACGTATTGAGCGGGTGCCTCAAACGCCCATAACCGCTGGTGGAAATCAGCATGAACAGTTCGCGGCAGTGGGCGGATTCCGATTCGGCCAACAGTATCTGCCGAACCGTGGACGCGACGTCCTGATCCGACATTGCCCGGGCACCGGACTCGACGGCGATCGTCAGCAGTTCGCCATCCACCCGTAACTCGATGGAGGCCAAACCACCGAGCAATTCGTTGCTACCTTGAATGAACAGGACGAGGCCGATGCCGCGTCCCCTCAGCCCATCCCGGCGGTAGAAGGCTGTTATGGATTCACCCGCCACATCGCCATCGTTGAACCGGGCAACGATTTTGGCCGCTTTCGTTTCATCCCAGCGTTCCGCGGACCAGCCACAGAACATCCAGCCGCCAGCGAGTGAGTTGTACCCGCAGAAATCTATATAGGCTTCGATCTGCCGACCGTGCCGCAGAAGGTGGCTGTAGAGCGAGATACGCTCCTCATGCCGGCCGTGGTCCATGTAATGCTGCAACGGCGAGTTACAAATCCCGTCGGCGATAGCCTGCGCCACGTCTGGAAACGCTCGGAGGTAGGTGTTTTCATCGAAGTTATCTGGAGCAAATGCCGACATCTCGCCAGCGGACGGAACCGCTTCAGAGTCGAGCTCGGTGACGTCGGAGAAGTCTTGCGTGTCTTGGTCACCCATTCTTATCCCGCAAAGCGCCCTTCCAGATATAATCGGCCATTCGCACATGAAAGTGTTGTAGGCTCATGTCCGACATAGGCAGCTTCTAGCGCATGCCAGGATAGAACGTCGCTAAAATTATATGGTGGTCGATCCTAATTCGCCGACCGCAGCTATTCGTTTGCTATTTTGGCAGTCAGCATCGCGCCCGCTTTCGGGCAGTATTCTCCGGGCAATGGGAATTTAACCTTTTTCTGCAATAATCTTCGGACTATAATCAAGGTCCACCAGGCCCGAGCAATTGGGTGAACGTCAGACTACCCCTGCTATTGCGAGCGCAGCGAAAAAATCTTCTGAAATCGGGGCGCCTGTCAGGTCGGAGAGCTTGGTAAGCTAAACCTTGACTCCTCATCATGCCGCCCAACCCACGCCTCCGCACCACGCTTATCGGCCGGAAGCTATCGCCAAAAAGATCGTGCCCCATGAGCAACTCACCGATCTTGGCGTGCAGCCTGGAAAGCTCCGCCGGCCCCGCACCCGGCGCGAACGTTCCCGTCATCCAATGAATCGCGGCTCTTTTCCAAGTCACAACCAGGGTCGGATGAACGCCGTGTTCGGCGCCGATCTCCCACAGCGTCTGTTCGTTCTCGATGGCTTCCAACGCAACACGCGCCTTGAACTCAGCCGTGTGCCGCTTGCGCGTAACCTAACGCATCTACCGTCCTGGAACCGGTCGGGATTAGTTTATCCAACTGTCCGAATTTCCGGGACCGCCTCTCAACTTGACCCGGGCCACGCGGCAAGCCCATAGAACCGCGAAATCCTGGAATCGCATCGATCTTGAGCCATTTTATCGCCGCCTCTGCCGTTCACTTCGCCAAAACCTCCACTCTCCAGATTGCCCGGAATGTGCTGAAAACGGAAGTCGCCGGTCTGGTATCCCTGGCTGCGAGCCAGGATGAGCGGTTTGGCAGCCTCGGCGTCATCCATAAGAATGGCGTCCAGTTCTGTACTCTTACCAACGGTGATTTGCGGCGCTCGATGGAACCCGATTTGCAGACCCGCCTGGCCGGTGAGGTGATGACACCGTCGCCCCGCACCATCGGCCCGGACGCGCTGGCCGTTGAAGCGCTGCTCACGATGAACCTGCACGAACCGCCCGGTTGCATCACCGCTCATCGTCGATACGGCTGGCAAACCTCCCGGCATCCTGCACGTTCATGCCCTGCTGCGCATGAGGATTGCATGAACGCTCGATCCGCCCCTTTTCTGCTGGCAACAACGATCGGCTCATCGGGAGTTCAAACATGACATCCGCATCTTCACGCGTCGTCCGGGTCGGCAATATCGAGATCGGCAATGACCTGCCGTTCGTGCTGATCGCCGGTCCCTGCCAGATCGAATCCCGCGCCCATGCGCTGGAAATCGCCTGGGCACTGCGGGAAATGTCCGACCGCACCGGCGTGCCGGTCATCTACAAATCCAGCTACGACAAGGCCAATCGTACCAGTGCCTCGGCTGAACGCGGGATCGGCATGGACGCGGGCCTTACGATCCTAAGCGATGTGCGCGAGGCAACCGGCCTGCCAGTGCTGACGGACGTGCATACCGCCGACCATTGCGCCCCGGCGGCTCAGGCTGTGGACGTGCTGCAAATTCCGGCGTTCCTGTGCCGCCAAACCGACCTGTTATTGGCCGCCGGAGAAACCGGACGCGCGATCAACATCAAGAAGGGCCAGTTCCTCGCGCCGTGGGACATGGTGAACGTAGCCGCGAAGATCGCCAGCACCGGCAATCACAACATCATGCTGTGCGAGCGTGGTGCCAGCTTCGGCTACAACACCCTGGTCAGCGATATGCGCAGCCTGCCGATCATGGCGCGCACCGGCTATCCCGTGGTGTTCGACGCAACGCATTCGGTACAGCAGCCGGGTGGCCAGGGCACCTCATCGGGCGGCCAGCGAGAATTCGCCCCCGTCCTGGCTCGGGCGGCTTTGGCGGTCGGTGTGGCGGCGGTGTTCATCGAGACGCACCAGGACCCGGACAAAGCACCCAGCGACGGCCCGAACATGATCCCAATCAGCCAGATGGAACCGCTGATCATCCGGCTGGCAGCGTTCGACCGGCTGGCGAAGCAAAAAGGGTAAGCATCCCGGGCCGGCCAGCAGGGCGACCGTCGCGATCCGGCCCCGAGCCGACCCGGCGTTTCGTCGGCATCACCGCTACGGCCAGACGCCCCGCGGCAGCAAAACTTTACCTGGATTGGTGCCTATCGGATGATAGCCAGCCGGTACTGATCCGCGATCTCGGCTACCTCTCGGCATTGAGGGGCCAGCCGGTCAGCCCTCCCGGCCTCGGTTCGGAAGTCCAGAAGCTGTGGTTCGCCGATCGGACCAAGTCGGACAGCGTCAGCCAAAGTTGGTTGAAGGACTGGACCAGGGCCTACGGAGTCCGACAGTAGCGACTAACGCCGGACCGGGCTAAAGAGTGGAAAATACAGACTAGGAAATCCTGTTTGGGTGGGATTTGCACGCCTTCTCCCTCCGCGTGATGGCGAACCAGCATCGGTGCCGCGACAGGTGGCACGGACATGCCGGGCCATGACGGGGTAAGAAGAAGCGTCTGCCTACCGAAATGGGAACGACCGCAAGAGGAATCGTCCATGCCCGATACCGCCACCGTGCCTGCGTCCGCACCAACCGCCGCCTTGCTCGACGCCATCCGCGCCATCGTCGGCGACCGAGGCATCTTGACGGAACAATCCGACACCGCGCCGTATGCCGAGGACTGGCGCCGCCTGTACCAAGGCCGCACCGCTGCCGTCATCCGCCCAGGCACCACGCAGGAACTCGCTGCCGTCGTGACGTTGTGCGCGCGCTCCGGCACGCCGATCGTCCCGCAAGGCGGCAACACGTCGATGGTTGGCGGCGCCGTCCCGAACGCCGATGGGTCCGAACTGATCCTGTCCACGTCGCGCCTGAACCGCATCCGCGACCTTGACCCCGCCGACATGACGCTGACGGTCGAGGCTGGGGTGACGTTGAAAGCCGCCCAGATCGCCGCTGCCGAACAGGGCTGCCTGCTGCCGCTATCGATCTCATCGGAAGGCACCGCGCAAATAGGCGGCGTGCTGGCGGTGAACGCGGGCGGCAACAACACGGTGCGCTATGGCAACGCCAGGGACCTGGTTCTGGGCCTGGAAGTCGTGCTGCCGGACGGCACGATCTGGAACGGTTTGAGGCGCTTACGCAAAGACAACACCGGCTACTGTCTGCGCCAGTTGTTCGTTGGGTCCGAAGGCACGCTCGGTATTATAACCGCCGCTGTTCTGAAACTCGCACCGCAGCCGAAAGAGATCGCCGTCGCCCTTTGCGGCGTGGAAAGCCCCGAGGCGGCGCTGCAACTCTTTACCCGCTTCCAGGCGCACGACGCCGCGTCTATCAGCGCGTTCGAGTTGATGTCCGGCCTTGGGATGTCGTTTGTCCTAAAGCACATTCCCGGCGCCACAATGCCGCTGGCATCCCCCGCGCCGTTCTACGCCCTTGTCGAACTCGCCTCCCCCCGGCCCGGCGCCGGCCTGCGCGGCATGCTGGAGCAAATCCTGGAACAGGCGCTGGCGGACGAGATCGTCCAGGACGCCGCCATCGCCGAATCCGATGCGCAACGCGCCGCCCTCTGGCGCCTGCGCGAAGAACACTCCGAGGGCCAGAAACGCGAGGGCGCCAGCGTCAAAAACGACGTTTCGGTGCCGGTTTCCAAGGTTCCCGCGTTCATTCGCAAGGCGACCGCCGCGTGCGAGGCGTTGATGCCGGGCATTCGGGTCGTGCCGTTCGGCCACATGGGCGACGGCAACATCCACTTCAATCTCGAACAACCGATCGGCTCCGATGGGGCCTGGTTTCTGGCGCAGGACCACGCCATCATGGACGCAGTGAATGAGATCGTGCGGGAATACGACGGCAGCTTTTCGGCCGAACATGGGATCGGAAAGCTGAAACCGTATATGATGCCGGATTGGCGCGGTGGCGCGGAACTCGCGCTGATGCAACGGATTAAAGCGGCGATCGATCCGGCGGGCATCATGAACCCCGGCAAGGTGCTGCCATAGAGGTGCCTGCTCTTCCGGTGCGCGAAAGCGACCTTTACGCCCCGGTGAAACGCCATCTGGAAGACCTGGGCTATGCCGTGCGCGGGGAGGTCGGGAAATGCGATATCGTCGCGGTCAGCGGCGAATCCGTGATCGCGGTCGAACTGAAACTGACTTTCGGTCTGCCGGTGCTGTATCAGGCGCTGCAACGCGTGCCGTCCGTGGACCTTGTTTATGTCGCCGTGGCGGTCGCGCCGGGACGTAAAGCGCGCGGCAACTGGGACGCTCAGGTGCCGGATGCGTCCCGTCTCTGCCGGATGCTCGGTGTGGGTCTGCTATCCGTGCGCGACGGCATGATCGTCGTACATGCCGACCCCGGCCCGTTCCAGCCGCGCAAACAACCGAAACAGCGCGCCCGCCTGCTCAGTGAGTTCTGCCGCCGCACCGGCGACCACAATTTGGGCGGTACGAACAAGCAGCCCCGGATCACGGCGTATCGAGAAGAGGCTTTGGACTGCGCCAACCTGTTGGCCTGCCACGGGCCGATGAAAGCCGCCGCCATGCGCGAGGCGACGGGGTCCGCAAAAGCCACCGCCATTCTGCGTAACGACGTCTATGGCTGGTTCGAAAAAATCGCCCGCGGCACCTATGCCATCGCGCCGGCCGGCCGGCTGGCGCTTGCACTGTATGCCGACGTGCTTACCGCCCGGGCTGCTGTGCGATAACCAGGATTTCCGGCGTGCGATGCCCAGACATGTTGCATCGACTGCACCCCGCCCTGGCGAAACGGCCCGGACTGCCCACATCATACGGAAACCATAAGGGACCAACCGTGACCCAGGCATGGATCAACAGCATCGGTACGGCAGTTCCCCCGCATGACATCCACGCAGCATTCGTCGAGTTTGGCCGGGACACCCTCACCGACTGGCACAAGCGTATGCTATTCGACCGCATGGCCAAGCTGTCCGGCATCGAGCACCGCTACTCGATTTTCGAGCCCGGCCCGAAACCGCGAGACCAGGTCGTGGACGCCACCGGCTTCTACCGGCGCGGCGCTTTCCCCTCCACCGCCGCCCGCATGGCGCTATATGAGCCGCACGCCCTCGATCTCGCGATGCAGGCCGTCCGCAAGCTGGACGTTGACCCGGCCGGCATCACCCACCTGATCGTCGCGAGTTGCACCGGCTTCTCGGCCCCCGGCCTGGATTTCCAGATCATGCGCGCAACTGGTATGCCGGACAGCATACAGCGCACGATCGTCGGCTTCATGGGTTGCTTTGCCGCCGTCAACGCCCTGAAACTCGCCGATCAGATCGTCCGGGCCGACCCGGCGTCGCGCGTGATGGTGGTGAATTTGGAACTGTCCAGCCTGCACCTGCAGGAGGACTTCCAGGACGTGCCAAAAATGCTGAGCTTCCTGCTGTTCGCCGACGGCGCCGCCGCCGCGCTGATCACTGCCAATCCAATGGGCGTTGCGCTCGGGCGCTTCCAGGCCACGGTCATCCCACGCAGCCACGACCTCATCACCTGGCGCATTGGCGACACCGGGTTTCAGATGCATCTGTCCGGGCAGGTTCCCGGCCGCATCCGCCGCTGGCTGCCAGAGTTCGGACCCGCGCTGCTGCCCCCTGAACCGCCCGTGCTGTGGGCCGTGCATGCCGGCGGCCGTTCGATCCTGGACTCGGTCCAACAGGGTCTTGGCCTCGCGCCGGACGCATTGCGGTTTTCCCGCGAGATCCTCCGCGACTACGGCAACATGTCGTCGGCGACGCTGATGTTCGTGTTGCAAAAGATCATGACCGAACCGGATGCGCGCGGCCCCGGCATGGCGATGGCCTTCGGGCCCGGGCTGACGGTCGAGACGTTCGCGTTTGCCCGCCCATGAACCTGTCCCGGCGCAGCACCCAGCAAGAGCGCATGGACACCGACTGTGCCGATTATGCCGACTACAGCCGGTGCCTGCGCGACCTGTCCCGGGTGAACGTCGCCACCATGACCCATCGTCCGATGCTGTCCTGGCTGGCCAGGCATGCGCACGGCGAGTTCTCGGTGCTGGACATCGCCTGCGGCCACGGTGACGGATTACGGAAAATCCGAGCGCGCTATCCCGCCGCCAAATTGACCGGCATCGACCTCAATCCCTGGGCAACCCAAGCCGCGCGGGAGGCGACCGATCCAAACGCGCGCATCGACTTCCTCAACGGCGATGCGTTCGCTTTCAAACCCGTCGAAAAATTCGATTTCATCGTTTGCTCGCAGTTCACCCACCACCTGACCGACGAGCAAGTTGTCACTTTCCTGCGCTGGCTTCCGCGCAATGCCGAAAAGGGCTGGTTCATCAGCGACCTGCATCGCCATGTCTTGCCCTATTATGGGTTCCCGATCCTCGCCCGGCTGATGTTCTGGCACCGGTTCGTGCGGGAGGACGGCCAGATATCCATCGCCCGCGCCTTCATCCGCGCCGAGTGGCAAGCGCTGCTGGGTCAGGCCGGGATCACCGAACAACAGGCATTCGTCGCCTGGTACATCCCGTTCCGACTGTGCGTCGGGTCCCGGTGATTATTATCGGAGCTGGCCCGGCCGGCACCGCCGCGGCGATCACCTTCGCGCGCGCGGGCCACCGCCCGATTTTGATCGAGCGGACCTCCAGGCCAACGGACAAAGTCTGCGGCGACTTTCTCAGCGCGGATACCATTCAGCGTGCCCAAGCCCTCGGCGTCGATCCCGCCGCGCTTGGTGCCGCGCCAATCCGGCAGGTTCGACTGATCCACGGCGACCGAATGGCCGAAACCACGCTGCCGTTTCTGGCAATGGGATTATCCCGGAGGGTGCTGGATGCCGCCTTGCTGCATCAGGCTGAACGCGCCGGAGCCGACATACGGCTAGGGCAAACCGTTCGACACCTGACGCGCAATGGGGACCGCTGGACCATTAAAGCCGGCGAACACGCTGAGATAACGGCCCGCTCCGTGTTTCAGGCCACCGGCAAGCACGATTTGCGAGACCTGCCGCGCCGGCACACCGGCCGCGATGCCATCGGCATGAAAATGTATTTCGCCCTGCCCCCTGAGTCGGCGAAACGACTGGACGGTGCCGTCGAACTGACACTGTTCCCTGGTGGTTATGCCGGCATGCAACAGGTCGAGGAGGGCCGGACCGTCCTCTGCATTGCTGTCCAACGCGCCGCGTTTCAGTTATTTGGCGGAAGCTGGGCCAGCCTGATCGCGGCGATCGCGCACCGTAGCCGGCGGTTCGCGGCGATACTTCCTGGCGCCCGGGCGCTGCTGCCCCGTCCGCTGGCGGTGGCCGGAATTCCGTATGGGTATCGGGCTGGATCCTCTTGCCCCGACGAATTGTACCGTCTCGGCGATCAGGCAGCGGTGATCCCATCCCTGACGGGAGATGGCATCGCCATCGCGCTGCACAGCGGAACCGCCGCAGCCGAGACATGGCTCTCCGGTGCAACCGCACCAACCTATCAGCAGACGCTCGGACGCACGCTGGCTGGCCAGATGCGCCTTGCCGGTATTCTTCATCGCGCCTGCCTGAGCGGCCCAATCCAATCCGCCGTCGTGCGTGCCGCCGCCGTGTTTCCCGGCGCTCTGCGGCGGGCCGCGACACACACGCGACTACCTTCCCGCGCCAGCCTTGCCCAACCATGAAGAATTGCCCGGTTGCATCGCGCCCTGGCCTGTCGCAGAAAGCCACATGCGCTCCGGAAAGACGTTCACGCGGTTGGATATTTATATCTTCCGTCAGGTGCTGGTCGCGCTGGTGGTTGCGACCAGCGGTCTGACCGCGCTTATCTGGCTGACTCAATCGCTCCGGTTCGTGGATCTGGTGGTCAATCGCGGCCTGTCATTTGCCGTCTTCATCCACCTCACATCGCTGCTCATACCCAGCTTTGTCGCGGTGATACTGCCGATCATGACCTATGTGGTGATCCAGTTCGTCTATCAACGCATGTCCGCGGATCGGGAACTGACGGTGATGCGTGCCTCGGGTCTGTCCCCCTGGGCGCTGGCGCGGCCGGCCCTCGCGGTTGCGGTGCTGGTGACGCTGATCGGATACGGTCTGAGTATTTGGGGCGTTCCCTCCGCGATGGCGGACTTCAAGGAGTTTCAGTGGCAGATCCGCAACCGGCTGGCCGCTTTCTTGCTCCAGGACGGGGTCTTTACTCCACTATCGGACAAACTGACGGTGTACGTGCGTTCCCGCGATCAAAACGGAACCTTGCGGGGCATCTTCGTGGACGATGCCCGCGACCCGTCGGCCCATGCCACGATCCTGGCAGAGCGCGGGCGGCTTCTGGATGGTCTCAACGGGCCACGGGTACTGCTGCTGGACGGCAGCCGCCAGGTGGTTGACCATCAGTCCGGCCGGCTGGACATCCTGACGTTCCGGGAGAACCAGATCGATCTGACCGAAGCCGTCAAGGATGGCACCGCCCGTCCGATCGACATGTCGGAACTTCCATTAAGGCAACTGCTTTACGATGCCCCCTATTTCGAACGCGACCGGCCTAAATGGATTGCTGAAGGCCACAAGCGACTGACGGCACCCCTGGCCACGTTGTCCTATGCCATGGTCGGCCTGTTTTCAGCATTGGGCGGGACGTTCCGGCGTCACGGCGGTATTCTGCGCCCCCTGGTCACAGTTGGCGCCATGGTCGCCCTACTGGCGCTCGGTCTGGCGTTCGGCACACTTGCCGCGCGGGACAACAACCTGCTGATACTCATTTGGCTGCACGCCACTGTACCCGGCGTCGTTGCCGGCTGGCTGTTGCTGGGACCTCGGTTAGAGTTTTTCCACACGCAGCGGGCAGAAGTCTGACCGCATGACCGCCGCCGTCACCCTGTCGCTTTATATCGTCCGCCAGTTCGCTTTGTCTGTCGGCGGGATGCTGCTGGCGCTGGCCGGGCTGGTGGCAATGTTCGATTTTATCGAGTTGTTGCGCCGGTCCACCAGCCGTCCCGATGTCAGTTTCGGCCTGGTCAGTCAGATTGCCGCGCTGCGACTGCCCTATGTCGCCATGCAGATACTGCCGTTCGCGGTGTTGCTGGGCGGCATCCTGTGCTTCTGGCGCCTCACCCGGTCATCGGAATTGATCGTGGCCCGGGCATCGGGGATTTCGGCGTGGGAGTTTTTGACGGCGCCGACGTTTTTCGCGGTGCTGCTGGGTGTGATCGCCACGGTACTGGTCAGCCCGGTCTCCTCCGTCATGCTGGCGAGGGCCGAGGCGCTGGACAACGCTTACCTGCGCGCCGGCGGCGGCCCACTGGCGCTGAACGGCGGGCAGCTTTGGCTGCGTCAGTCGGATCGGCAGACCACGCCGCGCGGGATCGCCATTATTCATGCCCAGCGGGTGGAACTGCGCGGCAAGCAGCTAATCGCGCAACAGGTGAGCGTGTTCCGGCTGGATGAGACCGACAGATTGTTATCACGGATCGAGGCAACCCGAGCGACGCTGGGCAATGGAAACTGGGTGCTGGAGGATGCACGGGCGATTCGCCCGGACCAGTTGCCGGAGCCCGCGCGCCTGATCAACCTTCCTACCGACCTCACGGTTAGCCGGGTGCAAGAAAGTTTCGCCTCACCCGACACATTGTCGTTCTGGGCGTTGCCCGGTTTTATCTCCTTGTTGGACCGATCGGGGTTTTCTTCGATCCGGCACCGGCTGCATTTCCAGGCGTTGCTCGCCCTGCCGTTGCTGGCGGGAACGATGACGTTGGTGTCGGCCGGGTTCTCTATGCGACCGGCCCGCCGCGGCGGCGTGGCGAAGATGATCGGCAGCGGAGTCGCTGCTGGATTTGTGTTGTTTGTCGTCTCCAAGATCGCCGAAGAGATTGGTCAGTCGGGTGCCCTGCCCGTTGCACTCGCGGCCTGGGCGCCGGCCGCATCCGGCCTTATGCTGGCCGTCGCCCTGCTGCTACACACGGAAGATGGCTGAACCATGGATCGTGCGCGCCGCCCAAGACCAGAACGATACGCCTTCCGCGTGGCCGGGTTCCGCGCGGCGCCGTGGAGCAAAGCCTTCCAGGCGATGCCGCATGTAACCGCCCTCCAGGCAATCCCGCGTATAACTGCCTTTCAGGCAATCCCGCGTATAACTGCCTTTCAGGCCATGGCGCTCATTGCCATGGCGTGTTGCTTCGGTGCGAACATCGCGCAGGCGCAGTTGAGTACGCTGACCACGCGAACCGGCAACGACGCGTCCAAGAATGAGCCTGTGACGTTTTCAGCCGACCAGGTGGAATACGACAAGGACAAGTCCCTGGTCACCGCCACCGGCCATGTGGAGGCATGGCAGAACGGACATGTCATGCGGGCGGACAAGATTACCTTCGATCGCAATACCGGCGTCGCCGCCGCCACGGGGCACGTCGTACTGCTGGAGCCGAACGGCGAGACGATGTTCGCCGACTACGCCGAGATGCAGAACAACATGCAGGACGGTATCCTGAAGGATATGCGGGCGTTGTTGCAGCAGAACGGCAGGCTGGCGGCGAACGGCGTCCAACGCACCGGCGGACAGATCAACGAACTCTCGAAGGTCGTTTATACCACCTGTAACCTGTGCGCGGACGACCCCAGCCGTCCGCCGCTGTGGCAAATTCGCGCCGCCTCGGCGGTGCAGGATCTGGAACACAAGAGGATCGAGTATCACGACGCGACGCTGGACATGTTCGGTGTGCCGGTCGCCTATTTCCCGTATTTCTGGCACGCCGATCCCTCGGTCAAGCGCGAGTCCGGCATTCTCCCGCCGCTGTTTGGCATATCGTCCAATTTGGGTGCATTTTATGGACAGCCCTACTACGCGGTGATCGACGATCAGTCGGACGCGACATTGCTGCCGATGATGACCACGCGGGCTGGGCCGCAGCTCGATATCGAGTATCGCCGGCGGTTTAACGAGGGGTCGCTGCTGTTAAATACCTCGGCCGGGTATCTGAATAACTCGACCCAGGGGTCGTTTACGGCCAACGGCCGGTTCAATTACGACGATACCTGGCGCTACGGTTTCGACATCAACCGTGCGTCGTCGGTCGAATACGTGCGTGCATTCCATGCCGTGCAGGGACTCGGCAGCGACCCGAACGTGCTGACCAGTCAGTTCTATTTGGAAGGCTTCGGCGAAGGTTCGTACACACGGCTGGATTCTAAGATCTATCAGGGCCTGAGCTCGGCGATCAATACCGGCACGCTTCCCGTGGTGCTGCCGCGCTATCAGTACAGCTTTTTCGGCCGGCCGGATTCTCTGGGCGGGCGGCTGTCGGTCTCAACCGGCGCGTTCAACGTCGTCCGCACCACCGGCACCAACACCCGCCGCGGAGCGCTGACGGTCGATTATGAGCGTCCGTTTGCCGGCCTGCTGGGCGACCAATGGAAAGTCACGTTGCATGGCGATGCCAATGCCTATGACGCATCGATGGTCAATCAGTTGCCAAATTTCAGCCCTTACAACAACCTGAACTCGGCGCGCGCGCTACCCCAGGTGGCGGTGGATTTCCGTTGGCCGTTCGCTCGGGATGGCGGCGCCTGGGGAACCCAACTGATTGAGCCGATCGCGCAGATCATTGTCGCGCCGCAGGCTGGCGACAGCCAGCTTCGCCGGTATCCGAACGAGGACAGCCTGGATTTTGAATTCACCGACGCGAATCTGTTTGGCTTCAACCGGTTCTCCGGCACAGATCGGCTGGAAGGCGGCACGCGCGCGAATGTCGGGCTGCATGGGGCGTGGTATCTGGGCGGCACCACATTCGACGGGTTGGTCGGACAATCCTATCGCACCGGCAAGGACAACATCTTTCCCGAAGCCTCCGGCCTGCATGACCGGGTATCGGACATTGTCGCGCGCGGCAGTTTCGCGCCCGCCCCGTGGTTGGACCTGACCTACCGCACGCGCCTGGCCAAGGACACACTGGCGACCAGGTTCGCCGATGCAATCGCAACCGTCGGTGTCGAGAAATTTCGTCTATCCGCCGGCTATACCTATACCAGCTTCAACCCCTACACGTATTACGATCAGGCGCCGCCGCCCCCGGCGGGGAATGCGTACTATTTCCCCCGCAACGAAGCGACCATCGGCGTGTCGTCCAAGTGGGGCGACTACCGGTTCAGCGGCTACGCCCGCCGCGATCTGGCCAAGAATGAAATGGTCGCGGTCGGCGCCGACGCAATCTACGAAGATGAGTGCTTCATCTTTGATTTACGGGCGTTCCGTCGCTATACGACCATCAATGGAGATAACGGCGCCACCACCGTGTTGTTCCTGTTGACCTTCAAGACGATCGGCCAATTCGGCTATCGCGCGCTATGAATTCGGGAGTGCCTGCCATGCCGACTCTTCTCCGCGGCCATCTTCCCCGGGGACTCGCCGGCGCGCTTATGCTGTTGCTGGCATTGCCGGCCTCGGGCTTCGCCGCCGAGGTGCCCGGGAAACCCGCATCCTCCAACCCTGTCGCTGCGAAGACCGGCGAACAGCCCCTTACCGGCGGCAGCCGCATCGCCGCCGTGGTCAATGGTGACGTCATTAGTGAAGGCGATATCGCCAATCGCGCCCGCTTGTTCGCCATTTCCACCGGCCTGCCGATGTCCAACGACGTTATCGAACGGCTGCGGCCGCAAATCCGCAAACAGTTGATCGACGAACGGCTGCGCGTCCAGGAAGCGCAGAAGCGCAAGATCGTCATCCAGGATGCCCAGATCGCCGCCGCGATCAAGGAAATCGAAGCCCGCAACAACATGAAGCCCGGCGCATTGCGGGCAAAACTGGCGTCCGATGGCGTCAGCACGCGCACCTTGATCGACCAGATCCGCGCCCAGCTCGCGTGGTCGCAGATGCTGCGTGGCGCGATCAGCGATCGGCTGACAATTGGCGAGGCCGAGATCGCGGAACAGCAGAAGCTGGTGGCCCAGCGCGCCGGTCAGACGGAATATCGCGTGGCGGAAATCTTTATTCCGGTCGATGACCCCGCCAACAGTGCCGACGCCCGGCATTTCGCCGAAACGGTGATCACCGAGTTGCATGCCGGCGCACCGTTCCCGTTAGTTGCGGCGCAGTTCAGCCAAACCCAAAGCGCTCTTGAGGGCGGTCAACTTGGTTGGGTGCAGACCAACCAGCTCGATCCCGCAGTCGCCCAGATCGTGACCCAGATGCCCGTCGGTGCGATCAGCAATGCAGTTAGGGTGCCGGGCGGCTTTTCGGTCATCGCATTGCAGGGCAAGCGTGAAATCGGCCGCGACATGGCGACCATCGTAACGCTGCGGCAGGCGTTCTTTGCATTCGCCACGCCACTAACCGATCCGCAGAACCCAACCGAGCAACAGCGTGCCGCGTTGTCTAAGGCGCATGTGGCGGGGGAGACGATCAAGGGCTGTGAGCAGATGGACACGTATGCGAAGGCCAACAACCCCGGCAGTCGCGCGGTCGATCCTGGCGAGGTCCGGGCCGATACGGTCAGTCCGCCGGCGTTCCGCCAGTTGCTCGCGACAATCCCCCTTGGCAAGCCCAGCGAACCGCTGATTTCCGGTGACGGCATCGCGGTGATCACAGTCTGCACGCGGGAGCAAAAGAACGTCGGCGAGGTCAGCGCGACCGAGATCGAGCATCGGCTGGTGGGGGAGCGTGTGGAGATGCTGTCCCGGCAGATGATGCGCGACCTGCACCGCAAGGCCAACATCGACCTACGCGATCGGGGAGCCTGAGCCGAGAGCCTCCCATGACCGAACTGCCACCACTCCGTGACGTCATCGCCCGGCACGGCCTCGCCGCCCGGCATTCGCTCGGGCAACACTTCTTACTCGACGGCAATCTGACCGATCGGATTGTGCGGGAAGCCGGGGATCTGTCCGGGCGGCACGTCATCGAGGTTGGACCCGGGCCGGGCGGGCTGACGCGGTCCTTGCTGTCATCCGCCGCCGCCACGATTACCGCCGTGGAACTGGACCGGCGTGCAATCGGCGCCATGACTGACCTGGCGGCGATCGCCGGCGACCGGCTTCGGGTGATAGAGGGCGATGCGTTGTCGGTCGATATGACCACGCTGGTGCCGGAACCGCGGCAGATTGTTGCGAACCTGCCCTATAATATCGCCTCGCCGCTGCTGGTACGCTGGCTACGGCAGGCCGCGTCGTTCGAGCGTCTGATTCTGATGTTCCAACAGGAAGTGGCGGAGCGCATTTGCGCCGAACCCGACACGTCGGCCTATGGGCGGTTGTCGGTGTTGACGCAGTGGACGTGCGAGGCGCGGATCGTCATGCGCCTGCCACCAACCGCGTTTACCCCGCCGCCGAAAGTTTTCTCGGCCGTGGTCAGCCTGACGCCGCTGGTGACGCAACCCGACCCGAAGCTGTTCTCCCGCATGGAGGCACTGACGGCCGCCGCGTTCGGTCAACGCCGGAAGATGCTGCGTGGATCGTTACGCGGCCTGGGCGGCGAAGCGCTGCTGAACCGCGCCGGAATCGATCCCGAGCGGCGGGCGGAGACGTTGTCGGTGGCGGAGTTCGACCGGTTGGTGAAGCTAACCGGCTAGGGCCGAACCCGAGGTCAATTTCAGGCGGCATTCATCTCCTCTCATCGAGAACGACACGCACTGCCGCGATCGTCGCATCCGGCTGCTCTTCCATCTTGTGTCGATCTTACATTTCTGTCATTCTAGAAATATGGAATCATTGGACGCCGCGACCGCCTTCGCTGCCCTCTCGCAGACAACAAGGCTCGATCTGATGCGGCTGCTCATAGCCGAAGGTGCCAGCGGGATGCCGGCCGGGGATATAAGCCTGCGCCTTGGCCTTCCGCCCTCGACACTATCGTTCCATCTCGCCGCACTCGAACGCGCCGGACTGACCCAATCGACCCGCCACGGCCGGCACATCGTCCACGCGGTGCGGTTGGCAGGCCTGCGCCAGTTGCTCGCATTTCTCACCGAAACCTGTTGCGGCGGCCGTCCCGAACTCTGCGGCGATATCGCGCGCCTGCTGCCCCCGTTGCCGGAAGAGGATCAATATATGACTCCCGCGTTCAACGTCTTATTCCTATGCACGCATAACGCGGCCCGTTCGATCATGGCCGAGGCGATCCTGCGGCAGATCGGCGGCACACGGTTCCATGCCTACTCCGCAGGGTCCAACCCGAACGCCGCACCCAACCCCGAGGTGATCGAGAAGTTGCATGTCTTCGGCCACGACACCGGTTCCCTGCACAGCAAGTCCTGGCATGAATTCACCGGCCCGAATGCGCCGCGAATGGATTTCGTCATCGCGCTCTGCGACACGCTGGATGATCGAACCTGCCCGGATTTTTCCAAATTCGCCATCACGGCGGCATGGCCGCTGCCCGATCCCGCCAAATTCACCGGCAACGCAACGGAACGCGCGACGATGCTGAACGAGCTGTATGCGAGCCTGCGCCGCCGCCTGGAGATTTTCACCGCCCTGCCGTTCGCCTCGCTCGATCGCATGGCGATGAAAGCGCGCCTGGATGAGATCGCCGGCAACGGCATCCCCGCCCGAACCGGAGGACGTTGAGCATGCGTGTTGGCATCAATGGCATGGGCCGGATCGGGCGCCTGGCGCTGCGGGCGGCGATGGGCGGGATATATCGCGACCCAAACGACCCGCGTGCCGCGAACCGCCTGGACGTGGTCCACATCAACGAATTGAAGGGCGGTGCCGCGACGGCTGCGCATTTGTTGGAGTTCGACAGTATTCACGGCCGCTGGCGCTCGTCATTTGACACCAACGAATGCTCGGTTTCAGTCGCCGGCAAGCGGATCGGCTTTTCCGCCGAACCGACGGCCGATGGAGTCGCATGGGGCGATCTTGGATGCGATATTGTCCTTGAATGCACCGGGAAATTTCTGACCGAGGCAACACTGGCCGGCTATTTCGCACGCGGCGTGAAGCGGGTGATCGTTGCTGCACCGGTGAAAGAGGCCGGTGCGCTGAACATCGTTGTCGGTGTCAACGATCATCTTTACGATCCGGCCCGCCACAGCCTGCTGACGGCAGCATCCTGCACGACGAACTGCCTCGCGCCCGTGGTTAAGGTTTTGCACGAGGCCATCGGTATCCGGCATGGCCAGATCACGACGATCCACGATCCCACCAACACCAACGTCGTGGTCGATGCGCCGCATCGGGACCTGCGCCGGGCACGGTCGGCCATGCAATCGTTGTCGCCCACCACGACGGGCAGCGCTACCGCCATCGCGCTGATCTATCCAGAACTGAAGGGTAAACTGAATGGCCATGCGATCCGCGCGCCCGTGCTGAACGCCAGCCTGACCGATTGCGTGTTCGAAATGTCCAGGCCGGTGACCGTCGAAGAGGTCAATGCGTTGTTCCAGACCGCCGCCGACGGCCCGCTCGCCGGTATCCTGGGTTATGAGACCCGGCCGCTGGTGTCCGCCGACTATGCCAATGATACGCGCAGCGCGATCGTGGATGCACCGAGCACTATGGTTACCGATGATACTATGGTGAAGGTTTATGCCTGGTATGACAATGAAGTCGGGTACGCCTGCCGCATGGTCGATCTCGCCAACATCGTGATCGACAGGGGCCACTGATGTCCGGCGTTCGCAACTACACGGTCGTCACCGCGAGTTACTGGTGCTTTACCCTGACCGACGGCGCATTGCGCATGCTGGTTCTGCTGCACTTCTATGCGCTCGGTTACACGCCATTGATGCTGTCCTTCTTGTTCCTGCTGTACGAAACGGCCGGCATTTTCGCCAATCTCGGCGGCGGCTGGCTTGCCTTGCGGTTCGGCATTCCGCGCATGCTGATGACCGGGCTTGGCTTACAGATCGCCGGCCTGATGGTACTGTCCGCACTGGCCCCCAACTGGAGCGCAACAATGTCGATCGCCTGGGTGGTCGCCGCGCAAGGGATCGCCGGGGTGGCGAAAGACATTACCAAGACAGCATCTAAATCCGCGATCAAGGCGACATCGGAGGGCGGTTCGGGCCAGTTGTTCCGTTGGGTGGCATGGTTCACCGGGTCGAAGAACGCAATGAAAGGGGTTGGCTTCTTCGCCGGCGGTCTGTTGCTGGAAACGATCGGATTCCGCGGCGCGCTATGGTCGATGGCCGGCGTGCTCGCCTGCGTGCTGTTGGGCGTGTCACTCAGTCTGCCGCGCACGCTGGGCAGCGCCAAGGCGTCTAAATCGTTCCGGGAACTGTTCGCCAAGACCCGTGGCATCAACCTGATGGCGGCGGCACGGATTTTCCTGTTCGGCTCTCGGGATGTATGGTTCGTGGTCGGTTTGCCGGTTTTCCTCTACAGCCAGGGCTGGCATTACATGCAGGTCGCCGGTTTCGTTGCCAGTTGGACCATCGGCTATGGACTGGTGCAGGCCATCGCGCCATTCGTCATCCGCCGCAGTAACGACGGCCTGTCCCGAGAAGTCCCTGAGGCTCGGCTTTGGGGCGCCGTCCTGACCGCGATTCCGGTGGTCCTTGCCATCGTGCTGGGCAGTGCGCCGTCCGGCAGGCCCGATCTGATTGTGACGGCCGGCCTTGGCCTGTTCGGCTTCGCCTTTGCTGTGATTTCGTCGCTGCATTCCTATCTGATCCTGGCCTATGCCGGATCGGCGAAGGCAGCCGAAGATGTCGGCTTCTACTATGCCGCCAATGCCGGTGGCCGGCTGGCCGGAATCGTGCTGTCAGGAGTGTTGACCGGCATTGGCGGCCTCGCTGCGTGCCTGTGGGGATCGGCGGCGATGCTGGCAATTTGCATGGCGATTACCTTCATGTTGCCCACCGCCGTCGCGCCAACGCGGCTACCTGCCTGACCCATCGACAAGGCCGAGCGCATGAATGAAACCCGCCCGATGCCTGCCATGGGCATGTTCGAACGCTTCCTGACCCTATGGGTCGCACTTTGCATCATCGCCGGAATCGGTCTCGGCCAACTCACACCCGGCATCTTCCAGGCACTTGGCAACGCCACCGTGGCACAGGTGAATTTGCCGATCGCCATCCTGGTCTGGCTGATGATCGTTCCGATGCTGCTGAAAATCGACCTCGGCGCGCTGGCACAGGTGGGGGAGCACTGGCGCGGGATCGCAACAACGGTCGGCGTGAATTGGTTGGTCAAACCGTTTTCCATGGCGCTGCTTGGCTGGATCTTCATCGCCCATCTGTTCCGGCCGCTACTGCCGCCGGACCAGATCGATGCATACATCGCCGGCCTGATCCTGCTGGCCGCCGCACCCTGCACAGCGATGGTGTTCGTCTGGTCCAGCCTGGTGGACGGCGAACCGCATTTCACCCTGTCGCAAGTCGCGCTGAACGACATGATCATGGTCGTCGCGTTCGCCCCGATCGTTGCTTTCCTGCTGGGGTTGTCGTCGATCGCGGTACCCTGGGACACGCTGGTGCTGTCGGTCGCGCTGTACATCGCCGTCCCGGTTATCGTCGCCCAGCTCTGGCGCCGTTCGTTGCTGGCCGGGGGCGGGTTGGAGCGGACGCTACACCGTCTGACACCGTTGTCGCTGTCCGCACTGCTGCTGACCCTGGTGCTGCTGTTCGGTCTGCAAGGCGGACAGATCATCCGCCAGCCACTGGTTATCGTCTTGCTCGCGGTGCCCATCATCATCCAGGTCTATTTCAATGCCGGACTGGCCTACTGGCTGAACCGCCGGCTCGGCGTCGAGTGGTGCGTCGCCGGCCCCTCGGCCCTGATCGGCGCCAGCAACTTCTTCGAACTCGCCGTTGCGGCCGCGATTGCCCTATTCGGCTTTCAGTCCGGTGCGGCATTGGCAACCGTCGTCGGCGTGCTGGTAGAGGTGCCGGTCATGCTGTCGGTGGTCCACATCGTGCGGCGGTCGCGGGGATGGTACGAAAAGGATCGATCGGCGTAACAGCGCATGGCGCCAAGTGCCTGCAAAGTCGCATCAGGGTGTTGGGAGCGGATGAGTTGTCCGCGTTTTGAAGCGGACAACCCGTCCGCTCCCAACATTCCGGACTGCCCCCCATGACAAACCCGCCGCCACGGTCTAGCCTGATTTCCCAATGGCACACATCAAGGTCCAGACCGAGGATTTCGACGTCGGCGCGGAGATCGCGGCGCTAACGGCTGGCCGCAGCGATGTAGGCGGCATCGGCTGTTTCGTCGGCGTCGTCCGCGACAACGGGCCATCCGTCACCGCCCAATCTGTTGCAGACCCATCTGTTACAGACCCATCTGTTACAGCCCCATCTGTTACAGCCCCATCTGTTACAGCGATGACGCTGGAACACTACCCGGGCATGACCGAACGCGCCATTGCCCGGATCGTCGAGCAAGCCTCGGAACGGTGGCCTTTGCATGGATGCACCGTCATCCACCGGGTCGGGACGCTGCTGCCGGGCGAGAACATCGTGCTAATCATCGCTGCGTCGTCGCATCGTCAGGCGGCGCTGGACGCGACCGCGTTCCTGATCGACTGGTTGAAGACCAGGGCACCGTTCTGGAAGCGAGAAGACCTCGCAAACGGAGACGGTGCCTGGGTGGACGCGCGTGAGGAGGACAACGCGGCGGCGTCCCGCTGGGGTTAATCCCGCGGGAGCCTAACAAGGGAGCAAAGGCAGAATGACAACAACACTGCCCATCGATCGAATGATCGATACCGAACGCGGCACGATCAGCCGGGAAATCTTCGTGTCACCGGAATTCCACCGGGAAGAACTGGAGAAACTGTTTACCCGCGCCTGGTTGTTCGTCGGGCACGAAAGCCAAATCCCCAATCCGGGGGATTTTTTCGTTTCGCGCATGGCGGAGGAATCCGTCATCCTCTGCCGCGATACCATGGGCACGGTGCATGTATTCCTGAACTCCTGCCGGCATCGCGGAATGAAGGTCTGCCGGTATGAATCGGGCAATACCTCTCTGTTCGTCTGCCCTTATCATTCGTGGAGCTACACGACCGACGGCAAGCTGCAAGGCGTGCCGCTGTACCGGGTGTTGTATGAAGGCCAATTGGACCGGTCCGAATGGTCGCTGATCGAAGTCCCCAAACTGCATCTGTATAAAGGAACGGTGTGGGCGTCCTGGGATGCCGAGGCGCCGGACTTCATGACCTATCTCGGCGACGCGGTGGATCACCTGGATCAGGTGCTGGACTGCCGCGACGGGCGGCCGGGCGGTTCGGAAGTCATTGGTATCCACAAATGGATTTTGCCGGCCAACTGGAAGTTCGCTGCGGAAAACTTCCTCGGCGACACCTATCACAATCCCTCGCATCGCTCCGTCGATATGATCGGCATCGGCCCCAGCGCGCGTGCCGGACAAACTGGCCGGCGAGATAACGAATACAACAAGGGCCAGCACGTCTGGGCCAGTTTTCCCGCCGGTCACGGCGTGCATAGCGTCTGGATGCCGGAAGAGTTCGACTACCAGCCGTCCTACGCGCAATACCCCGTTGTCGATGAGTATTTCCGGCATTGTTTCTACGAACGCAAGAAACGTCTGGGCGACAAGGCCAGGATTATGCCGTTCACCGGCAATCTGTTTCCGAACACCTCGTACCACGGCCGGCAGCCGCGCGCGCTGTGCGTGTGGCATCCGCACGGCGCGACCCAGACCGAGGCGTGGCGGTTCTTCCTGGTCGATGCCGATGCTCCGGCCGAGGTGAAGGACGTTTTGCGCCGTTTCTACATGCGCTACTCAGGCCCGGCGGGGATGACGGAGCAGGACGATATGGAAAACTGGTTGTACGCGACGGCGTCAAGTACAGGCACGATCGCGCGCCGGTACCCGTTCAACTACCAGCAATCGATGGGCGCGTATAAGCACAACGATCCCATCCCCGGCGATGTCAGCACGCAAATTACCGAACAGAATGCCCGCAACTACTATCAGGTCTATGCGCGCTATCTGAAAGGCGAATCCTGGGCCTCTCTGTTGGGAACCGGCGACGCGGTGCGGGCGGCGGCGGAATGAGCCGCCTTGACCGCCTCGCGCTGAAGCAGGAGATCGAGGACTTCCTGTATATGGAAGCCGATCTGCTCGATCAACGGATGTTTCGGGAATGGCTGGATTTGCTGGCGGAAGACCTGATCTATTTCATGCCGATCCGCCGCAACGTAAAGTTCGGCCAACACGCGGAAAAGGAAAACACCAAACAGGGCGAGGGCATTTCCTGGTTCGATGAAGACAAATGGACATTGGGCAAGCGGGTCGAGCAAATTCTGACCGGCGTTCATTATGCTGAGGAACCGCTGTCACGGGTCACTCACATGGTCAGCAATGTGCGTCTTCTGGAGGTCTCCCCATCAGTCGAAGACCCGCGGGATGTCGTCGTAGGGTGCCGATTCCTGGTCTATCAGAATCGCGTCGAATACGAATCCAACACCTTCATCGGCCGCCGCATCGATACGCTGCGCCGCAACGGCGAGTCATGGCTGATCGCCCGGCGGGAACTGATCCTGGAGCAGAACGTCCTGCTGGCGAAAAACCTGAGTATCCTGTTCTGATGGGGTGTCGAACATGCTGGCGGTAAGCGATGTCGCGGTGGGTACGAAACTGGTTATCGCAGGTGGCCTGTCAGCCGAAGTCATAGAAAACATGGGCGATGGCGAATGGCTGCGGGTAAGAATATTGTCCGGTCAGGACATCGGTTCGGAGGAACTCTGTCACGCGACGGATGTGCTGGACGTCGCATGATGCGCATCGGCTTTTTGCCCAGTGATTTCAATCCGATGATCCTGATGCTGGGCGAAGCAGAAGACTGCCGTGCCCTCAGCGGTGTATTGCGCCGCTTCGCTCGGGACCGTGAGGACGTGGCCTTCGCCGGCCTCGGATTTTGTCGATCGGCAGGGGCAGATGTGCTGCTGACCGCGGCCGGCGGACCGCCGGGGGTGCAGCAATGTAAGGGTCACGCCTTCATCTGGCGCGTACCGGCGGACATGGCGGCCGGTTTCGCGGCGCGGCTGGACGATTTAGCCGAACCGGGACGTGTTGCGGGATCGGAGGAACTCGCATGCGGGACCGAGGACGGGATCGCGGTAAAAGTGTCGCGCGGTGAATATACCGATGATTTTCTGGGAGGCGATTAGACCGGTCATCCCCGTACCGTTTGTCCATCGTCATGGCCCGGACATGCCGGACTATGACGAAATGTGGGGCCTAACAGGCGAGTCGTTTATTGTAGGGCGTCGCTTTAGCCGGTTAGCGCACACCCTTCGACCGTGATCCGGTGCATCAGCCGGCGCTCCCCCTGGTAATCGTTCAGGGCGTAGTGCCATGTGGAACGATTGTCCCAGAACGCGATCGATCCCTTTTGCCAGGCGAACCGGCAGCCGAATTCCGGCTTCGCCGCATGGCGATACAGATACTCCAGCAACCCACGGGATTCATCGCCGGTCCAGCCATCGAACCGCAGCGTGAAGCCAGGATTGACGTACAATGCCTTTCGCCCGCTGTCGGGATGCGTGATGACCGCCGGATGCACCGCGTCCTGTGTCGCGGCTTCCGGATTGCGGAAACGGTCATCTCGCACCACGCCGAAGACATGGCGGCTGGAGTGGACGGCCCGCAGCCCGCCGAGCGTGTGCTTCAAACCGTCTGACAATGCGTCGTAGGCGGCGTACATACTGGAAAAGAGAGTATCGCCGCCGATGGGTGGAACCTGCCGGGCATATAGCATGGACCCGAGGGCGGGGATTTGGTCGTAGCTGTGGTCGGTGTGCCAGCCGCCGCCGATGTTGCGGGTTTGGTCCGGCTCCTTCACCACCAGGGCGATCTCCGGGTAGCCCTCGGCGTGGGCGAAAAAGCGATTGATATTGATGTTGCCGAACTGGCGCGCCAAACCAATGTGCTGTTCCGGGGTCAGATCCTGGTCTCGGAAAAACACGACGCCACGGTTGGCGAGTGCGCTTCTGATCGTGTCCCTGGCTGGACCAGCCAAGGGTTCGGACAGATCGATACCAGTGATCTCAGAGCCGATCGCGGCGCCAACAGGCTTTATCTGGATCGTGTTGCTCAACATGTTTGCCTCCCCGGATGCGTCAGTCTGACAGGATGAGTGCCCTGCATGCAATATCGGGTCACCGAAAGGGCGCCTTGACGTTTAGGCTGCCGTCACCGGGTTGTCCCGGGCCACTGATCGCAATTGACTTGCCGCACCCTGGCTTTCCGGGCATCACAGGCAGAATGACGTTCGTATATGCCGAATGAACCCGATAGCGTGGCTGATCGGCCTGGCGCTTCCCGTCTGCGGCTTCCCCGCGGCGGAAGGGTTGCCTACGCCCCGGCCGATGGACGTGGCGCTGATCGTCAGGCCCGCCAGCCCGAACACCGCACTGGCCGCGCCAGACGGCTTTAGTCCCTCCCCCGATATCGTCACCCCTTCCTATCGAATGCCGGCCGGCGAACTGTTCGCCCTGGTCCAGGCGGTCGGCATCAGCCAGCCGCGGACGTTCCAGTCGGCGCTGTTTACCGAACAGTTTCAGGCCCACTACGTCGCGCGCACCGCGGTTTTCAATTTTCCCGATCTGATCATGGTACAGGTGCGGCAAGAAGGCCCGGACAGCAGCGAATTGATCGTGTATTCTCGCAGTGTCTATGGCCAATCCGACTTCGGTGTGAACCGCAAACGCATCGAGGCTTGGCTGGCCGGGCTGCGAACCAGACTACCACCAACACGTTAGCCCCCAACCAGCGAGAGATAACCCGTTCATGCGTGGTATTGGCCCGTTTTTGAAAGACGCCTGGCAACTCAGCCGTCCCTATTTCATGACGTCGGACGAAAAGTGGTCCGCACGCGGGCTGTTGCTGTCGGTCGTTGCCATCAATCTCATGCTGGTCGGACTGCATGTCGTCCTCAGCTATTGGCGGCGGGAGTTCTATAACACCCTCCAGGACAAGAACTGGTCCGCGTTCCTCGATCTGCTGTTCTGGTACCGCAACACAGAGAGCGGCCTGTTGCCCGGCTTTTGCGAGGTTGCCGCTGTCCTCATCGCATTGTCGGTTTACTCGGTCTATCTGAACCAGTTGCTGCAAATCCGCTGGCGCCGGTGGTTGACCCGGCAGTTCCTGACCGAATGGCTGGCCGATCGGGCCTATTACAACATCAGCTTGACTGCCGATCGCGCCGCCGTCGGCACCGACAACCCCGACCAGCGTATCGCCGAGGATTTGCGCGATTTTTGTCGAATGACCCTGACGCTGTCGCTGGAGCTATTGTCCAACATCGTGTCCCTCGGCAGTTTCGTGGGCATACTGTGGGGCCTGTCGGGTGCCATCGAGGCGTTCGGCATCCCTATCCCCGGCTATATGGTCTGGGTCGCCCTGGCCTATGCTGTGGTCGGAACCACGCTAACGCATCTGGTCGGCCGGCCGCTGTCGGTCCTGAATTTCCGCCAGCAACGGGTGGAGGCGGATTTCCGCTATGCCCTGGTCCGTATCCGGGAAAACATGGAAAGCATCGCCCTTTACCGGGGGGAGCAGGAAGAGGGCGTTACCCTGCGTCAACGGTTCGCCGAGGTCATCGGCAACTGGCATCAGATCATGACGCGGACGAAACTGCTGAACTCCCTGGTGAACGGATACGCCCAGATCGCCATCATCTTTCCTATCGTTGTCGCGGCGCCCCGTTATTTCGCTGGCGACATGCAGTTGGGTGGGTTGATGCAAACGGTCGGCGCGTTCGGCTCCGTGCAGCAATCGCTGTCCTGGTTTGTCGAATCCTACGCCCAACTCGCGGAATGGCGCGCCATCGTCGAACGTCTCGCAACCTTCGACCGAGCCATCGTGAAAGCGCGGGCGGAGTCCAACGGCGGCTTTACCGTGGCCGGCGCACCAGACGGCTCCGTGCATCTTGACGATGTGACCATGAGTCTGCCGGATGGCACGAAACTGCTGGACGGTGCCAATATTCAGTTTACCGCCGGACATTCGGTGGTGATCACCGGGCGCACCGGCTCCGGCAAATCCACCCTGTTCCGTGTGTTGGCCGGCATCTGGCCGTTCGGGCATGGGGCGATCCGAATCCCGCCCAACGCCTTCTTCCTGCCGCAACGGCCGTATATTCCGCTGGGCACTTTACGCCATGTCATCACCTATCCCAACGCGGTGGAATCCTTCAGCCAGGAGGATGTCGCCCGGGCGCTGACAGATGCCGGCTTGCCGCAACTGGTCTGCCGCCTGGACAGCGATGACAACTGGCCGCAACGCCTGTCGGGCGGGGAGCAGCAGCGAGTCGCCCTGGCCAGGGCCTTGTTGGCAAAACCTGATTGGATATTCCTGGACGAGGCAACCGCAAGCCTCGATCCGGCCGCCGAGGCCGACCTGTATGCCGTGTTGAAGGAGCGGCTGCCGCAGGCCACGCTGGTGTCAATCGCCCATCGCCCGTCGGTCGCGGCGTTCCATGACCAAAAGCTGATATTCGCGCGGGCCGAGGGTTCGGCGGGAACCTTGGTGGCCGCGTTAGCCAATCCGGCGGTGCCCGGTGAGTAACACGCCCCGGTTCGATCGTATCGCGGAACCCAAACCGGCTCAGGCGGGTCTAAAGCAGGCTTATGCCGAGATCGGTGCGGCACTGGATCGCGGCGACCGAGCGAGGGCGTTGGCGGACTGGGACGGATTGCGCCGGCGCTACGATACGTGGTCGGCATTGGTGCATCTGCGGTTCGCGCAGGACACCACGGACGAGGCCGCCAAGGCGGATCGCAATTATGCCGACGCGCTATCGCCCGAAGCCGCCGATCTGGAAGTCTCGCTGAAGCGCCGGCTGCTGGCGGATGGCGACAGGCCCGGTTTGGCTGCACTGGTTGGTGAACATGCGCTGCGCCTGTGGGAAACCGACATCACGACGTTCGATCCCGCGATCAAGCCGGACCTGGAAGAGGAAGCCCGGATTTCGGCCCGCTACACCGAGTTGCTGGCGTCCGCGAAGCTGGAGATCGGCGGCAAAACCGTCAACCTGGCCGGGCTCGGACCCTATGCCGAGGACCCGGATCGGCCGGTGCGGCACAAAGCCGAACAGGTGCGCTGGGCTTTTTTTGAGGCGAATGCCTCGGCGCTGGATGAGATCTACGATCAACTGGTCAAGCTGCGTCACGGGATGGCGGTGAAGCTGGGTTTTGCCAGCTATACGCCGCTGGGGTATCGCCGCCTGCGCCGCGTGGACTACGGCCCGGACGATGTCGCCCGGTATCGCGAACAGGTCGTCCAACACGTTGTCCCCCTCGTCAGCCGGCTACTGGAGGCTCGGCGTGCTGAAAACGGCTGGGACCGGCTGCGCTATTGGGATGAGGCACTGGTCGATCCGGCCGGCAATCCAAAGCCCGCCGGCGATCACGACACACTGGTCGATGCGGCGGCGGCGATGTTCGACGGTATGGACGATCGGCTGGCCGCCTTCTACCGGCTGATGCGCCAGGGCGGGTTCATGGATTTGAAGAACCGGCCAGGGAAATCCGGCGGTGGGTTTTGCACGTCATTTCCGACCGAAGGCGTGCCGTTCATCTTTGCCAATTTCAACGGCACTCACCACGATATCGGCGTGTTCACGCATGAAATGGGGCATGCGTTCCAGAACTGGGAAAGCCGTGGCCTGAACGGGGTCGATTACCTGTGGCCGACGATGGAAGCGGCCGAAATCAACTCCATGGGGCTGGAGTTCCTGTCGTATCCAGGAATCGGCCATCTGGTCGGGGACGACGCCGCCGACCGGTTCCGGCGGATGCACCTGATCGGCGCGTTGGCGTTCCTGCCATACGGTGTCTGCGTCGATCATTTCCAGCACGAGGTTTATGCCAACCCGGACGCATCGCCGGCGGATCGTCACGCGATGTGGGCGCGGTTGGAAAAGATATACCTGCCTTGGACCGATTACGGCGATTTGGGGTTCCTGACCAAGGGTGGAAGGTGGCAGGCGAAATCGCATATCTATGGGTCGCCATTTTACTACATCGACTATACTTTGGCACAGTGCTGCGCGATGCAGTTCTGGGTAAAGTCGCGACACGATTACCCGGCGGCGATGGAGGCTTACGTCGCCCTGTGCGGACGCGGCGGGTCGGCGCCGTTCCAGGAGTTGGTGCGGTCGGCCGGACTGGTTTCTCCGTTCGCGGACGGTGCGCTGGAGGCTGTGGTGAAGGAAGCCGCGGCAGTCCTGGGAGTTTAGGGCCGTCACTATTGGGTCAAGCCTGGAAACGACACCAAAGAACACGATAGTGCCGGACGCAGCCCAGCCAATCGGCGATTATTATACCAATCGGCGTTGATATTGACGTATCGCCGACAGCGCTCGCATCGTCATGGTGCGCGAAGGCGCACCTTCGCATCGTCATGGTGCGCGAAGGCGCAACATTCATGTCTTTGTTTGGACGACCAAAAGACGTGGATGCCGACCTTCGCCGGCATGACGGGTTATACCAATGGCCCAATATTTTGACCGTTCAGCCCCTTCTCGTCATGGCAGGCGAAGGCCTGCTATCCACGTTTTTGTCTGAACCAGCATCGCGTTTCGTGGATGGCGGGACTTCGCCCGCCATAACGGTGACAGGTCAGAATATAAGGCCGTTGGTATTAGAAATTCAGCTTCAACCCCGGTGTTTCCCACTGCATCGTGCCCAAACGGCCTGTATCCGACAGCGTAATGTACGCGGTTCGCATATCCGCGCCGCCGAAGCAGATATTCGTCGGATACGCATCCGGCATCTTCACCGCCCGCACGATATCGCCGCCGGGAGAAATCTCTGTGATAAACCCCGTGTTCAGCGTCGCTACCGCAATGTTTCCATTTGCCAGCACCGCCAGACTGTCAAACCGGGCGTTGGAACCCAGGCCGCAGATCACGCGTCCGCTGTGATGCACATGCGGTTCCGGCTTGCGCAGGACGCCCGGCGACACAATGTCAAACGCCCACAGCCAAGCATTTTCTGTATCGGCAACGTAAAGGATTTTACCGTCCGGCGACAGGCCGCAGCCGTTCGGGCTAAGGATCGGGTGCGCGATTTCGGTGACTTTCGATCCGTCGGGCAAAGCGTAGTAAAGGCTGCCGTGGTCGCGATGCCGGGCGTAACGTTTGCCCAGGTCGGTGAAGTAGAAGCCACCTTGTGTGTCGAACACGATGTCGTTCGGGGCGGATAATTTGTGGCCATCGACTTCGGTGTACAGCGTCTTCGCCTCACCGGATTTCGGGTCGATCCGCTGGATGTATCCGAACTTGTAATCCGGGTGCGGCGCTATGCCCATCGAGTAACCCTCGACGTATTTGCTGCCGCCGTTGTTGCACAGGTACAGCGCGCCGTCCGGTCCGATTGCCAGCCCGTTGGGGCCGCCGCCGCAACGGGAGAACACGCTCGTCGTGCCATCCGGAGCAACCCGGGACAACTGATTGTAGCGGATTTCGGTCAGGATGACAGAGCCGTCCGGGCAGACGACGGGGCCTTCCGGGAAGCCGAGGCCGGTGGCCAGGATTTTAACGTCGCTCATTGTGGTGTTTTCCCCTTCGTACGATTGAAGCAGTCTCCTCCGAATGATCGCTGCGTCAAGCCAGGCTGAGGCGCCGTCAACAGGAAGGCCGCCGGATTCACCCGTCACGGCAAGCCGGATGTGCAGTCCATCGAAGACATTCCTGACCTGACGCCGGGGGCGGGGGAGCAGGGGAGGGTCGTGCTGCAACCACAGTCACTCGTCGCATCTCCACAGGAACCGCCTGAAGTTTCATTCGGGGCGGATCGGCCATTTGACTACGTTATGCGGACGCAGACCGGTATCCGCATCAAAGAGGGGGCGGATTCAAGTTCCGCAGCGAACACCCCCGGGAGAAAAGCAACGCCCGGCCCGCGTTGACGGTCCAACGCCCCACGCCTAGCGTGCCGCCCGCGATCAAATTCAGGAGAAACGCCCTAATGCCGACAAAACTCAAGGCACGTATCGACGCCGGTAAGGCCAGCGTCAACGGATGGCTGGCGATCCCATCGGGCTTTTCCGCCGAAGTCATGGCCCAGTGCGGCTGGGACAGCGTCACTGTCGATATGCAGCACGGCGTGCAGGACTATCAGTCCATGGTGCAGTGTTTCCAGGCTATGCAGGCCCACCCGGTTACCCCGCTGGTGCGCGTGCCCTGGAACGAACCCGGCATCATCGGCAAGGCACTGGATGGCGGCGCCATGGGTATCATCTGCCCGATGGTGAACACCGCGGCCGAAGCGAAGCAGCTTGCGGACGCATGCCTGTATCCGCCGATCGGCAAGCGCAGCAACGGCCCGATCCGCGCCGCGATGTACGGTGAGGCCAGCAGCTACCAGTCCACCGCCAACGCCGAAATCCTGGTCATCCCGATGATCGAGACGCAGCAGGGCATCGACAATATCGACGAAATCCTGAGCGTCCCGGGCATTAACGGCATCTATATCGGGCCGTCGGACATGGGCCTGTCGCTGGGTATGATCCCGATCCTGGATCGCGAGGAGCCGATCATCCTGGACATCTACAGCAAGCTGCTGGCGTCTTGTAAGAAGCACGGCAAGTTCGCCGGTATCCACAACGGCACGGCGGCTTATGCCGCCCGCATGATGAAAATGGGTTTCCAACTCTGCACCATCGCCAACGACAGCGGCCTGATGGCGCGTGCGGCCCGTGAAGCGGTTGGGGCGACACGTAAGGCGGCTGGCGACATCGCCAGCTAATGATCCGATCCCAACGCTGACATTCCCAGCGTTGGGATCGGCCCGCCCACTCAACGGCGAATGGAGACATCTGACAGTAACCGCGGTCAGATTTTATCCACTGGCTGGCTCTGGAAGGCAGCCCGGAGAGATCCGGGCGCCCCCCTGTGTTCATTGGCTCAGATCAGCGGACAAACCCCTCGAGTTCATGGGAAGCCCAGTCGAGCGCCTGTTTGATCGTCTGGCCGCTGTGCAGCTTCGCCCACATGGTGGGAATGACGGCGCGATTGAACATCTGCACCGCGATCTCGGGAGGCGCCGGGTACCCTGTCAAACTGGCTTTAGAACCGTGCCAGGGGCGGGGCGGATAATTGTAAACGGTGCCTTTCGGTGGCTCCACCTCTTCCCATATCTTGAAGTCGGACATGCTGGTTTGCGGCGGCAGATTGAATCCTTCGACTACGGAAGTCCGCTCTTCGATCTGCTGGCGTTCCATCAGAAAGCGAATCAGATCCTTCGCCGCAGTCTTGTTTTTGCTAAATTTCCAGATGCCGTAGAAGACATAGACATAGGGGATCGACCGCTCCTTCGGCCCCGCCGGGCAGGGGAATGTCCAGCAGTCTTCCGCAATAGCAGGCGCGTCGCGCTTGGCCACCGCCCAGGCTGAGGGTGGGTTGTAAATCAGCGCACTTTTACCCGAGATCAACGCCCGGTTGTTCGATGCATCGTCATAGCTGACCGTATCGGCCGGCAGGAATTTCACCAGGCGCTGCCCATACTCCATCACCTCGCGGACTTTGTCAGAATTGACGGTGATCTGACCGTCGGCCCCAACCAGTGCGGCACCATACGCGCTGAAGATCGCGCCGGTATTGTTGACCGAGTCCCCGGTCGAACCAAGCCCCATGCCGAACGGCACGCCGGCTTTATGGCAAGCCTCGGCGGCTTTCAGGAACGCCTCGTAAGTCCAGCTCGCGGCGTGGCCCGGTTCGGTGGGGTGGGCCGGATACAGCGCCTGTATATCGATCCCGGCATGTTGCTTCATCAGGCTGATCCGCGCGCAGCAGGTCAGATTGACCGTTGGATCGGTGCCGGGCACCGCAGCCCAGTGGCCCGTCGCTTTGGCGAGATATTCGATAACCGGATCGTATTTGCCGTATTTGTCGCTCAGATGTTTGATGACGTCGTCCACCGGCTCCAGATGATCGGCGTAGGCGATCGTGTCCCACTGGAGGAACGGGATGAAGTCATGCCCGGTTTTCGCCTGTGCTTCAGCCGCAGCCGTCAACAACAACTTGTTGCCTTGCGATGTAATATAGTCCTGTTGGACCTCGACGTGATTTTGCGTGGCCCAGGTGTCGATCTGTTTTTTCATGACGTCGTTGCCGCGTGGCACCCAATGGTCCCAAAGGCCGACATTCAATTTACCGGCAGCCCCTGCGGTGCGGATATGCACAAGTGGCAGGGCGGCGGCCACGGCACCCAGCCGAACGGCGCGACGGCGGCTCAGTGGTATTGATTTCATTGATTATAACTCCCTGTCGCCGCAATGAAATGCGGTCGCTTTTAATCGTATGGCTGTTCGGGGGCCGGGTCCAGTCTATTATAGCGATTACTTCTGAAGCGGAAAAAATTCCAGGTCCAAATCCCCCTGTCATCTATCGAAACCGTGGAATGAGCGTCCTCACGACGCAACAATGATCCGCAGGACCGTCAGGACCAGCTTAACACTGCCGCTGACCAGCGGATCGCCGGGAAGGTCCGGCAAGGGCCGATTCAGTCCAGCGTCTCCCGATAGCACAGGGTCGCGATAACCCCCACCACCAGCGTGAAAGCCGCCATCGGCCATAAATCCGGCGCGATCTCCGCCAAACCGTTCCCCTTCAGCAGCATTCCACGCACGATCCGAAGCGCGTGCGTGGTCGGCAGCAGTTCCCCGGCCCACTGCGCCCAAATCGGCATCCCCTTGAACGGGAACATGAATCCGGACAATAAGAACGACGGCAACAACGTGAACTGTGCCATCTGGATCGCCTGCATCTGGTTTCGCGCGAGGGTCGAGAACGTGATCCCAAGCGCCAGATTGCTGGCGATGAACAGCCCGAGCGCCACGGTCAAAAGCGGGATGGAACCTCGGACAGGCAGCCCGAACACCGCCACCGCGATGGCCATGATCATGACCACCTGCGCGTAGCCGATCACGATATAGGGCACGAGCTTGGCGAGCATGACCTCAATCGGCCGCACCGGCATCGCCAACAGGTTTTCCATCGTTCCCCGCTCGGTTTCCCGCGTGATCGATAATGTGGTCACGAAAAGCGTCGATATGATCAGCACAATGCAGATCAGACCCGGCACGATATTCAGCACGGTCAACTGTTCGGGGTTGTATCGCGCATGCAGGTCGAACCGAAACGGCACTTTGCCCGGCGTGGACCGCAGCGACGGCGGCAGGTCCCGGTCCAGCGCGGTCATCAGGCCGGCGAGTGCCGCCGCTGCGTTGCCAATCGCCGACGGGTCGGTGGCGTCGGCATCCACCAGAACCGGCGGCTGGTCGCCACGGTCAACCGAGCGGTCGAAGTTGGGCGGGATTTCGACGACGAAGAGAAGTTCGCCGTTGGCAAGCCCTCGTTCCGCCTCCGCTTCCGACGCCAACGGCCTGATATCGTAGTATCCGGTATTCTTCAGTGCCATGAGCAGTGTGCGCTCATAGGTGGAATGATCGACCGACAGCACACCGGTCGGCAAATGCTTAGGATTGGTGTTGATCGCGTAACCGAACAGGAAAAGCTGCATCACCGGCAAAGCAATGATCATGCGCAGGGTAAACGGATCGCGGCGAACCTGTATCCATTCCTTGCGCAGCAGTGCCAGGAAACGCCGGAAAGAAAAGCCGTTCATAGGGCACCTTTGACCGGATGGCTGAGCAGGTGGATGAAGACATCCTCAAGTTGCGGGGGCACCTCGCGCCAGACCAGTGCCCCGTCCAGCGATTTGGCCGCTGCCTCCAGTGCGATGCGATCCATACCGGCGATATGCAGCGCCGAGCCGAACACCGCCGCGGATTCGACGCCGGGCAGCCTGCGCAGGGTTCGGGCCGCCAGATCCAGGCCGTCGCCGGTTGCCGCGAATGTCACCAGACCGCTGCCCTTCGCCACCTCATCGGGTGTGCCTTGCACAACGATCTTGCCATCCGAAAGGTAAACGATCCGGGCGCATCGCTCAGCTTCGTCCATGTAATGGGTTGAGACGAGAACGGTCAGCCCGTCGGCCGCCATATCGTGGATCAGGTCCCAGAACTCCCGCCGCGCCTTGGCATCCACACCCGCCGTCGGCTCATCCAGCAGCAGTAGTTTCGGCCTGTGCAGCACGCAGGCCGCCAGCGCGAGCCGTTGCTTCCACCCGCCCGACAACTGACCGGCCAACTGATTCGCCCGGTCTGCCAGGCCCATGCGATCAATGATCGCCTTGACGGCTTCGGCGCGGTTTTCAATTTCATACACCGCAGCAACGAAATCGAGATTCTCCATGACCGTGAGATCTTCATAGAAACTGAACCGCTGTGTCATATAGCCAATTTGCCGCCGGATTTGCGGCGCATCGCGGACGATATCGAACCCAAGGCATGTGCCGCCGCCGCCATCCGGTTTTACCAGTCCGCACAGCATCCGGATCGTGGTCGTCTTGCCGCTGCCGTTGGCACCGAGAAAGCCGCAGATTTCTCCCGCCGTGACCGCCAGTGTCAGGCCATCGACAACTTTACGTTCGCCGTAACGCTTGTGCAGGTCGCGGACATCGATGACACGGTCCGCCGTCATGGCGCACGAAGCGGCGAAATTGCCCGCGCCTCGATGGGCCGCACCTCGATAGGCTGGCCCGGATGGAGCCGGACTGCCTGTTCGCGTGCCGGGCGGGCTTCGACAACAAATACCAACTTGGCTTTACTTGATTCGCTGTAAATAAGCGGCGGGGTATATTCGGCCCGCGGCGAAATAAACGATACCCGAGCGGACAGGTCTGCCGGACACCCATCGCAGGCGAGGGCGACCGGGTCTTCGAGGTGGACTGTCGAAAACAAAGGCTCGGGTACAAAGAAGCGGACGAAGATATTGCCCGGCGGCAGCAGCGACACCACCGCCACGCCCGCCGCGAGTGTTTCGCCCGGACGCGCCAGAACGTCGGCCACGCGGGCGCTAACCGGAGCAACGACCCGACGCTGCGCCAGCCGCCATTCCGCCATGTCCAGATCTGCCCGGGATGCCCCAACGGACGCACGCTGCGCCTCTATTTCGCCCTGCCGCCCCATCGGGCCGCGTGATTGTCTAAGGACCGCTTGCAGTGCCTCGACCCTGGCCTGCGCCGACCGGTGATCGGCACGCAGTTGATCGACACTTTGCCTGGTGGCGCTGCCTCTGGGCAGCAACGCCTCGCCCCTTGCCAGATCGCCTGCAATGCGCCCCAGGGTGGATTGGGCGTCCGCCAGATTGGCCTCGGCCTGCTCGATTTCGGTTGCCTTGCCACCGGCCATCAGGTTGGCAAGTTGCCGTTCCGCCCGGGCCAGCATCTGTGCGGCCTGATTGCGGGCCGCACGGTCGTTCGCGTCGTCCTGGGTGAACAGCGGCGCGCCGGCCTCTACCGCATCGCCCCGCGCGACTGCAACCGAGGTCAGCAACCCCTGCTGGGTCGGGCCTACCTTGACGAAGTCCGCCTCCACATAGCCTTGCCACATGATGGGCGGCGGCCGGCTTGTGGACCGCCACCACCAGGCGCCCCCGCCGGCGGCGACTAACAACACGATCGCCAGTAACAGACGTCTCGTCACACGGCACGGTCCTTCTGAGCGGGCTGGTCAGCCCTGGAAGCACGGTTTAACTATCAGCGGACGATGCGTCCCGGGAAGAATCGGAAACTACGTAGAAGTCAGCGAAAGTAGCCCCGCTGCCGGAGTACTATCCGTCGGGTTGGAACCAAAGGCAGCCCCCCTGGAAGCCCGCCCGGAGAAGATTTCTCCGCATAGGTCAACGCCGTTGAAGGTGAACAACCTTTCAGATTACCGGGCGGCATTTCCTCTCATCCAGGCAGGCAGTGCAGTATCCGGGCGGGCTCGGTTTTGCTAGCGTCAGCGGATGCAGATCTATCCCCCGTCCAAACTGACGTTCCCCATCCCGGTCCCGCCGGCGCCTGGCACGGTGACCGATGTCGCCCCCGGCATCCGTTGGTTGCGTTTGCCCCTGCCATATCGGCTGGATCACGTAAACATCTACCTTATTGAGAACGAGGGCGGCTGGACCGCGCTGGACAGTGGCCTGGGCACTGACGACTGCAAGAACGCGTGGCTGGCGGCGCTGGCCGGGCCGTTAAAAGGTCAGGACCTGAAATCGCTGATCGTATCGCATTTCCATCCCGATCATGTCGGGCTGGCCGGTTGGCTGTGCGAGCAATACAGTCTGGAACTGACGATGCCTCGTCCGGAATACCTGCACAGCCTGCTGCTGCAGTTCGCCCCGGCCGACTACGGCGAGGACGTGTTCCGGCCATTTTACAAGCGGCACGGCCTGTCCGCCGAGGCGACAGAGATCGTTTTGAGCCGTGGGCACGAATACCTGACGCGCACGACCGGCGTGCCGGCATCGTATCACCGCATCAAGCATGGCGACACGCTGGCGGTTGGCGCGCGCGACTTCCAGGTTCTGACCGGCGGCGGACACGCGCTGGAACAGGCGATGCTGTACCGGCCATCCGAAAAACTGTTCCTGGCCGCCGATCAGGTGATCGCCCGAATTTCCCCGAACGTCAGCGTGCATCCGATGGAGCCGGGGCTGGACGCGCTGGGGATCTATCTGTCGTCGCTGAAGGCAATCAAGGCAAGTGTAGCCCCCGATGTCCTCGTGCTGCCCGGCCACGGACTTCCCTTCCACGGCTTGCACGACCGGGTGGACGAACTGATCGGCCACCACGCCGCGCGCTGCAACGATATCGTCGTGGGCTGCAAGGATGCGCCGCTGTCGGTGGCGGAACTCGTGCCGGTGCTGTTTACCCGCCCCCTGGACGCGCATCAGACCGGATTCGCCTTCGGTGAGGTTCTGGCGCATGTCAATCACATGCTGGGCCGTGGAGAACTGCGGTTGGATACCGATGCCGGCGGGGTGGATCGGTACCGAACAATCTAATTGTATGGGGAGACCAAGAAAATGACTGCAATGTCGGATATCCTTGAAACCACTGTGTTGGATAAGGTTGCAACCGGTTTTATCTTCACCGAGGGGCCGGTCTGGCACCCCGAGGGATTTTACTACTTCGTCGATATCAAGTCGAACCTGTTGTATCGTATGGTTCCGGGTCAGGCCCCCGTGAAGGTGCGGGAAACTCTCGGCGGTAACGGCACGACGTTCGATCTGCAAGGCCGCCTGATCAACTGTGAGGGCGATGGACGGCGCGTGACCAGGACAGAGGCCGATGGAACCGTAACGGTCCTGGTGGATCGGTTCGAAGGCAAGCGGCTCAATCGTCCGAACGATGTGATCTGCCATTCCAACGGTTCGCTGTACTTCACCGATCCCGGGATACTCGTGCCCCTTGCGGAGCGGGAGTTGGAGAACGCCGCGGTTTACCGTATCGCGCCGGATGGCGCGGTGTCGGTCGTGGCACTGTTCGAATACCCCAACGGGCTGGCGTTCTCGGCGGATGAGCGGACGTTGTACGTCGCGAATACCCGCTGGACTCAGTATATCCATGCGTTGGAACTGGATGCGGCCGGATCGATGGTGCGGCGCCGGGTGTTCGCCGATATGTCGGCTGACGGAACGAACGGCGTGCCGGACGGGATGAAGATCGATGCGGCGGGACGGGTGTTCTGCACCGGCACCGGCGGCGTATGGGTATTCGAACCGGATGGCACGCGCATCGGGATTATCGAGACGCCGGAGGTCTGCGCCAACGTCGCATTCGGCGGTCCGGATCTGCACACGCTGCTGCTCACCGCATCGACATCGGTCTATAGTTTGCGAGTAAAGACTCCCGGTCTGCCGCTGCCGTTCTACAAGGTGCGTTAGGCATGGGACGCCTGACCGGTAAGGTCGCCATCGTCACCGGGGCGGCCTCTCGCGGCGCAGGCGTCGGCAACGGCGCCGCCACCGCCATCTTGTTTGCTCGGGAGGGCGCCAAGGTCGTCCTGGTCAATCGTGACCAGAAACGAGCCAAGGCACTCGAAGAAGAAATCCGGGCGGAAGGCGGGGAGGCTTCGGCCTTCGCCGCCGACGTGACCCGCCCCGAGGATGCCGAGGCGATGGCGGCGTTCGCGGTCGAACGTTACGGCCGACTGGATATCCTGCACAACAACGTCGGCATCGGCACCCCCGGGACGCCCGAAACGATCGACATTACCGACTGGAACCGCGTATTTGAAACGAATCTGACGTCGGCCCTGCTGTGCTGCCGGTCCTGCATTCCACGGATGCGCACCAGCGGCGGGGGTTCGATCATCAACGTGTCTTCGACGGCCGGAATGGTTGGGTTGCAGGGCGCGACCGGCGCGGTAGCTTATGTCGTAACGAAATCAGGCTTGCAGGGCATGACCCTATCACTGGCCGCCGACTACGCAGCCGAAGGAATCCGCGCCAACTGCCTGGTCGTCGGGACCGTCGCAACGCCGATGGTCGCCCATCTGGGCGAAGAAGGGCGGGAACGCCGCCGCAAAGCCGTGCCGCTGCAAACCGAAGGCACCGGATGGGACGTCGCATACGCGGCGGTGTATCTGGCCAGTGACGAATCGCGGTGGGTGACCGGCGTGATGCTACCCATCGACGGTGGCTTTCTCGCCATTCGGGCATGGCCACGTTAAGGAATGCGCCTTCATACCATCGGTTCAGTATTTTGACCGTTCGGCCCCTTCTCGTCATGGCAGGCGAAAGCCTGCCATCCACGTCTTTGTCCGAACAAGCATCGCGAGGCGTGAATGACGGGGCGTGAATGACGGGGCGTGCCCTCATTCCGCCCTGTCAATTTCCGTCCGATCGCGCACTTTCTTCTCGACGCTGCCGATCACCTGATCCCGAGATGCTTGTGCGTCTGCACACTCAGCCGCCAGCGCGGCCGGCGCAGGCACAGTTCGACGGCGAGGCGCGTGTTTTCTACCACGTCCGGCCCGTCCATCGCCTGGAGTGAAAAGCGCCGAAACGCCAACCTTTCCAGCGCGTCCAGGTCCTGTCCGGCCTGTGGCACCACAACCTTCAGTTCGTCGCCTGCAAGCAACCGCAATGGCGCACCCACTTTCGGGCTGACGCATACCCAGTCAATGCCGGCCGGCGCCGGGGCTACCGTTCCATTTGTTTCTACAGCGATCTCGAACCCGCGCGCATGCAGTTCTGTTACCAGCGCATCATCGAGTTGCAACAATGGTTCGCCGCCCGTGCAAACAACGAACCGCACAGCATCGCCAGCCTCCCCCGGGGGCCACTCGGCCGCCACGGCATCAGCCAACGTCGCAGCGGTTGCAAAGCGGCCACCGCCCGTTCCGTCGGTTCCCACGAAGTCGGTGTCGCAGAACCTGCAAACCGCCGATGCGCGATCCTGCTCCCGCCCCGACCACAAATTGCACCCCGCGAACCGGCAAAACACAGCCGCCCGGCCCGCCTGGGCGCCCTCGCCTTGCAGCGTATAGAAAATCTCTTTGACCGCGTAACTCATAAGCCAACGGTTTTCATGCGGGTTAGGCCACGCCCAAATATTACCTCTCTGGTTGGGTCGAGGCTACCCGATCCCGTCATGGCGGGCGAAGGCCCGCCATCCACGTCTTTCTTGAGCCAGGCACAGCAAGGCGTGGATGGTGGGCCTTCGCCCG
>JANXLQ010000302.1 GCA_025355085.1 Rhodopila sp.
GCGAGGACCGAGGCTTCCGGACGCGGCACGCCCCAGCCGACAGATCGTAGATCGACGAAGCTGCCGGAGCTTTCGGGTAACAGCGGCATGGGGTCTTCGGTCGCGGAAATGTCTATGGCGAAGACGGCGCGATCGTCGAGAATGCCGAGGAACGCCCAGGCTCCGTCGGTCTGCATGCGCAGGGTGTGGGCCATCTGGCCAGAGATATAGACCGCTTCGGGTTGGCCTTCAGTGCTGCGGATCAGGCTCCTAGTGCGCCAGACGGGCACGAACAGGGTTTCCGGGTCGATCAACTTCGCGGCGATCCATTCCGGTTCCTCCCGCCGTGTGGCGATGCGGTCGAGCGGGGAGGAGGAATAGACGTTGGGACGGCTGGCCAGGATCAGGGTCACTTTGGGGGAGTCCGTGGTTGGGGTTCGTTCGGGCCGAAAGTGCCACGGACGGGGGAATGGGGCAATGTTTTCGGCGGTGGGGGTGGAGGGGAGGCCGCGATTAGGGCCGCTCAGGTATCTCCAGACGGCTCGATGGAGACGTGGCGTGCCAGGAGCGTCGCGCGCGCCCAGATGGCGAACGCATCCAGTTGTTCGATCGTTTGTCCGGCCTCTTCGGAGCGTCCGATCCGGGACCCGTAGCTGACCTCGTCCTTGCGTCCGAGGAGTTTGGCGAGGCGCCGTTCTTGGGCGTCCGGTAGTGCCTTTCCCAGGATGTCGCGGAGTAATTTTGTCGCTGCGGCGTGGTCCTTTTGGTTCACCAGTCCACCATAGGCCGCTGTGATGGCGTCCGTGTAGGCAATCGCCGCGAGGATGACGTTCGAAGTGACGACGTCCGGGTCCCGGACCCGGGCCATGTTCTCGACGGCGAGCAGGGCGACTTCGTGGAAAGCCATTGCCTTTCTGAGCCGGCCGAAGGCGTATGCTCCGTCAACACGCTTTGCGCTTCCTGTCCTGGTCATGCGCGCCCGGCCGGTGTCGTTGTGGCTTCCAGTTCGCGCGCCACACGATCCGGCGGTGGTCCTTTGATAACCTGAGCGTCTCGCAGCAGGTCGGACCACAGGGGCGCTCGTTGCCGGATGAGATCCCGAACGTCCGCCGTATGCATCGCGACGACGGAGGCGGTGAACCCGATGCGCTGTTCATGCTCGTGCAATGCCTCCCGCACAGTGTCGGTGATGCGCTCGACTTCGTCCGGAGCGGCGTTGACGAGGATGGCGATGTCCAGATCGCTGCGGCTGGTGTCCTCGGCCCTGGCGACGCTTCCGAACAGCCAGACGGACATTATCCGATCGTCTTTGGTCGCGCCCTCGATCGCGGACAGGATGGCGTCGAACCGAACGCGTTCGGCGGCGAACAAGCATTCCAGTGCCGAGGCTAAGGGATGTCCTGCTTGCAGCCGAAACAGCTTGGTACGGCCGTCGCCTAGAGCTTCAACCACGCCTGTTTGCTCAAGGTCATAGAGCACACCCCTGGTGCCGTTAGGTGTCATACTCGAATCGGCGGCCAGGCGGGAGACGGAGAGGGTTCCGCCGTGGGCCGCCAGCGCTCGGAGGATTCGCACGCTTCCGGTGCCGGACAGGACGGCGTCCAGAGGTTGGCGGGCGAATGACGTCGGCTGCATGGTGGCTGTCATCTGAGGTCTATAGCATCATGAGTGTGTTTTAGAAAACATAAGTTTGTTTTAGACAACTTATATTATCCTCTTTGTGGCGGTCGGTGGCAAACTTCGGCGAACGCATCTTTCTCCCTTGCACTTTCTCGGCGCGCTACCGAAATGACTGTCCGGTCGTCTCGCCGGACCTGCTGTCGGGTCAAAGCTGACGCGTGTGCCTACTCTCCTTATTGGCCTTTCGTGTGGGGTTGATGCGTAATCGACAGACATCGACCGCTTGTCACGAAGGATCGATCCATGATGGCTATTACGCTTACGGAAAGCAGTCTGCTTATCGCCAAACGAGCATTGGAAGTGTGCTTCCCCGCCGAAAAATCCTCCCATCTAACGGAGTCTCTTGCGGCGGCATGCGGGTTTAAGACCAACGCTGCACTGGTGGCGGCCAGAAAGCCGGTTGATCCAGATATCGTCTTGCTAAGCGAAGATGCCTTTTTCCATAGACTAAATCAGTTGAGTAGTGGCGCGAGTTCCCGCAAGACGAACTTTGCTGGATTTGAGCTTCTACCTTACTCGTCCAGACAAGATGTCATCAGTACTTGGTCAGGGCAGTACCCTAAGATTCAGTACGGATCGATCCGACTCCGCGCTTGGCGAAACGCCATGGTCAGCGGAATCAATGCCGGCCTCGCGAAGCGATTGTTTAGTGTCCGCCCTGGCGACAACCGTTGGGATGGTGCGACAAGTGAGGAAAAACATCGCCGAGGTGAGGTTTGTATATTTCACTTTATGATCGATGACATTCCTGCAATGGCGTCGGTCTCGGACGCTGGCTTTGATGAACTCGTTATCCATGTGGCGTTATGGCCGACACCAGATGCCGAGAAATGGATTACATCTGGAAACGTGGGCTTTCACGCTGGCGACTTGGTTGCCTGTGGCTGGCTTGAGCGGCGTTCCGGGGCTTGGCTACAGGCAACTCCCAAGCCGGGCTTTGCCTGTCGTATGAATCGACTGGCAACGGGCGCTGAACTCACGGTTGAACCCGTGGGCTACGCCGATCGTGGGACCTTCCAACTCTAAATGCCACTATGAGCCTCAGTTTCTCCCGCCAGCCGTGGGAGAAACTGAGGCATCGACTTAAAACTGCCGGTAAACCGCCTTCGCGTTATCCATGAACACCGCCTGCCGCTGCGCCTCCGTCAGCTTGATCGGCAGCGCCTGCGCGGGATCGTCAAAATCCCAGTGCGGATAGTCCGTGGCGAACAGGATGCGGTCCCAACCGATCCAGTCCAGCGCCTCGGCCAACTGACTCCGGGGTTCCGGTTCCTCGATCGGTTGCGTCGTGAACCACACATTCGTCCGGATATACTCCGATGGCGCGCGCTTCAAATGCGGCAGTTCCCGCTTCAGCTTCTTCCATTGCCGATCCATCCGCCAGCCCAGCGCGGCGGCCCAGGCCAGCCCGCCCTCGACCAGCACCACCCGCAGCGTGGGAAACTGTTCGAACACACCCTCCAGGATCATGCTGACCAGCAGCGCCTGTTGCGCCTGCGAGTGACCAACCATTTCCTCAATGTAATAACTTCCCCAACCGCCGGCGGTATTCGCCCACCCGCCATTGCCGAAAGCATGCACCCCCACGGCCAAATTCGCGGCAACGGCAGCCTCATAGATCGGCCAGTAACGGCGTTGCCCAAGCGGTTCGGCGGTCCGGCTCAAAAGCAGGACCTGAGCGAAATCGGTATCCCCGGCCCGCAGTTCGATCTCCCGCACTGACGCGGCGGAGTCCTCATATGGCACCACCACCGACCCCTTCAGGCGCTTGTCCTGAGATGTCCACTCGGCCTTCTGCCATTCGTTCGTTGCGTGGGTGATCGCCGCCGACAGCAGCGGATTGGTCGCGCCCTGGCCGCTGGTCAGCGGGTTCAAAATCCCCAACGTCACATTGTTCGGGTCCAAATGCTGCTCGGCCATGAACCCCAGATCGCTGCCCGGCGACCGCCCATCCGGCAGGAACGCATCCCGGCGGCACGCCTGGGGCTGGCCCTTCGGGTAGCACGACCCTTTCTCCCACGGCTGGCGATACTGGATGCCGAATTCCTCGACATGATCGACCCATCGCTTCGAAAGATACGGATACAGCGACGTGCTAACACCACCAATCCCAACACCGCCCGGCCGGGGATGAATGTCGCAGTCGGCAATCGCCAGCTTCGAAGCTGAAACGGCTTGCAATCCAGAGCGATTAAGGACGTCCACATTCATGGCGCAATCTCCTGTTCTCTCAGACGACTATAGGTGCGCAGCGGATTATCCACCATAATCTTCTGCGCGAGGCCTTTGTCCAGACCCTCGGGGATCGGATGCTCCCCGTCGAACTGGTAATGCGGGTAGTCGGTGGA
>JANXLQ010000328.1 GCA_025355085.1 Rhodopila sp.
GTTTTCTGTCAGACAGTCGGCCATCGGCCCGAAGATCCGACTGTCATGTACCGCCACAGTTCAGACAACTGGGTGCCCGGCTTCCGTGAGCGGCGGCCCGATGTCCCGGCCGAGGCGATTGAAAAATACCTGCACGACCTATACGCGGCGCAGCCCGATTTTCTGCACAGCGTCCCGCGCGAATTTATCAGGAACTGCCAGACGCCCATGCTGGTGCTCCCGGATGACACGGATTCTCATCCACTTCAAACGTCGATCCAGGTCGCCTCGCTGGCACCCAATGCCGAAATCACGGTCTTCCCGTGGAAGGAGCCTGCGGAGCTAAAGCAACGCACCATCAACCGCGTTCGCAGGTTCTTCCAGAACAACGTGCCCGCCGCCTGACGGCGATAGGCGACGCCCATCGGGCCGGTCGAAGGGGCGTCTTAATTCGGAAACACCTTGGAATCTTCCCCCGGCGGGGTCTCGAATTAACATGAGCTATATTCTGCGGTCTTTCGATGTACGCGCGATATAGAGATGACACTTCTGCGCAAAGTTAACATGACACTCTTCCCGGTTTCACCCCTGGGTTCTGACACAATCACAGGATCCGGGAACTGGCCGGGTTATGGGTCCGGAGGGCTCGTCTCGTCATGATCACTCCTGATACAGGCATCCAAGTCGCCCTCAGCCGGGGATTCCACTTAACGCACTCTCCGAATTTCCGCGGCCACCTTACATGACACTCTGCCGACAACTCGTAAGTGCAGTTTTGCACAAATCGTCTGGTGACTTCTACACTGGCCTGCATGAGCGGAATCGCATCAATCCTGGACATTCAACCATCGTCCGGCAGGCCCGGCACGAGTCCGACCTGTAAAGCCTTCGGCCGCGGGCTGTCCGGCGTGCGGTCAGTGGAATTCTCCGGCGCCGGCCTGCACGTCCGGATCATCGCCGATTCCGCCGCCGTGCTGGAGTTCGACGTCATCATCGCTGTCGACGCCCCGCCCGGCCCGCGCGAACTGCTGCTCGGTTCCGCCCGAACTGCCACCGGCGTCCTTTTTCACATCCTATCCCATACCGGCTACGCCAACGACGGCGGCATCGGCAGCCACCTCATCTGATGCGCGCCGTCTGGACATTCTGGTCGGCCCCCTACCGCGCCCACTACCATCGCCTGTGGCACAGCGAGAAACACCACATCCTCGCCTGGATCCTCTCCCTCGGCACCGCCAGCCAGCACTACGAGGACACCTGGCTGTTCACCGACAGCCCGGGTGCTGAACTCCTCATCGATCGCCTCGGCCTCCCGTTCCGCCACGTCATCCGCAGCCTCGACCGGCTCGACCCCGCCCGCCATGATCGCGACTGGTGGGTCCTCGGCAAGCTCGCAACCTACGCCGTCCAGACCGCCGCGTTCGTCCATCTCGACAACGACGTCTTCCTCTGGCGCGCCCTCCCCGCCGCCGTCGCCGAAGCTCCCTTGCTCGCGCAGAACCCGGAAACCTTCTTTTTCGAGGACCAATCCCTCTACCGGCTCGATCCGTTCCTCGCCGAGATCGCCCGGGCCCACGGCTGGCTGCCACGGGAATGGCGCTGGTACGCCGCCCGCCGCGGCAACGAAGCGCTGTGTTGCGGCATCATCGGCGGATACCGGACCGATTTCATCCGCCACTACGCCTCCCGGGCAACCGAAGTCATCCGCCACCGACGCAACCAACCCGTTTGGCCCACCCTTGGCGTGCGCGACAACATCCTGGTCGAGCAATACTTCCTCGCCGCCTGCGTGGAATACCACCGCAACCATCCCGCCTCACCCTTTGCCGGGATCGCCCCCGCCTGCCTATTTCCCTCCTCGGCCCAGGCGTTTGACCCCGCGGGCGCCACCCGCGCCGGCTACACCCACCTCATCGGAGACGCGAAGAACAACCCCGACATCGCTGGCCGGCTTGAACGCCGAGTCAGCACCGATTATCCCGAAGCCTACGCGCGCTGCCTCGCCCACCTCGCAAATCGCCCAAGCTAGACGGCCGCAACCAAAGGTCATGACGATGCCAAACAATCCCAAGCAGAAATCCGGCGGCCCGCCCGAGATACGTTTCCTAACGGCCGTCATCGACTTCGCCGCCACCGTCCTCAAATCCATCGCCGACGACAACCTGCTGCGCCTGCTCTGGGCAGTAGAGGTGCTGCTCTTCTTCGCGCTGGCCCTGATGACTATGTTCGGCGGCCTAACCGGCGACCAGCGCTTCCAGTTCGCCCTCGTCACCATCGTGCTGATCGTGGCAACCTTCCTCGTCATCACCTGGCGCACCGGCGGAACGATACGCGACAACCCGCTGCAACCGCTCGACGAATACGCCGCCACCTGCCGCGATCTACTTGAGACCATCGCCAAGGCCAACACCAGTATCCAACGACGCAACCGGAACGGCCAAGGTCCCTGGGCGCAAATGGCCACCGACACCTACAACCATGTCTGCCAGGAACGCTACCTCCGTCGCAACAACGACAAACCGCCCGATGCCTATTTTGACGCGATCCGCAACGACGAAGCCCTCGGCACCGTCTGCGACGAGAAATGGCGTCTCGGCCAGCAGATCACGACCTACCGCACCGCCATCGACGCCGTCCCGCCCTACGCCCGAGCCGACCGCACGCTCGGCCCCCGCTACCGCAGCCACGAGGCCTTCGAACATCTGATCCGCCGTGCCATCACCGAACCCGACATCACCCCATCCGACCTCGCTAAAGCCGTCACCGAAGCCCTTGCCCTGGCGGGGCACATGTAAACGGTGCGCGATAGTAACAGAAGTGAAAAGCGTGCCCCAGCATCGCCCCCGCAGGCAGAGACTGAACGGAGCGCGGAGACCCCATATGCTCGCTTCGGTGGCCGATATCACCCATGATAAATGTCCTTTATCATGGGTAGCTTAAGGGCCGGTTCAGTGGTTGCTATTGAGCGGGTGCCTGAAGAAGTGCTCATCAAACGCTGAGGTAAGGGCCTTTTCCTTTCCTTTAATACTAAGGTTCCGGACCAGCTTCCCGTCTTTCCAATCTATTATATAGCTGTGACAATGAATATTGGCCCACTTGTGCTGACGAATATTGGCCCACCCTCCGGTGTTTGACCTGCTGAGCCGGGCCGAGGCCCGGCGTGGTGGCACGCACCCGTCGAGTTTCAGTTGGCGACGACCGGGCGACCGACCTTGCCGACAATGTAAGCGACGCCT
>JANXLQ010000339.1 GCA_025355085.1 Rhodopila sp.
ATCGCCGCCCACATCCAGCATACCGGCGTAAATCGGGTTGTGCCCGAACGCGGCTTGATGGCGGGCCACGGCTTCAGCCGCGACTTCGGCGAACCCAACGCCCTCGATCGTCGTCGCGGTGCCGGTAAAGCATTTTTCTACGAATGCCGAGGTCAATCCGACCGCATCGAATATCTGTGCGCCGCAATAGGACTGATAGGTGGAGATGCCCATCTTGGACATCACCTTCATAATGCCTTTGCCGACCGCCTTGATGTAGTTCTTTTTCACGTCGGCAGCGGATTTCTGTAGATTCGTCTCAACGCGGATTTGCTCCAGCGTCTCGAACGCCAGATACGGATTGATCGCTTCCGCGCCATACCCGGCCAGCACGCAGAAATGGTGGACCTCTCGCGCTTCGCCGGTTTCGACGACGATACCCGTACTCATGCGCAGGCCCTGACGGATCAGGTGATGATGCACCGCCGCCGTCGCGAGCAGCGAGGGGATCGCGATTCGATCCAAGCTGACCTCGCGGTCGGACAGGATCAAAATGGTGAAGTCCGCCAGCACGGCCTCGGTGGCTTCCTGGCAGACCCGAAGGACCGCCTTTTCCATCCCATCCGCGCCTTCGCTGGCGGGCCAGGTGATGTCGATCGTCTGGGTGCGGAACGCGCCGCCGGCCAGGGTGTCGATGTTGCGGATTTTCTCCAGATCCGAGTTGGTCAGGATCGGCTGCGTGACCTCAAGCCGCAAATGATTGCCGGCGTGGTGCCCGAGCAGATTGGGCCGGGGTCCGATGATGGAGACCAGGGACATGACCAGTTCCTCGCGGATCGGATCGATCGGCGGGTTGGTGACCTGGGCAAAGTTCTGCTTGAAGTAGTTGAACAGCAGCTTCGGTTTGTCGGACAGCACCGCCAGCGGCGTGTCGGTGCCCATCGATCCAACCGGATCGTCGCCCGTCGCGGCCATCGGCTCCAGGAAGAACTGGATGTCCTCTTGCGTGTAGCCAAACGCCTGCTGCTTGTGCAGCAATGCCTTGGAATCGTTGGGACGGAGGGCCGGGCGTTCCTCGGAATCCTCGATGTCTTCCAGCTTGAACTGGGTTTCTTTCAGCCAGTCGGCGTAGGGATGTTCGCGCGCCAGCTTCTGCTTGATCTCCGCATCGTCGATGATGCGGCCTTCTTCCAGGTCGATCAGCAGCATCTTGCCCGGCTGCAACCGCCACTTGCGGAGGATTTTTTCCTCCGGCACCGGCAGCACGCCGGATTCCGAGGCCATGATCACATGGTCGTCGTCAGTGATGATGTAGCGCGCCGGCCGCAGTCCGTTACGATCCAGCGTCGCACCGATTTGGCGTCCATCGGTAAACGCGATGGCGGCCGGGCCGTCCCACGGCTCCATCAACGCAGCGTAATATTCGTAGAATGCCTTGCGTTCCGGGTCCATCGACGGGTCGTGCGCCCAGGCTTCCGGGATCAGCATCATCATCGCATGCGACAGCGAGTAGCCACCGGCCACCAGCAGTTCCAGCGCGTTGTCGATACACGCCGTATCGGACTGGCCGTGCGGGATGATCGGCCACATCTTGTTCAGATCCGCCCCGATCAGGTCGGATTCCATCGACCGCCGGCGGGCGTACATCCAGTTGACGTTGCCGCGCACTGTGTTGATCTCGCCGTTATGCGCGAGGAATCGGTACGGATGCGCCAGCTTCCACGACGGGAACGTGTTGGTGGAAAAGCGCTGATGCACCATCGCCAGCGCCGACGTCATCAACGGGTTGCGAAGGTCCTGGTAGAAGCTGCCCACCTGGGTCGCCAGCAGCAACCCCTTATACACGATCGTCCGGGTAGAGAACGACGGCATATACAACTCGGTTACCCCCGGCATGTTGCGCTTTTCAGCCAACGTGCGGAGATTGTTGAGAATCTGCTTCCGAATGGCCAAAATCTTCCGCTCGAACGCATTCTGGTCGCGGATCGACAGGCTGGACGCGACGATCGCCTGCCGGATCACCGGCATCGTCTCGATCACCGTCTTACCGAGACCGGTCAGGTCCGTCGGCACATCGCGCCAGCCGACCATCGACTGGCCTTCCTTAGCGACAACCTGCTCGAAATGATGGATCGCGTGCTCGCGGGCTTCCTTGTCGCGCGGCAGGAAGCACATCGCGACGGCGTAGCGGCCAGCGGCCGGCAGCGATTTGCCGTTGGCGCGCGCCCAGTCGCTGAGCAGCGCATCGGGCATCTGCAACAGGATACCCGCACCGTCACCAACCAGCGGGTCGGCCCCGACAGCGCCGCGGTGATCCAGATTCTCCAGGATTTTCAGACCCTGGGTGATGATATCATGAGATTTTCGGCCTTTGATGTTCACCACGAAGCCAACGCCGCACGCGTCGTGCTCGTTCCGCGGATCGTATAGGCCTTGTCTCATAACCTCTTGCATAGACAGAACTTTCCTTGGCGTACCATAAATTGCCGTCCGGCATGCGTGATAGCACGCAAGAGACCCTTTTGCCCGCTGGGTGAACAAATGGCAATGATGCTGTCGCACCGCAGCATAATGTATTTTCGATGACGGCGACAAGCGATCACGACGGCCAACAGCTATGCGGCACCTGCTTTCGTGCGAACAGCCCCGAACCTCGATGTAACCCATCGCGGATCAGCCACGATCTCCAACTGATGGGTGCCGGAAACCCCCGGGTTTGCCTCACCTTTCCCGTCACATTGGCCCGTGCGATGATGCGGCCTCAACCAACCGAGGAACACGCCATGATCACCCTGTACGGAATGGGCAGTCCGAACGTCGTTAAAGTCTATATCGCGCTGGAAGAACTCGGGCTGCCATACACCGCCGCCCCGGTCGATGTGTTCACCGGCAAGCAGTTCGATGCTGAATTCCTCAAGCTGAACCCGAACGCAAAGGTGCCGGTCATCGTCGATACGGACGGCCCGAACGGCAAGCCCTACACCTGCTTCGAATCCGGAGCGATCCTGTTGTACCTCGCCGATAAGACCGGAAAGCTGCTGCCCGCCGGCAAGCCGGAAAAGTTCGACGCGATCCAATGGCTGATGATCCAGATGTCCACGGTTGGTCCGATGTTCGGCCAGTTCGTGCATTTCCTGCGATTCGCACCCGCCGGCAACGACTATGCCAAAAGCCGCTATTTCACCCAGGCCTACCGGGTCTGCGAGGTCATCGAGCAGCGCCTCGGCGCGGCGGCGTATCTCGCCGGAGCCGAATACTCCGTCGCCGACATCGCCACCTACCCATGGTTCCGCAACATCCCCACTCTGCTCGGTGCCGAGACAATGGCCAGGCTGCCGAACATCGCGCGCTGGATAAAGCAGATCGACGAGCGGCCCGCAGTCCAGAAGGCCCTGGCCGAGGTGGACGCCGTCCGCGCCCGCACGACGCCGTTCGATAAGGCCGAGGCGGTTACTCTGGACAAGGTGTTCGGACGCGGCCAGTTCGCCGCCGCCTGACGAAGCCGCCGCCTGACGAAGCCGCCGCCTGACGGAGTCACAGACATCTGGTAACGTCCGCTCCCGGTAGGCAAGGGGGCGGACACCGGTCCGATGCAAACAACAGGCGGCGCAGGCCGGCCATAGCGAGGGCACTCGCACCCCCGCACAGAGAATTTGACGTTTCGGCGAAGGTTCCAACTGCCTCCCCCTGGCCATCGTTGTCCAGCTTCGGCGTGGATGGATATGCCCTTTGCTGCCGGAAAATCCGCGCCTTTTAGGGCGATATCCTTGTGTTTGCCTGTTTGGTCTGTGAATGGTACGGCAACAAAACTGGTCCAGGACATCACTGATTGTCGCAATCCAAGGTTGCCGCTGCCTTTGCCGAATACCGGGAAGGACACCGCCCGGCACGTTTGCCCCGAGGACCGGTATCAGGGGACGCGATGGTGCCGATGACGAGGGAAGACGGGTTAGCAGACCTTGCGGACGGTGCGAACGATCCCGAGGTAACCGAAACAATTCCGAAGCTCGATGAAGACTGGCAATCGGGAGATTTGCATCTTTGGGTCGTGCGAACGGACGACGTCGTACATGCGCCGGAGAATTGCAGATTCGGCTCCCAACGTGTCGCGGGACAGGTCAAGCACACAAATCTCACCGGCGGAGCGGCGGCCTATGCCGGGGGCGAGGCAGTGTTCACGAGGGCATCGCAGATCGTGGTCAATGGGTCGTCAGAACGCTATCGCATACGATCGAAAGAGGCCATGCTTGCAATTGAGACAGCCTTCGCAAAATCGGGCTACGATGTCTGGAGCACAGGTTGGGACGCAGATGCCGGCCGGCCTGTGCCGTTCGGGACGGTTCCACCGAGCAGGAAAGCCTAGGTAGATGCCAGAAATAGATCCGGCAGAAATGGCGGCGAATGCCGGGGAATACCAGGATCTCGACGGTGAACCCTGGAATGGCCTGTTCGTGAGAAGTCAGGTGCAGGTCACGTTCGATTCGCCTCAGGCTACCGGCCATCGAATGACTCCTTTCGAGGTGGCCAAAATATTTGGCAAGGTGGCATTGCGCAAGATCGTTGAGGACGGCGGCTTTCCAATCGTCCGGTCGCCAGACGAGCCTGCGCAAACGTTCAGACGTCAACGGAACCTTCTTGGCCTGACAATCAGACAGGTTGCCCTGGCGAGCGGAATTCCCGAAAACGCGGTCATCGCAGCCGAAACCTCAGGCAAGTTGAACCCAGTTCGCAGTTTGGAACGCTTGGCGCAACAGTTAGGTCTGGACGAGCATCGTATCGGGCTTGAGCAGGACCTTGGCGGCGCAAGTGCACTGGGAACCCGGCTGAAGCGTAGTATGGGTCGAAACGATACATTTTCTGTGGTTCTTACCCCTTCCACGGTCCTTAGGCTGGCGGAAGCGGCCTGGGTTATTGCAAAGCAGGCAGCGTTCGAGGAACTGGAGCCTCTCAAAGCAGGGAGCGAGCTGAGGGTCAGGCCGCAAGCCGAGCCTCTGTGGCCCGGCCCCGCCTGGAAGCAGGGGTATGAACTCGCACAACGCACACGAGAACTATTCGGACTCGATAATGAGGAGCCCGTCCCAAGTCTGCGTTCGTTGCTGGACGAGCGAAACGGGATACCTTTGCTGGCGATTGAAATGGGCCAGAAGGTCGCTGGCGCGACTCTCGCGAACAGCCGTCATCGTGGAATAGTGGTTAACACTGTCGGGCTAAACAAAAATGTGTGGATGAGACGAACGGCCGCAGCTCATGAGTTATGCCACTTCCTGTGGGACTCCGATGAAAACCTTGATCGGCTCAGAGTAGATTCTTACGATCTCCTGCAACGTGGATTCCACCCTAACGTGGCGGATCCCATTGAGCAGCGTGCCAATGCGTTTGCCGTGGAATTCCTGGCACCTCGACGTGGCGTCTTGGGCCTGGTTAAAGCGGTCAAGACACGCGAAGACGCATTATCTCTCATAAGTCAGCACTATGGCATAAGTGTGTCTGCCGCGGGTTATCACCTCGACAATGCTAACCATGGCAATCAAGCCCTCTACGGCGAGGCCCATATCAGCGTTCAACCCAGCGACGAGTGGCAGGCTGCGGAGAATTTCGGCTTGGATTTCTTCCCGATGCCGTCATCCCCCTACGCTCGCCGAGGAAGATTTGCACAACTTGTAGCCCGCGAAGTTGATGCCGGTCGTCTAACCCCCGATTCTGGTGCTCTCTTGCTGGCCGTTTCCCTGGAGGAGTTCAAAAACGGCATCGCGGGGCTTCTCCAACTCGACCTGCGCCACCATTAGGCTCGGCAAGAGGATACGCAGGCGCCACAGTTTCGATCGCGGCCCATCCAATCGGTCGCTTTGGGTTCGAGGGGGCTGTTCCACGAAGGCATCATACCAGTCGGCGTTGACTTCGACGCTCGGACTGCCCCTCTGCATCATGCCGATTTAGGCCGGCGTGTGTCAAAATTAACGCCGGTTGGTCCCACGAGGCTGACAGGCAAACCCGCAAGAAAATCGATGGTGCGGCCAGTCAGCCCCTCTGTGCAGCGGTACTATTACCGGTAGTAGCCACCTCCGCCACCGAACAACAAGAACAGCACAATGACCACGATAACCAGGGTCAGGCCGCCGCCATATTGCCGGCCGCCGTAATAGCCGGAGCGGTAGCCGTAGTAGCCGCCACCGCCAAACAGCAAAAAGAGAATTACAAGCAGCAGGATCAAGCCCATGACATGCGCCTTTCTAATAGTCGCCAGATTTAAACCAAACGCGGCCATGCGTATGGTATCCTTGTGACAACGTAGCGGCGGGCCTTCGGTGGCGGTAAACACGCCGGTATGATCTTCTCCGATATGACTCTCCCGATATGACCCTTCCCGTTTGGCACCCTGAAAGCCTCGCCGCCCGCATGCCGTTCCTGGAACGCCGCGCGGACCTGACCCGGGCAGTCAGGGGTTTTTTCCATGATCGCGGTTATAGAGAGGTCGAAACCCCATACGCCGTTCCCGCACCTGGCGAGGAAGTCCACTTGCGCGCCTTCGCCACCAGCCGTGAACATCCGGCCAGCCGTGAACATCCGGATGGAACCCGTGAAAACCTGTGGCTCCACACCAGTCCGGAATTCGCCATGAAGCGCCTGCTGGTGGCCCAGTCCGGCCCCATTTTCCAGTTCGCCCGGGTCTGGCGAAACGGCGAGGCCAGCGCGTTGCATGCGCCCGAGTTCACCATGCTGGAGTGGTACCGCCCCGGGTCCGACATGTCCTCCCTGATCGAAGAAACCACCACCCTCATGCGCTCGGTCCTACCGCCGATCGTCCACTGCCGAGGCGTCACCACCGACCTGTCGCACTATGAGCGTCTGACGGTCGCGGACGCCTTCACCCGTTATGCCGGCGTCGATCTGCTGGCGATAGGCGATGACGCCGCCGCCCTCGCCGCCGCCGCGAACGTCAGGCTGCGTGATAAAGAGGACTGGGAGGACCTGTTCTTCCGTCTGCTGCTGGAGCGGATTGAGCCGCGGATCGGTCGCGAACACCCAACCTTCCTGACCCACTGGCCTGCCGCCCAGGCCGCGCTCGCCCGCCGCGATCCGGCCGACCCGAGGGTCGCCGAACGGTTCGAACTGTATGTGTGCGGCATCGAACTGGCGAACGCGTTCGTCGAACTGACCGACCCGGCGGAACAGCGGGCCCGCTTCCTGGTGGAACGCCAACGACGCCACGCGATGCACGGCCCCGACTGGGATATGGATGAAGACTTCCTCGCGGCCTTGGGACACGGGATGCCGCCCAGCGCCGGGATTGCCTTAGGTTTCGACCGTTTAGCGATGATCGCGTCGGGCGCTCACAAAATCGGACAGGTGTTGTGGCTGCCGGCTGCCGATCTCATGTAACCGGACAATGGAGAATCGCAATGCACTGCTTGCTCAGGGTGATAGGCTTCGCCGCCGTGGCTGCCGGCTGCACCAACGGGTTCGCCCAGCGCCAGAATGAGTTGGTGAAATGGATTGGCCGGCCGGAAACGGAATTGGCCGGAGCCATGGGCGCGCCGTCCCGCTTATACGAAACCGGGGGAATGAAGTTCCTGACCTATGAGGATCGGCGCACCGAGATCGTCCCTGGTTCCCCCTTTTACAATGGGGGACCTTTTGGGTATGGCGGTGGATTTCCCCCGACTGCCACGATCCTTGTTTGCGATACCACCTTCACCATCGGCGGCGGCGTGGTCCGCGCGTTCAGCCTGCGCGGGAATGCCTGCGGGTAATATGCCGCCCCGATACCGGCCGGAGATTTTCGCGCCCCATCGCAGTCCCGGGATCAAGCAGTGCCTTTCCGGTGTGGCCGTCATGTGGACACCCGCAGATCCAGGGTTGGCTTGGCATGGGTGTACGAAGAAGCACATATTTCACCACGAAGCCACGAAGCCACGAAGCCACGAAGAAAGCGAACAACCAGCGCCAAACCTGGCGATTTCATTGGAAGCTTCGTGCCATCGTGCCTTCGTGGTGAAATTCCTTCTCATACCAACGGCCCCATGTCCTCATGTTAGGCGGAGGTCTGCCTTCTCATCTTTGCACGAACAAGCGTTGCGAGGCGCAGATGCAGCCCTGAACCCGCCATGACGAAATGGGCCACGGTCAAGATATAGGGCCATTGGTATCAGCCAACACCACAAATGCGCCGTTCGAGAAGGCGATGACCGCAGGAACCCGGAAACCACCGGTCGAGCATTGCTCAACCCATTTCCCTGCGCACTCTGCGCCCCGCTCCGCGACCTCTGCGCCCCGCTCCGCGACCTCTGCGTGAAATCGGAACGCGGTTCACACACCAGAGGTCCCACATAGGCCCCCATCTCCCAACCCCCGACCAAACGAAAATCACCATTTCGGCGCATTCCAGCGCGATCCACGCATGCCCTGCGGTCGCAGCCCGGCCATGACGGCATCGGCCGGATCAAGGCCGGAGCAAAAACCGCCCCGCCGCTAACCTTTCGTTAACTGATTTGCTGTATCCTGCGAACCGAACCAAGGTGAACCTCAATGCCCGGTATGGCGACATTACGAAACACGAGGCATCGCGGCAAAGCCGTGCCCGGACAAGCCACCCCCTATCGATGGAGAAACGGCACGCATCCGATGCGGTATTATCGGGCCGCCGCTCAACGCCCTCGCACAAACTGGAACGCGCACAGTGACGCGATCATGACCCCCGCGCCGATCAACTGCACCGCGGTCAGCACTTCGCCCAGCAGCCAAACGCTCAACAGCGCCGTCACCAAAGGCTCCAGGTTCATCGCCAAAGCGGTGCGGAACGGCCCCACGGTATTGGTGGAGACGTAAATTAACAGCGTGGACAATGTGCTGCACGCGCTGACGACCGTGAATGCCACCCACCCCGCTGCCGTCTGGGGCGGATTCCATGCGCCGAACACGATCCAAAGCACCAGGAACAGCGCGGTGGACGGCAGCATCGCATACCATGTGGTCAACCGCGCATCGGTCCCGGACAGGTAGGCCCGTGTCGCCAGCAAAGAGATCACCCGGCAGATCGCCGCTCCGAACGCGAAGGCCAAACCGAGCGGTGCGAGGGCGGCAAGATTGACACCGAGCATGAGGGCGAGACCGGCGAATGCGGTCAATGCGGTTAACAGGGCGCGCCAGCCCAGACGCTCCACCCCGGTCAAGGCAGCACCGATTCCGGTCAACAGCGGGTAGATGAAATAGGCCAGGATGGCGATCGACACCGGCAACATCGACACCGACGCGACCAGCCCCAGCATGACCATCGCGAACAGCAGGCCCAGCGCCAAGGCAATTCGGCGTTGACGAGGGGGATGGCGCCTGGCCGGGGGAGCAACCCGCAGCCACCCGAAAAAGAACACCACCACCAGGATGCCGCGCAGGCTGACCAACGTCAGCACGTCCATGCCGGACGCGTACACGACCTTCAGCAGAATATCGGTCACGCTGAAGGACAACGCGGCGCAGATGGCTGGCAGCAGGGCGGCCAGCCCGGCGAGGCGGGGCGGGCGGGCGGCGATCATACTCATGCGGTTGCAAGTCTTTCTTGGCGCGACCGGCTTGACGCCGCCGGTTGTCCGCTTGTTCTGGATGTTCCACCCCCGGGATGCAACATCCCGCCCGGTATCCAGGCCCCACCCCATCGGCCGAAACAGGTGTGGGCGATGGATAATGCAACATCCCGCCCCGGTATCCAGGCCCCCACCCCCTTGAGGACCATCCCCGGGTTAGGCAATAAGGGCGCCTCCGGACATATCCGGACAGATGACAGCCGCAGACAACAAGCCGCTTTTGGGAGAACAACAACATGAATTCGACACGCCGTATCCTTATCGGCGGCGCCGCGGCGCTCAGCCTGGCGCCGATTACCCGCTTGCACGCTCAGGCACGCCCCAAGATCACCATCGGTGTATTGACAGACCTGTCCGGCACCTATCGCGATAACACTGGTCCAACGTCGCTTGCCGCGACGCAGCTTGCCGTTGAAGAAATGCGCCCGCATCTGGACTGCGACGTAGAGGTCATCAGCGCCGACCACCAGAACAAGCCGGACGTTGCCGCCTCCATCGCTCGGCAGTGGTTCGACAGCGGCGTCGATGTTGCCGCCGACGTCCCAACGTCGTCCGTGGCGCTGGCAGTGGCGCAGATCGCCAAGGACAAAGACAAGCTGATGCTGAATGCATCGGCCACGGTTGCCGCCCTGACCGACAGCCAGTGCAGCCCGAACACGATTATCTGGAGCTTCGACACCTACGAGAACGCTGTTTCCACCGGCGGATCGATGATGGCGCAGGGCTTCAAGTCCTGGTTCTTCATCACCGCTAACTATGCGTTCGGCCAGTCGCTGGAAGAACTGACAGCAGACGTCGTGCGCAAAGGCGGCGGTGAGATCAAGGGCGTGGCGCGCTATCCGTTCCCGGATACAACCGATTTCTCGTCGTATCTGGCGCAGGCCCAGGCCAGCGGCGCGACCATCGTCGGTTTTGCCAACGCCGGCCTGGATACCGAGAATTGCATCAAGCAGGCGGCCGAGTTCGGCATCGGCAAGACGATGAAGCTGGCCCCGCTGTTGATGTTCATCCAGAACCCCCATTCGCTTGGGACTCAAACCTGTGCCGGTTTGACCACGACCGAAACGTTCTATTGGGATTTGAACGACCGGACCCGCGCTTTCACCAAGCGGCTGCTGGCGAAGACGAAACAGAACAACTATCCGAACCAGGCGCATGCCAGTTCCTATGGCTCGACCATCCATTACCTGAAGGCGGTGCAGGCAATGGGCGGCGCTGTAGCGAAAAAAAGCGGCCGGGATGTCGTGGCGAAGATGAAGGCATTGCCGACGGACGACGACGCGTTCGGCCCCGGCCGCGTGCGGGTCGATGGACGGGGCGAGTTCCCGGCCTATCTGTTTGAAGTGAAGTCTCCGGCCGAGAGCAAAAGTGAGTGGGATTTGTACAAGCTGATCCGTACCACCCCGGCGGCCGATGTGCTGCATCCGCTGAACGCGAAGTGTAACTTCCCGGTCGGATAGAACAAAAGTCAATAAAATCACACAAAACCGTCATGGTTCGGCATATCACGGACCGTGACGGGGTAGCAGGTCAGTACAACCTGATCGGAATTTATTGAAATGAAAAGGCGGGGTGGATTATTTGGTCGCTCCGCCTTATTACTACCGGCCCAATACTTTGACCGTTCGACCCGGTGAGGAGCGATGAAACCCAACCTGCGTCCGAACAAGACCCGCCCCGATCGCCGGGTGAAGTGTTTCCTAAGCGACGTGGCGTTTCAACTCCTGGCCGAGGAATCCCGTGCCCGCCTGCAAACCGCCGCCGAAAAACCGTGCAGCCAGTCCCCGCGCCCAACCGATCCCGTCCTGCCCGGCACCACACCGGTCTCGGAACGGCGACTTCAGGTAATGTGGACGATCAAGAGGCCGAAAGAGAGGGCGGATATCAACGCCAACCCTCCGGCTTCGACCCGCGCCAACATGCTCGGCAGCACCGCGAATGGCTTGATCGGCCAAAGGTTGCACAGGGACCATGGTTCCGATCAAAGCGAGCCTAAATCATGACCAGCGGCCCTGTTACTCGATATCTTCCAAACTGAATTGTTCGGCTTCCTCATCATAACTGAACAGTTCGGCGTACCGGCCCCAGCCGATCACCGTCCGCAGCGTATCCGCCGCGTAATCGGCCGACATGTGGTCTTCCAGTTCGTCGCGGAACCGCACGGCAGAGCACCGGTGGTTCCACCGCTCATCCAGCACCTGCCGGATAATGTTTACCAACGGCACATGCAGTCGCAGCGCCTCGGCGAAGATGCGTTTGCGTTCATCCGTGTCCGCCTCCACGAACCCGCGTCCGAGGTCTGTCAGAAGGATGTCGCCTTCCTCCAGCACGGCAAAGCGGAACAGTTGCAAGGTTTCACCCAGCGGCAGCAGGTCATCGACCTCGTATTGCAACGACGCTGCCAGCGCCGGCAGGTCCGCTCTGCCGTCATAGGGTTCAGCGGCCAGCGTCTCCATCAGGCCGGACATGATGTTGGTTCCGATCCGTGGCAGCGCCATGGCCAGCGGAGAGACCGGAGCAGCCGTCGCCGCCTTCGGACCGGCGGTCGGGCGCCGGGTCATGATGCCGTATATGTCGTCCACCAACTGGCGGAAATCCGGGTCCAAACGGTTGCGGGGGTGCGGGAACGGGACCTTCAACTCGTGGGCCACGCGGCCGGGATTGGACTGGAACACCAGGATGCGGTCGCACATCAGCACCGCTTCCTCGATGTTGTGCGTCACCATCAGCACCGACCTGACGGGCAGCTTACCCTCCATCCACAGGTCGATCAGATCGGTGCGCAGCGTTTCGGCGGTCAGAACATCGAGCGCGCTGAACGGCTCGTCCATCAGCAGCAGGTCGGGATGCACGACCAGCGCCCGCGCCAGACCGACACGCTGGCGCATGCCGCCGGAGAGTTCTTTCGGATATGCGTTCTCGAACCCGCCCAACCCGATCATGTCGATCGCCGTCTCGGCCCGGCTTTCCCGTTCGGCCCGAGGCACGCGGCGCGCTTCCAACCCGATCTCGACGTTTTCCTGCACTGTCAGCCAGGGGAACAGCGCGAAACTCTGGAACACCATCGCCACGCCCTCGGTCGGACCGGTGATCTGCGTGCCGCGCCATTTGACGCTGCCGGAGGTCGGTTTCAGCAACCCCGACACGATCCGCAGCAGCGTCGATTTACCGGACCCCGAACGACCGAGCAGCGCGACGATTTCACCTTCGCGAAGGGTCAGATTAACGTCGTCCAGCACCACCAGATCCGGGTTTGCTTCCTTGTGGTAGGCTTGCCGGCACCCTGTCACTTCGATCAGGCAGGGGCGAACATCGACCGCTGTGTCCATGATTATTCCTCAGGCCAGGGTAAGACGGCGTTGTGCGTAGGCGTACATCGGCCGCCACAGCAAACGGTTAAACAGAACCACGAAGGCGGACATGATCACCACGCCCAGCACGACGCGGGACATGTCACCCTTGTCCGTCGCGGCGGCGATATAGGCACCCAACCCGTGCGCCTGCAGTTTGGTATCACCCCAGGACGCCACTTCCGCGACGATCGCGGCGTTCCACGAACCTCCGGACGCGGTGATCGCACCGGTCACGTAATAGGGGAAAATCCCTGGAATGATGACTTTGCGCCACCACAGCCAGCCACCGATGCGGAAATTGGCCGCGACTTCCTTCAGGTCGCCCGGGAAGGCGGCGGCGCCGGCCACGACGTTGAACAGGATATACCATTGCGTGCCCAATATCATCAGGGGCGTCAGCCAGATGTCGGGACTGAGTTGGAAATAGACAATGAACAGCACGAACGGCGGAAACAGCAGATTGGCCGGGAACGCGGCCAGGAATTGGGCGATCGGCTGGGCTCGGCGAGCCCAGACCGGGCGCAAACCGAGCCATACGCCGATAGGAACCCAAAACAGGGTCGCGAGGATCATGAGTACCACGACCCGAACCAACGTGATCAGGCCCAGTCCGAAGGCCTCTCCGATGTCGCCCCAGCTCAGAGCTTCGGACGCGAACAGCACCACGCGCCAGACTGCCAGACCGACAAGCGCCAGCAACAATGTGCCCCAGACGATATCGACGGTACGCGAGGGCTGCTTCGACGTCGCGGCCATGGGACGGGCACGGAAGGACAGCCGCAACCCGCCGAGATAGGCAGCGGCATTGCCAACCATTTGGCCGATGAACTTCATCAACCGGGTGCGCCGCATCAGGCGCAGCATCCAGGGGTCTGACGCGGTGCTGCCTGCCGTCGTTTCAAAGCGGAACTTCGCCGACCATGCCACCAGCGGACGGAACAACAATTGGTCGTAGGCCAGGATCACCACCAACATGGCCAGAATGGCCCAGGCCACGGCGGCGAGGTCCTTCTGCTCCAACGCCAGAGCGACATACGATCCGATACCGGGCAACTTCCAGGTGTTGTCGCCGACGGCCACGGCTTCAGATGCCACCACGAAAAACCAGCCGCCGGACATCGACATCATGGTGTTCCACACCAGGCCGGGCGTGGCGAACGGAACCTCCAGCTTCCAAAACCGCTGCCAGGCGGACAGGTGGAACGAAACCGATGCCTCCGCCAGATCGGCGGGCACGGTCTTCAGCGACTGATACATGCTGAAGGCCATGTTCCATGCCTGACTGGTGAAGATCGCGAAGATCGCCGCGAGTTCCAGCCCCATTACCTGTCCGGGGAACAGGTTCATGAAGAAGACAACGGTGAATGTCAGAAAACCCAGGATCGGCACCGATTGCAGCACATCCAACAACGGCACCAGCACCAGCGCCGCCCGGCGGCTTTTGGCCGCGGCAGTGCCGTAAGTGAAGGTGAACAGCAGCGAGAAAGCCAATGCGGCGAACATCCGCATCGTGGTTCGCAGCGCATACTCCGGCAGGTTCAGCGGATCGAGCGTGATCTCCGTGGCACCCGGCGCATCGATACGGATCAGCGTGCCTTGCGCGACGTGTCCGACGGCAATCAGTGCGCCAATGACGCAAATGAACGCTGCGGCGTCCCAGATGTTCGGCAGGCGCCAACCGGCGGCCATCGAGGGGTATTTCGTGGCTGACATGTGTTAAGCTATGGCTTTCCGCCGCGGCATTGCGTGACGGTTCTGTTAGACGCGCGCGCCGGTGCTGTCACGCCCGAATGCGGTTGCAATTCGGTGACATTAGACCATGATCGTTTCAGGTTGAACCCTCTCCCGTGCCGATCATGGTCTAATTCTATGTTCGATCGCTTGATCGTTTGAGGTGGAAGCAACCTCAAACGATCAAGCTCTAGTCTCGGTTGCGGGTGACCAGCCGGCCCGCCCTCGCGGCCGTCGCGCCGTTTCCGAAGACATAGGCGGATTGGCCGTTGATCCAGGTTTCCAGAATACCTTCGGACACGCGGGTTGGGGCGTCGTAGGTGGCGGCGTCGCGCACCGTGGCCGGATCGAACAACACGAGATCGGCGTAGGCGCCCTCGCGGATGACACCGCGATCGACCATGCCGAACACCGATGCGGTGTGGCCGGTCATTTTGCGCACCGCTTCCTCCAGGCTGAACAGCCCCAGGTCGCGGGCATAGTGACCCAGCACGCGGGGAAAGGTGCCCCACAACCGAGGATGCGGATACGAATCGTGCGGCAATCCGTCGCTGCCGATCATCGCCAAACGGTGTGCCAGAATGCGCTGCACGTCCGGTTCGTCCATTTGGAAGTAGATCGCGCCGGCCGGGGTCAGCCGTTCGGCCGCGACTTTTTCATCCAGATTCCACTCCCTGGCGATGTCCGTGAGCATGCGGCCGGCGAGTTCCGGGTGAGGGATCGACCACGTAATCTGCACCGGCACGTCCTTGCGCAGCCGGTGCGGCATCAGCACGGTCGATCCGGCCGCATACGGGTAAATGTCGAAATCGACTTTCTGCCCGGCGGCGGCCTTGTCGATCAGCGGCAAGGTTTCGACGCTGCGGCCGAAATTCTCCGGCATCGAGCATTTATGATGACTGATGACGACAGGGACATTAACCGCGCGGCCGATCTTCAGGGTTTCCTCGATCGACAGCAGGACGTCGTTCGCCTCATCCCGCATGTGGGTAACATACAGGCCGCCGGTGGCGCGCAACGCTTCGGCGACGGCGATCACCTCATCGGTCGGGGCCATCATGTTGGGCGGGTAATACAGGCCGGTGGAGAAGCCCGAGGCCCCCTCGGCCAGCGCCTGCCGCAGCCGCGCCTGCATGTGGGCGGCTTCCTTGTCCGAGGCCGGACGCCGGGTGTCGCCGTTCATCGCTTCCACCCGCAGGGACATGTGGCCGATCAGTGCGTAGGTGTTCACCGGCGACGGGTCGCGTGCCAGACGATCGGCGTATTCCGCGAAACTGTCGAAGGAGAACCAGGTTTCGTCACCCAGCAGGTCCAGCGGAGGCACCGGGCGAGACTTCATGCGAACGGGCGAAAGCGAAATGCCGCAGTTGCCGACGACAACCGTGGTGACGCCCTGCGACATCTTGCACAGCATGCACGCCGGTCCGCACAACACCGCCCGGTCATCGTGCGTGTGGGCGTCGATAAACCCCGGTGCCAGGGCCAGTCCGTCTGCGTCAACGTCCCGGTCAGCTTCCCGGCCACCGAGATCTCCGATCGCGACGATCCGGTCGCCGATTACCCCGACATCGGTGCGTACGCGCGGATTGCCCAGGCCGTCGAATACGGTGGCATCGCGGATGATCAAATCGCAGCGCAGGGTCATGGGATGTTCCGTCCATCTCGTTCGTGGAATATTAGCTGTAAGATTAACTGGAGTGCGACGCCATGACCATCGCCGAACTTTGCCTTTTGGGGGCGGTCGTTCTGACCCTTGTGTCGATCATGCCTGCTAAATTCGACGGAACGCGAGCCTACGACAATGCCAAACCGCGCGATCCCGGGTTCTACACGCCGGGTTTACGGGCCCGCGCACAAGGCGCGCATCTGAATGGATACGAGGCGTTTCCATTCTTCGCCGCCGCGGTGATCCTGGCGGAAATGCGCGGGGTGCCGCAGGGCACGGTGAACGCTTTGGCGGTGGCTTTCGTGGCGGCCCGCATTGCATATGTATTATTTTACCTGACCGACCGTCCGACGCCGCGCTCTATGGTTTGGGCGGTTGGATTTGGCTGCAATGTGGCGATATTTTTCTCGCCGGCCTGGGCGGGACATTGAGGCCGGCGCATCAGATCGTTTTTGGTCCGATCGGCAGATGGGACTTGTACCACTCCGGAGTCTCGCCAGTTATCAGCGTATTGGCACAGCTACTTAATATCGCGGCGCGGATCGAGGCCGCCTTGCGTTCTTTCGGGGGCAGGTGAATGAGGCTTGCGGTAAACTCCCCCGCCACATCCGCCATCGCGGCCGCCCAAATGGATTTCCGCTGCTGGCCGGTCATTGTATCGAACGTGTCTGTCGCGGCGGGTCGGGCGGCGACGGGGTTCGGGGCCGGTTTCGTGGTGGGTTGCGTCGGGACGGCGGGCCGAACCGGGATTGGGGCAGGGCGAGGGGTGGGGGCAGTAGCGACCGAGCGTTGAGCGTCTTGTGGTTGGGCATCTTTTGGTTGGGTGTTTTGTGGTTGGACGCGGGCTTCGGCGGTCAAACGTTGAGCGAGGGCCAGGTTGGCGGCGATTTTTGCCTCGAATTCCTCCTGGCCGGGGTCGGGCGCCATGTCCATCCGTCCGGTGTCATACCCGGCCTCGGCGTCGTCGCGGGCTTGCCTGATGGCGCGCCGGCTGAGGTCCGCGGAACGGTTCAGCGCGACGGCGTTACCGCGCAGGCGCAGTGTCATGGACAACGACAGGTTGTCGGTCAGCGACAGGCCGAGCGAGCCTAGCGACACGAGGCCACATGCGATGATTTGGGCGATTGAGATCAGGTCGGCGTTGTCGCGGGCGCGGTAGGCTTTCACCGTCTCCATGGCCGCCAGACGGGCAAATCCGATGTCACCGCCGCTCGCGGTCAGGAACATCGGCGCCAGAACGGCGACGATCAGGCTTATCAGGACATCGCCGGGGCGAATTTGGATTCCGGGTCCCGGTGCTGCGGTCCGGGTGGGTTCGGGACGTGTGGCGGTGGTTTCGGTCATGCCGTCCGGCCTTGCTATGAGGTGTGACCTCTACCCTGGGTTGTGCCTTGTTGTCAAGAAATATTTCTTATTTTTAATATTTATAGGAAATTATATGTTTTTAAAAAGGGGGTAGTCCGATGCTGACGGGCCTGTCTTCAAACCGTGAAAACAGCGACCTGCTGCCGTCACTTTGTCCCGATCACTGTTCATCAACGTTTGAGTTTGGCAAAAAAGCGCCCGGCCGTGGGAAGGCCGGGCGCTTAGGGCAGGGTGGATTCTGACGTCCGGTTTTGTAAAGACGGACGTCAGTTATACCAACGGGCTTATATTCTGACCCGTCACCGTCATGGCGGCGATGTCTCGCCATCCACGAAACACGATGCTGGTTCAGACAAAGACGTGGATGGCAGGACTTCGCCTGCCATGACGAAAAGGGGCCGAACGATCAAAATATTGGGCCGTTGGTATTAGTCGTATGCGGAACGAAGATCAGTCGGCTTGCGCACCGGCCGGTACCGTTTGCTTGGTCGCGTTCTGGATGTTGAGGAAGAACGCGCAGACAACCGCACTGCCCAGGCAGAGTAACGCAAGGCCATACAATCCACCGGCGTAGCTGCCGGTTAGATCCTTCATCACGCCGACATACCAGGGTCCGAAGAATCCGCCGAGGTTACCGATCGAGTTGATCCAGGCGATCGAAGCTGCTGCTGCCGTGCCGGTCAGGAACATCGGTGGCATCGCCCAGAAAGGACCTTTGGAGCCATAGAAGCCCATCGCCGCGATTGACATGCCGACAAGAGCCCACCAGGTGCCCATCATATACCCGGCGATGAACAGTCCGATCGCGGACACAAGGCAGGTGCCCAGCAGGTTGTATCTGCGTTCCTGCATACGATCCGAGATGCGGCCCCACACCACCAGCGAAATACCACCGCAGATGTACGGGATCATCGTGAGCCAGCCCACCGTCATGTTACTGTGCGCGCCGATGGACTTGATGATCTGCGGGATGAAGATCAGCATGCCGAGGCTGGCGACAACGATACCGAAATAGTTCAACGCGAGCAGCAGAACCTTCCGGTCGAACATAGCCTGCCACATCGTGAAGGTCTGGACGGCTTCCTTTGCCTTTCGTTCGGCCAGCAGTTTATTGGCCAGCCATGTCTTTTCCTCGTTCGTCAGGAATTTTGCCTGCTCCGGCCGGTCTGTCAGCACGAACAGTGTTACTATACCGATCAGGACGGTGGGAATCGCCTCAGCGATGTACATCAACTGCCAGCCGCGCAGCCCGAACATGCCGTCGAGTCCGAGAATGGCGGTCGAGAGGGGCGCCCCGCCGGCGACTGCGATCGGCAGCCCGATCAAAAAGCCGGAAACGATGCGGGCGTGATGATAGCTGGGGAACCAATAGGTGAAGTAGAGCACGATACCGGGGAAGAACCCAGCTTCGGCCACACCCAGGAAGAATCTGACGGTCGCGAAGCTGTTGGGTCCGGCCACCAGGGAGGTTAAACCCGCGAAAATTCCCCATGTGATCATGATGCGGGCGATCCACAGGCGGGCGCCGACCTTTTCCATGATGACGTTGCTTGGAACTTCGAAGAGGAAGTAGCCCCAGTAGAACGTTCCGGCGGCAAAACCGAAGGCGGCGGCCGACATTTGTAGGTCGCCCTGCATGGTCAGGCCGGCAAAGCTGACGTTGATGCGATCAATGTAGGCAAGGAAATAGCTAAATATAGCAAAAGGCAATAAACGTATGTAGATTTTGCGCATTGCCGATTTTTCGATAGCGTCGTCCACTGTTATCTCCCTAATTGGCCTCTGGCCGACTGGTCACCGGCGCGTTCGGGCTTTTTTTATTACGTTAGTTACTTTACGGTAATCCGATCCCGCACGGCAACCTTTAAGATTGCCGGCCCTGGCGTTCAGAGGATTATTTCAGTTGCGCAGGATTCGGGTGGCTGCTTCATCTACCGTTGCATCTTCGGTGATTGCTACACGGTATAGTTGTTGTGCATTTGCAACAGATACCAAGCCGTCCCGGACATCGCGGGCAACCAACCGGGGGTCTCGTGTCCCGGGATCGCCCATTCCGGCGCCACCGGGAAGCTCCAGGATCAGGCGCTCGCCGTCGGGGATGATCTGGAAGCCCTTGGTGCGCAACAGCGCCCCGGTTTTTTGCGCAACCCGGCCGGCGGCACCGTTTAGCCCGCCCTCCCGGCCTTTCGGCACGTTGGCGATACGGTCGAAGCTGGCGTTGACGGCGAATTCCAGATCGCCTTTCGTTGCGATTTCCATAATCTGGCCGACCCCGCCGCGGGTGCGCCCGGCGCCGCCCGAATCGGGCTTTAATTCCTTGCGCCACAGGATAACCGGGGCGACGTTTTCGGTGGCCTCCACCGGCATGGTGCGCACGCCGGATGGGAAGGCCGTCGCGTTCAAGCCGTCCTGAGTCCGGCGCGCGCCGGTGCCGCCGGAGTTAAAAGTAATGATCTCAAAATCCGCGATGACCGGCTTGTTGCCGCGCGCCTGACCGGATATCGCGCCGCCGCCGCGCAATGGCGGGTTCCAGAGTGACGATGCACCCTCAGCGGTGACGCGATCCGGCACGACCTGATGCAGGCAGCCCATCATCAGGTCGGGCAGCAGGTGGCCGATGACGTGGCGAACGGAGACGGGGTAGGGACGCGGCGCGTTCAGGATGCAGCCTTCGGGTATTTTCATCCGGAACGGTGCCAGGGACGCCCAGTTGTTCGGGATCTCCGGCGCGACCACGCATTTCAGACCGAAGCAAGAATAGGCTCTGCAATACGCTGCCGGAACATTGATGCCTCGTCCGGACAGGCCGGAGGTGCCGGCGAAATCGACTTCTATGGCGTCTTCCAGGATTTCCATGGATGCGGCGAGACGCACCGGTTCCTCGTACCCGTCGGAGTAGATCTCGGCCGTAAACGTTCCGCGCGGAATGCGGGCGATTTCGGCGAGGGTGGCGCGGTGGGAGCTGTCGAAGATGAACTGCGCCAGCGGGTCCAGGCTGGTCATGTCGAATTCGTCCATCATTTCGACCAGACGTTTGGCCCCGGCATCGTTACAGGCGCACAGCGAGTAGATGTC
>JANXLQ010000359.1 GCA_025355085.1 Rhodopila sp.
CGCGTCTCGGATCTGCCATCTCGCCACCCTAATCTATCCGATCAAACCAGGGGTGTTCGCTCCGGAACTTGAATCCGCCTCGTGCGCCTCGGATCATCGGCGGGTCGGGCCAACTTATCCGGCACAGTTACGATAACGTAAGGTGCCTTTGTCCGATAGTCGCATCAAGCTTCCTCCAGCATCGAAGGGGAGCCAACAGACTCCCTACCCTCGTCCGTCGTGCAAGTGAGTGCGACCTGGATCATGGGGCGAAAACCGAGCGAAGATTCGGATCGCCGGTCATATCATCTCCGAAATGTGATCGCAGTTCAGCTCGAAAATGGGCAGTATTTTGAGCGATGCTGGCGGTGGCTGGGTCGAAGGCGACATACCGTAACGTAAGATAGCCTTGTCGTGATCGATGCGCGTGTTCTTCTGCGGAAGGATGCCGATCACGGCCAAATTGGGGAAGTGATTTGAAATCAAACTCATCTGTAAGTGTGACGGATCGACTTAAGAACCTCGCTCCTCCTTCGGCGCGACGCTTGTCACGGCAAGTGAAGGCGGCAGTCCGTAACTGGCAAAACCGCCGCATGACGGCAGGCGAGGTGTTTACACGGGTTTATGCCGAGAAATTGTGGGGCGCCGGGCAAGACGATTTTTACTCCGGCCCAGGGTCGAATGCGGAAGCAGCCAGGCCATATGCTGATTTCGTGACCGGATTTATCGTCCAGAACAACATCCAAAGCGTTGTCGATTTGGGATGCGGCGACTTTCGGGTCGGCCAGATGATTGCATCGTGCAGCACGAATTATACCGGCGTGGACGTTGTGCAACCGCTGATCGACGACAATAATCGCCGTTTCGGCAGTCAATCGATTCGTTTTAAGTGCCTCGACATTGCAACGGATGCGTTACCTACGGGCGATCTATGCCTGATCCGGGAGGTTTTCCAGCATATTTCAAACGCCCAAATTGCTGCGGTTCTGGCCAAACTTGGCTGTTACAAATATATTTTGTTTACTGACGTGCAGCCAGAGGATACCGGCGACTATAAAACCAACAAAGATAAAGTGCATGGCGATAGCTCTCGCTTGGTCCATAAATCGAGCCTCCGCCTGGACGCGCCGCCTTTTAATGTCCGGAATGTGCGGATGGTCTTCGAAACCGGCCCGCCTTACTTCGAATCCTACGCGCCTTACGGGTCCAGTTTTAAGTTGCGGACTTTTTTATGGACGCCGGCCGAGGCTGAACCAGCGGCCTGAAATCTGCCGGCGTATGGAGCATGCGGGCTTCCCGAAACCGCACCGGCCAGTCATCCCCGGGATGCGCCCCGGCCGCCGATAATCGCCGGCAACCTCCCGTCGCTCGCAAGCCTTCGGGACCGCCTTGCGGCCGGGGGGCAAACCGCTGAATGCGACGTGATATCCCCGGCTTCCAGCAACCCCTCCGACGTTGTAACATACAGTGCCATGCTCGCCGGGTCTTTGCGATTTCAGTGTGTCGAAACCGACTGTCTTCGAAAGACGGCGGGAACAGCCTGCGTTCATGCCAAACTTCGTCACCGATGCCGACGGGCGTCGCAACTATCGTAGGCCCGCATGTCCAACCCGGCACCGAAGCAAAACTGGACACTGGCCGACGCCCCGCGTCAGGCTGGCAAAATTGCAATCGTGACCGGCGCCACCGGCGGCCTGGGATACGAAACCGCGCTGGGTCTTGCCCGCCAAGGCGCAATTACCATCCTGACCGGCCGCAACCCCGGCAAAGGCGCGCAGGCACTGTCCCGCATCCAGCGCGATATCCCGGCGGCCACCATCCATTTTGAGATGCTCGATCTGGCCAGCCTGAGCGCAATCGCCCACTTCGCAGCCGCGATTACGCGGCAGTACAGTAAGATCGATATCCTCGTGAACAACGCCGGGGTGATGGGTCTTCCGAAGCGGCAGTTGACGCGGGATGGGTTCGAACAACAGATCGGCGTCAACTACCTCGGGCATTTCGCCCTGACCGCTCACCTGAAGGATGCCCTGCGCGGCGGCCGGGTGGTCAATGTGGCGAGCCTGGCGCACCGCCGGGCCACGCTCAATCCGACGGACCTTCAGTGTGAGAAATCGTATGTTCCCATGCGCGCCTACGGACAAAGCAAGTTGGCCATGTTGGTCTTCGCGCTGGAACTGCATCGCCGGGCGACGCACCGGCAGTGGGACATCCGCGCCATCGCCGCCCATCCCGGTTGGGCCAGAACCGAGATTATCGGCAACGGCATCGGTGCCGGCGCCCCCGGCCTGAAGGCGTGGCTGATCCAACAAGGGTTCGACGCGCTGGCGCAATCGGCTCGCGATGGTGCGTTGCCCTCGCTGTATGCGGCGATGGCCCCGGAAGCCGAGGGCGGTGCCTATTACGGTCCGGCCGGCCGGAGTGAACGCCGTGGCCCTCCCGGCCGGGCGATCATTTTCCCCCGGGCCGCAGACCCTGCCGCCGGGAGTGCGCTGTGGGCGCTGTCGGAGAAACTGACGGGGGTGACATTCGGCTGATCCGAGGAGGCGGGTTGAGCATTGGCGCTACTTGCGCACGCCCACCGCCGCATTGCCTTTCCCACGACTATCGTCTGTGATTCCACAACGACAGCGCCCGGTCGCAGGTGACTGAATTGCTGCGCGATGCCGTTCCGGAAGTCGCTGCACCACGATCCCTGGTGCGGGTCGCATGTCACCACACCGCTGACACATCCCGATGCGTTGGATTGCATCGTGCCGGATCGCCTCGACGCCATGCGATCCGAACTGCCTGCTTCCAGGGCATCGAAGTGCGGGGGCCGATGGATTCCAGTGCGGGGCGACGATGATTTCAACGCCGGTAACAACGCCAGCGAAGTCGTAAATGGCGGTTCCCCGCCATGCACGGAAATGAATGCACCCGTCCAGGCGGGCCGATCGGTATGGAGCATTTGTTATCCCCCAGACCTGTGGATAAGTCGGTGGGAAAACCTCCGTGAGAAGGCTGAAATGCGCGTGAACCCGTCGATTTTGCTGCGTGCTGAAAGTTTAAGCAATCAGCTAAGTCATTGATTTATTATAAGCGTGATCCGGCTCTGAAAGTATGCTGTTAAACTATTGTTAACCTTTAGATTGCCTGTGGACGGCGTACCGGACGGCCGCTTGCCTTAGGCCGCCAAAAGGTCGGGCGTGGCCCCGAACAGGAAGTCGATGTCGTTCGAATCCATCGCGGGCAGGGCCATTCCGTCCTCGGTGAGGGCTAGGCTTGCCAGTGCGGCCTTGCGCTCCTGCAATTCTACGATGCGCTCCTCCACCGTGTCCGCCGCGATAAGTTTATAGACAAACACCGACTTGGTTTGCCCGATCCGGTGGGCGCGGTCGGATGCCTGATCTTCGACCGCCGGGTTCCACCAGGGATCGTAGTGGATCACCGTGTCGGCCGAGGTCAGGTTCAGCCCGCGCCCGCCGGTCTTCAGGCTGATCAGGAACAACGGCACCTCTCCAGCCTCGAACCGCGTCACCGGATCTGCCCGGTCGCGCGTGTCGCCGCGCAGTTCGACGAACGGAATCCCGGCCGCCCCAAGCGCCGGCTTCATCAGATCCAGCATCGAGGTGAACTGCGAGAACAACAGAATCCGCCGCCCTTCTGCGACCATCTCGGACACCATCTCCATCAGATCGTCCAGCTTGCTGGAAGATTGGGTCAACCGAGCAGAGGGCAGTTTGACCAGCCGGGGATCGCAACAGACCTGCCGCAGCTTCAGCAGAGCGTCGAGCACCAGAATATGGCTCTGTGCCACTCCGCGCTCCGCGATGCCTTCGGTCACCTTCTCATGCATCATCGCGCGAATGGTTTCGTACAATTCGCGCTGATCGGGGGCCAGCGTGATGCGCCGCAGGATCGTGTGCTTGGGCGGCAGCTCGGTGGCCACGGCGGATTTCGTGCGGCGAAGAATAAAGGGGCGGATGCGGCTGGACAGTTGCCGCCGCCGAACCGGATCGCCGTCCTTCTCGATCGGAACACGGAAGCGGCGGTTGAAGACTTTGCGTTGCCCCAGCAGGCCGGGCATCAGGAACGCGAACTGGGACCATAGCTCGCCAAGATGGTTCTCGATCGGCGTGCCGGACAGACAAATGCGGTGGCGCGTATCCAGGCGGCAAACAGCATGCGTGGCCTTGGCGGTGGAGCTTTTGATCGCCTGCGCCTCATCCAGCACGACCATGTGCCAGGGGATAACCACCATGTCTTCTATGTCGCGTGAAAGCACGGTGTAGGTGGTGATCACGACATGCACGCCGGTCAGATCGCGCCGCCGCTCGTGGCGTTCCAGACCATGCAGCACGACGACCCGCAGATGCGGCGCGAAACGGGCGAGTTCGGCGGACCAGTTCGGCACCAGGGTGGTTGGCACGACCACCAGTGCCGGCCGATCCAGCCGTCCGGACGCTTGTTCGATCACGATATGCGCGATGGTCTGTGCAGTCTTACCAAGCCCCATGTCGTCGGCCAGTAGTCCGCCCAGATCGTTCTCGCGGAGATGTTGCAGCCAGTTGACGCCTTGCTGCTGGTATGGCCGCAAGCTGGCTTTGAAGCTGGCCGGCACCGGCGCTTCGGGGATCTCCGGCACCGCCCGGAATCGCGCGACATTGGCGGCGATGACCGCGCCGTCCTGCCATCGCGTGGTTAGAACGTCTTCCAGATCCAGCACGGTGTGGGCGGCGGTGGCGTCCAGCACCATGGTGTCGCCGCTGGTGCGGCTGGACGACTCCATCATGTCCTCGATCACCGCGAGCAACCGCGCGATCCGTTCGGCCGGCAACCGCAGGATGCGGCCGTCGTCCAGGCTGGTGACCACCGAACCGTCGATGATCCGAGCCGATTCCATGCCGCCTCGGTCGCGCAGGCGCATCAGGATGGGCAGCAGCGGATGGCGCGCGCCATCGATCTCGATGCCAAAATCCAGGGAGAACGCACCGGTGGTGCCAATGCCGGAGGGCGCATCCGCGACCTTCATGTCGCAGAGTCCGACGGATTCCACGAGCCTGGGGCCGAAATCCTTGTCGATCAGGTTGCGCCAGCCCAGCGCCTGCAACGCCGGCAGCCGCTCGGCGACAAAACCCTGCCAGGCTTCGGCGGCATCGCGCCCGCGAAACACGAACACCAACCGGCCCTTTGCCACTTTGGCAGTGGCCATCCGCATCTGCACCAAGCCGTCCTGCTTGATGACGTCCTGGGCGGCGGTTTCGGCGGTCTTGTCTCGGCGCACGAAAACCGGGCCGTAGGGGGAGTTGGTGCGGACAAACTGGCGGTCGTCGTCGAATGGGATGGTGGTTCCGTCGTAATCGAACTCCAACAGCAGGGCATCTAGCTGCTGCATCCGGCCAAATTCGTCCGGGCAGGGGAAGCGGGTCAGCCTGACCAGAGGAGTCATTGGCCGATCGACAATGACCTGCTCACTGACCACCGGCATGCCGGGGCGGCGCTTTGGCGGTTCGACACGGGCAACCGCCGGCGCGACGAAGGCCGGCATCGGGGGGGCAGCGGGGGCCTGGATGCGAACCCGTGCGACCTGACCGGTGACGGCATCGACATACCAAGGGCCGGAATCGGCAACGATGACCCCGGAACGCGACGGCAGGGCGGTGGTGGTGGCCGCGGCGGAAGCAAAGAAGCGGGTCTCGCCCTTGATCAGGCGTTTGCCGCCGGCGTACCAGCGGGCGTGGCCGCTTTCGATCAGCGCGTCCAGCAGATCGACAACCAGGGTCGCGGCCACGCCGGTGCGGGTTTCGTTACCCTCCCCCAGCAGGTAGGCAAGGTCGCGCAGCTTTGTCTCGGCATGGTCGTCGGCGGCGATCTTGGCGGGGGTCGTGGGGGTGGCGGTGAAGGTCCGTTCCCCGATCAGCACGGTGGTTACGACGCAGGCATGCGGCGGTTCCGCCGGCGCCAGTTCGAAGACGATCCGCTGCCGCTCTTTTTCCGGGGGCGCCGCAAGGGTGTCGAGGAAGGTCTGCTGCTCCGGCTTACGCAGTTCCGGAAAGCGGTCGAGTGCGGCGAACCCGGTGGCGGCCAGATGGGCGCAACCCGGGACACGGCATGTGCAATGGTGGTCGAACACCACACGGCGCCCGAACAAGGACGGTGTAATGCGGACATTATAGGAAGTGGCTCTGTCCTTGACCGTGGCAACGATCGTGTCGCCCTCAAGCTGCACATCCACCCCGCCGGCCAGCCCAAGACCGCGCCCCCGCGTCAGAACGCGGGCGTCGAAAATGCGGCTGAGGTCCTGGGATGTGAACGGCGTCGGCATGGGCGGGCAGGAACCTCGGGCGGTTGGCGGGCGGAAGCCAAGCCACTATGGCGGGAGCCACCGAGTCGATCCGAACCGGCAGAACAGAACGAATCGCCCGATGGGAGGGCAAAAGCAAGATTTGATTCACCGGCGCCCCTGGCGGTCCCCACGCAGGGGAGCGACAAACAGCGGCTTCGGCTCTTTATGGTTCGACCCCCGATCCGCGTCATCCCCCGGTTCGATGTTTAGACTGGATACCTGACCGGGTGATCCGTCCGCGCACGGTGTCCTGATTGGTCCGCCGATCAAGCCGCGGGAAGCAGACCGGGGGTTTATCGCGTTCCGATCCTTTACCGCAGCACCAGCGCGCCCGTCAGATCGCCTATTTTCGGCTGACGGTGCGCCGCCAGCGCCCGGTCCCGTTCCGCGATCCCCGGCAGCACCGGCAGATTCCATTTGTTGGTGATGAACCGCAGAATGGACGTGGTATCGTACAGCGTGTGGTCCACCGTTCCCTTCCGGGCGAACGGTGAGACAATCAGCGTCGGGACACGGGTGCCCGGCCCGAACCGATCGGCCTTCGGGGGCGCGGCGTGATCCCACCAACCGCCGAATTCGTCATAGGTCACCACCACCAGCATGTGCTTCCATTGCGGGCTGGCTTTCAGTGCGGTCAGCACGGCGGCGATATGCCGGTCGCCGTCGGCGATGTTGGCATAGCCGGCATGCTGGTTCACCGATCCTTGTGGCTTGTAGAACGTCACCGGTGGTAATTTGGCGGCTCGGATGTCGCTTAGGAACCTGGACTCGGGCAACGCATTCGGGTCGGTGACCACGCCTGCGTCCAGCAGATGCGCCGTGCGGTTCGCTTTGCCCTCTGGCGTTGCGGGATCGAACGCCGCGAAGTAGTTGAACGGCTGGTGATGATACTGGAAATTCGGGTTGGCCTTCGTCGAACCGGCCGCGAACGGTGCATGCCCGAGTGCGAAGTCCATGGCACCTGCGTAATAGGCCCAATCGACCTTCGCCCCGGTCAGCAGATCGCCGATCGTCGTCTCAGTCTGCGG
>JANXLQ010000355.1 GCA_025355085.1 Rhodopila sp.
CGTTACGGGCGGTCGCGCCACATCTCACCGACACCCAATGTGGCGAGTGGGCCGCGGCATTGTCCGGGCGATTGCTCAAGGCCGGCATCGTTGGACCACGCTGCGTTGCGGCGTTCCTTGGTCAGTGCGCATTCGAAAGCGGTGGATTCCGCGCGCTGGAAGAGGACCTGAACTACAGCGGAACGCGCCTTTGTCAGGTCTGGCCCGGCCGGTTTCCCAATGCGGAAGTGGCGGCGTCCTGCGCCCTGAAACCCGAGGCGCTCGCCAATCGCGTCTATGCCGGCCGGATGGGCAACGGCGATGAACCATCAGGAGACGGCTGGCGATTTCGCGGACGGGGCCTGATCCAGATCACCGGGCGCGCCGCCTACGAACAATTCGCCAAGACCATGAACATGACCCTCGATCAGGCCGTGGAGCATGCCGCCACGCGCGACGGCGCCCTCGACAGCGCGATCTGGTTCTGGTCCGTTAACCAATTGAACACACCGGCGAATAGCTGGTCGCTCGATTTCATCACTCGAAAAATAAACGGCGGCACGACCGGCGCAGCGGAACGAAACCGCCTGTGCGAGGCCGCGCTGCACGCCGTAGGAGCTTAGTATGTTCGCACTTTTGATCCCCCTGGTGCTAAGTTTGGCGCCGCAGCTTGCCGGTATGATCTTCGGATCGAAGGGCGCCGATGTCACCGCCAAACTGGCAGGCGTTGTCCAGACAATTGTCGGGACGGCTGCCGACCTCGGTTCGCCGGGCGGCGTCGCGGCGGCAGTTGCCCATATACAAAACAATCAACAGGCTGCCTCTGACCTCGCGGCGAAACTGGCCGATCTGCATTTGCAAATGCAGAAAGAGCAGGATGCGGAAAATGACGCCCTCCGCAAGGATGCGTTGGATGAACTCAAGGCCCGCCTGGGCGATACCGGATCGGCGCGCGATATGGCAACCGAACTGGCCAAGGCGCACAGCGGCCTGGCGTACGGCGGGGTGATCGTTTCGGTCGTAATCGTAGCGGCGTTCGGCTGGACGACATACTCGGTACTGACCAGCCATCTGAGCGTGAGCGACGGCCAGTTCGGGTCGGTATTGGTTGGAACGCTTGCAGCGATGGCGACACAGGTGGCGAATTACTGGCTGGGTTCCAGCATCGGCAGCAACACAAAGAACGCACTTTTGGCAAATGCGCAGAACAATCTGGCCACCAGCGTTCCCGCGCACCTGATGAGTGGTTCGAAGCCGGGGTAGGGTGCTGGGACGGCACATCCGGCTTCGCCCGGCGTTCATCCGTCGTCGCCCGGCCACCTCGCTGCTGAAGCCGAACCATCCATGTCTTTATTGGTTCAAGACGCTAAAAGACGTGGATGGCGCGCCTTCGCGCACCATGACGACTGGGGACACAATCGCCGCTTCGCCAAAATGAGAACTGGTGGCATTTGACGGCCCAGAAGTTAAGGCGCGGTTAACAGGGCGAACGAATAATGTCTCCATCCAGGCTACCAGGCTGCATCCAGCAACATCCGAACGGCTTGCGGACCCTCGATCTTCCTGGGATTGGTATGCACCCAACGATCGTGCATCGATCCCGCCGCAATTTCGTCGAGCTGCTCGATTTTCACGCCAACATCCCGCAACGTTCCCGGTAGTCCCAGACTGGCGATCAATGCCGCCACCGCGTCGCCGGCGCTGCTGGCGGGACGACCCAGCGCCTCGCTGACCCATTTTTGGCGTTCGGCATTCACCGGTTCGTTGAATCGCAAAACATGCGGTAACATGACGCACGATGTA
>JANXLQ010000385.1 GCA_025355085.1 Rhodopila sp.
GGTCCAGCCAGCGAAGGTGGAGGTGCGGTTATATTAGTATCTATACCGCAATATAACCGCACCGTCCGATACCGTGAATAAGATGGGTTAGCTGCATCCGTGATGCGGAAAATGCTCGCAGCCAGATGCTCGCTGGCACCGGCCACCCTCGCGCTACGCGAGCGGAACATTCCCAAATCCCTGCACATATAGATCAGCGGTAATGCCCTCCCTTGGTAAAGGAGAGGTCGAGAGTTTAATCCCCTCCCGCAGGGTGTCATGGCCAGCCCGTCCCGACGGACGCCACTCTTCCGCGCCCGGATGCACGATCGTGCGGGATGTATTTCCCCGGGCTTGGGACGGTCATGTAAGCGAGACGCCAGACAGCGAAATCACTTGAGATTGTATCGATTCCAATATATACAACTTTATGCAGATTTACCTTTTTGCTTCCGATAGCTATTCGAGTGTAAGTGCGTTCACCTCGGACGAGACCGGTGGCAATCTGCCGACCGATTACGCGCCATGGTTTTCGGTGAGTTGTGGTCGAGCGATACCCATTGGGGCGCCGAGCGATCATATCGCTGCGGCTATCCAACGGGATGGCTTTTTCCTGCTGTCCGCCAGCGGGCATGCCGGCGCCAAATGGACGAGGAAGTAGGTCACCCTCATTACTAATGAGGGTATCGCCTTGCGCTAAACGGCGCATGGGTTTTTGCCACGGTGGCAAAAACTGTTTCCACCATTGAAACAGTGAGACGGCGGCGGAATAGGTGGCTCTCTACCCCGAGACGCCGAACGGGGGTTATCGGTAACGGTAAAGCGAAGGTTCGCCAAGTTGGCGAAGCTACTTCTGAACACTTCATCGCTGAGGCTAGGGCCATCTTAGCGGATGATGGGGGTCCGGTAGCAACGGAACCGAAAGTTCGATTCAAACCGGAGGCCGGGCCGAGCGGCGAGGTTCGCAGGACCAGAATCGACCCAATTCGGCTGTAGCCGACGTGGGAGGGATGCAGAAAACCACCGTTTGATGCACGCGCTGGCGCCGACGGCTCAATCAGGGCGACTTGCTCCGCCACCATGCATAAACTCATACATCTATCTTCGGCTTGTAAACCATGCTCTGCTGGGTTTTTGCAATCATCCGGGCGAAGCCATGCTGGTCGGCTACATGCGCGTCTCCACGTCAGAGCAGAACCTCGCGCTCCAGCGCGATGCCCTGGAGGGTGCTGGCTGCGAGCGCCTCTACGAAGACACCTGCAGCGGTTCGGTCATTGAACGGCCCGGCCTCGCGCGAGCCCTCGACAACCTGCGCAGCGGCGATGCGCTGGTTGTGTGGAAGTTGGATCGCATCGGTCGATCGCTGGGTCATGTTGTTGAACTGGTGGCGGGGCTACAGGCGAAGGGCATCGGCCTCAAGGTGTTGACGGGCGGCATCGACACGACCAGCTCCACCGGGCGGTTGGTGTTCGGCATCTTCGCCACCCTCGCTGAGTTCGAACGCGATCTGATCAAGGAGCGCACCATGGCCGGGCTCGCCGCCGCGCGTGCCCGTGGCCGCACGGGCGGTCGGCCGCGTATGATGACGCGCGCCAAGCTGCGCACGGCGATGACGATGATGGCCGATCAGGGTAACGCGGCGTCCGATGTTGCCGAGCAACTCGGCATCTCCATCAGCACGCTTTACGCCTACGTGAACGGCGAAGGCCAGACGAAGCCGCGCGCGCAAAAACTGCTCGGCCGCTGAGCCGCGTTCGATGCCGGTTTCGTTTCTCACCGCCGAGCAGGAGCGGCGATATGGCCGCTACGCGGGGGAACCGAGCACGGACCAACTCGCGCGCTATTTTCACCTCGATGACGCCGATCGCGAACTGGTCATGGCCAAACGCTGGGATCACATGCGGCTCGGGTTTGCCGTCCAACTCGGCACGGTGCGATTCCTCGGCACCTTCCTCGACGACCCCGCCGGGGTGCCAGCCGGTGTCATCGCCGATCTGGCCGGGCAACTGGGTATCGGCAATCCGAATTGCATTACCGTCTATCGCGAGGGCCGCGCTCGTTGGCAGCACGCGCGCGAAATTCGGGTCAGGCTGGGTTATCGCGAATTCACTGACCCGTTCACGCGTTTTCGCCTGGCGCGATGGCTGTATGCCTTGTGTTGGACCGGCACCGACAGGCCGAGCGTATTATTCGATCGAGCAACGGCGTGGCTGGTATCCGAGAAAGTGCTGTTGCCAGGTGCCTCTGCCCTTGAGCGGCTGGTGGCACGAATTCGGGACCGGGCCGCACGCCGATTGTGGCGTTCACTATCCCGCGACATCGCCGCCGCGCAGCGCAAGCAACTCGATGGCTTGCTCCTCGCTGGCGACGGAGGGCGGCCAAGTCCGCTCGATCGTCTCCGCGACGGGCCTTATCTGCGCAGCGGCGCCGAGTTGGCGCGTGCGGTCGAGCGGCTCGATGAGGTCCGGCTGTTAACAGTGGGCTTGCCGACCGTCGCTCATGTTCCGCCGGGCCGGGTGACGGCGCTTGCTCGTTTCGCGGCGGTTGCCAAGGCACAGGCCGTGGCCCGCATGTTGGAAGAGCGCCGCATGGCCACGTTGCTCGCCTTCGTTCGCACGCTCGAAGCCAGCGCGCAGGATGACGTGCTCGACTTGCTCGATGTTGTCGTGACCAAGGTCTTCGCCGACGCGGCAGCGGTCGGCAAGCGGGCGAGACTGCGCACCATCCGCGATCTCGATGCCGCCGCGCTCAAATTGCGCCAGGCCGGAGCCGTCCTGATGGACGATACGGTCGCGGATGCGGCGGTCCGGGAAGCGGCTTTCGCCGCCGTGCCTCGCGAGGCATTCGCGGCGGCCCTCGATCAGATCGATTTGCTTATTCGGCCCACGGGCGATCTCTATTTCACCGAACTGCGCGCCCAACATCGCAAGCTGCGTTTCATGCCGGCGTTGCTCCGATCTCTGTCGTTCGGCGCCGCCCCTGCCGGTCAATCGGTGCTTGATGCGATCAGTCACCTTCGCGCCGGAGACGGAAAGAACCCCTCGGCATCGGCGCCGCTCGAATTCGCGCCGCCAGGATGGAAGCGCCAGATCAAGGCGTCAGATGGGTCACTCGACAAGGTCGCGTATCGTCTTTGCCTGCTGGAGGGCATACGTGCGGCGATACGGCGGCGGGACCTTTTTGTTTCACCAAGCATACGATATGCGGACCCACGTCTTGGCCTGCTGACCGGATCGGCCTGGGAAGCGGCACGGCCTGGGAAGCGGCACGGCCTGCCATTTGCCGCACCCTTGGCTTCTCGACCGATGCATCGGTCGAGGTCGCGGGTCTCGCCGAAAGGGTCGATGCCGCCTATCGGAATACGGCGGCGAAATTGCCGGAAATTGCTGATGTCGTGGTTGATGGCAGCGAACTGGTCCTATCCCCTCTCGATAAGCTGGAAGAACCGCCGAGCCTGATCGCGCTCAAGGCAGCGGTCGCGGCACGGCTACCCAGGGTGGACCTGCCGGAGTTACTGCTGGAGATGCACGCACGCACCGGCTTTGCCGCCGGGTTCACACATGCCAGCGAGGGCGGTGCACGCGCCGGTGACGTTGCGACCAGTCTCTGTGCCGTGCTGCTGGCGGAGGCCTGCAACACCGGCTTCGAGCCGCTGATCCGATTGGATACGCCCGCACTGCGACGCTCGCGGCTGAGCTGGGTCCGGCAAAATTATATCCGCGCCGAAACGCTGACCCGTGCCAACGCGTCGCTTGTCGCCGCTCAAAACAAAATCGCCCTCGCACATGCATGGGGTGGTGGTGACGTCGCGTCCGCCGACGGGGTTCGCTTCGTCGTGCCGATTCGCACGGTCCATTCCGGGCCGAACCCACGCTATTTCGGGCAGGAACGTGGGGTCACATTCTACAATCTGGTCTCCGACCAGTTCACCGGCCTGAACGGCATCACCGTGCCGGGCACCTTGCGTGACAGCCTGGTGTTGCTCTCGGTCGTGTTGGAACAACAGACCGAATTGCAACCGACCGAAATCATGACGGATACCGGCGCCTACACCGACACGATGTTCGGCATTTTCCATTTACTTGGATATCAGTTCAGTCCGCGTCTCGCCGACATCGGCGGGTCACGCTTCTGGCGCGTCGATCAGAAGGCCGACTATGGCGCGTTAAACGTCTTGGCCGCGCAACGCATCAACACAACGCTGATAACCGAACATTGGGAAGATCTGCTGCGGCTGGCGGGCTCTCTCAAGCTCGGCACTGTCCAGGCCTCGGGTCTGATCCGCACGCTGCAAACCAAGGATCGGCCAACCAGGCTCGCTCGCGCGTTGGAGGAGGTGGGGCGGCTCGTGAAGACGCTTTACCTTCTTCGATACATCGAAGACGAGGCATATCGGCGGCGAATCCTGGTGCAACTCAATCGCGGCGAGGGACGCCATCAACTCGCCCGCGTGGTGTTCCATGGCAAGCGCGGAGAGTTGCGGCAGCGCTATCGCGAAGGCCAGGAAGACCAGCTCGGCGCCCTCGGTCTGGTGGTCAACGTCATCGTGCTCTGGAACACGATTTATATGGATGCGGCGCTGGACCAACTCCGTGCGGACGGGCACGACGTTCGTGACGAGGACATCGCCCGCCTGTCCCCACTGGGCTTCAACCATATCAACATGCTTGGCCGTTATGCCTTTACATTACCGGAAACGGTTGCTCGCGGAGAACTGCGGCCGTTGCGCGATCCGAGGACCGCCCGCGATGACGACGGCTGAATCGAACTTTCGGTTCCGTTGCTCCCGGACCCCCAGGTAGGGAGGGGTGGCTGGCCAAGCAAGGGTTGGTCGTGACTACCCATTCCAGACAGCGAGGAGGCAAAAGTATCCACTCGACGTCAATCAGTGCTAACGTAAGCAATCTCCACTCCAACACGCACCAAAGCCATAGTTCAGTTCCGGAGAATGCGACCATAGCTAACGGAGCGACGCAAATGGCCACCAGTTCAATCGCTAGGTGAAACACCGGCACCCGGATGCCGCAGTGCCTGCAACGGCCCAGAAAAGCAGACAAACTGATTAAGGGCACAAGGCCGTGCGCGGTCAAAACCAACCCACATGCTTTGCTATGGGAGCGTCCCAGGACCACCGGCAGCCCACGTGGTAGCCGCAGTATCAAGAAACCGAGAAAGCTGTCGGCAAATGGCACATTCATCAGCACTGCAACGCCGGCATAGTCCTGAACTGGAAAAACCATCAGTCCCAGGCTAAGATACGATATGGGCGGATCGCGTCATCGTCGTTCGGGTCGATCCGCACCACAGCATGGCGAACCACCCGCGCGTCCGACCGAGTAACGCGCGCAGTGATATTTACGACCAGTGGTGCATGGTCGTCAACGGTCGGTGCCCGATCCGCACCGGCATCTTGCAAAACGCCTGCGACCAGGGGCGATGCTTTGCTGATATCGACCCGCCCGTCGGTATAAACGCTCATATAAGGGGCCAACCGCGCTAAAATATCAGGTGTCATTCCCAGCACCAACAACATCTCATCGGGATCGTTGAATCGTTCGTGTGCCGGCCCCCATGACAAACCGGCGGTACGATACGCTGCGGCACTGCTACCTGAATCGGCACTGTGCCAGGCGGACAACGCAGCGCCGATGCGGTCCGCGTTGACCTGATCTACGCCTACGCGCCGCATGAGTGCAGCCAGCAAAACGGGAGAGGCCGCACCTGGGTTGATGCGCCCTGAATCATCTTCGATCACGATCATGCCCGAGCCGCCGGCGAAGCGCACTGCCCGGACCACACCATCGGCCGGCCAGTGGCGTGCGGAAGGGGCCAATAAGCCGAAAATCGCCTGCTTCACCAGACCGTCGGCCACGGCCGATGCCTCCGCAGCCGCTTGCAAAGAGATGCTACGCGTCAGCATTCTATGAGCCGCAGCGGTGATATGGCTGCCGATCAGTGCCAGCAGCGCCAAGGTCCATAATACGATCAGCAGGGCGAAACCTCGCTCCCCATTTGCCGGTGAGCGATGGCTCATTGATCGGACGGGCGATCGAAGCTGCGCCGCACCCTCTCTCGCAGGCGGCGATTGGGGTCCGGCGAGCCCGACAGGTGTTCGGCCTGCGCGATATAGGGCACCGCTGCGGCGGCGTTGAGTCCTTCACGCATATCTTCGGTCAATTGGCGCATCTCTGACTGGTTGTGAATGACATGCGGCGTGATCAGCACTAGCAATTCAGTGCGTACGTGGGCGTTGCTCTGGGTACCCGCCAGCACCCCCAAAATCGGTATGTCTTTGAGCCAGGGGATACCTTGATTGCCGCGGGAGGTTGTATCCCGAATCAACCCCGCCATGCCGATCGTCTGGCCGTCCTGAACGACGACGCGAGACGTCACGCTCCGTTCATTGAACGTCGGGCTGGCAATGCCGTTTGCCTTCGCCGTGTCGTCCACATCGCTGACTTCCTGCGACACATCCAGCGTAATCATCCCACCGCTGTTGACGCGCGGCGTGACCTCCATAATCACGCCGGTTGGCTGGTATGCGATAGAGTTGATCACCGGCGCATTAGCGGCGATCGTGCTTTGCGAACTCGCCGTCAGATACGGCACTAGCGCACCGACCTGTAGCCGGGCCAGTTGATTGTCCACCACGGTGATCTGGGGTGAGGACAGAACATTCACGGTCGTCACCGCCTGCAATGCGGAGATCGCGATCGGGGCCCCGCCCAGGCCGGGGCCACCCAGCAGGAAGCCAGGGAAAGAGGTGCCGAGAATAGTGCTGGCTGGATTGTTGACGGCCGAAGCGGCGTTATCGAGGATGCCGTTGATCCCGCCGGATTTGAAGAAGAACTGGGTCCCGTATTGCAGCTTGTCGTTCAGCGTCACCTCCGCGATCGTGGCATCGATGCGCACCTGCATGGGCAGGATATCAATCTTGCGCAGCATGTTTAGGACGGTTTCTTCCTCCTGTGGTGTGCCCTGGATCAGTACGGCGTTGTTTTGCGGGTTAGGCAGGATGCGCATGGCGTCGGCATTAACGTCGCCGGCCGATTGGTCCAATCCGCCAAAAAGCGGGTTGGCGGATCCGCCGATTTGTGGTCCGGAACTCTGCCCGCCCGTCGCAGCCGCGACGGCGGATGGCGCGGCGTTGCTGCCGCCAAAGCTGCCGCTTCCGGACCCCGCCCCGGTTGAGCCATTTCCTTGCCCACCCCCAATGCCCGATGACCCGATGCCGCCGCCCGCACCTCCACCGATCCCGAGGCCGGCCTGGCGCGATCCGCCGGCACCCATGGAGGAGCCGGAGCGCGAGGAACCGCCGCCGCCCCGCTGTATGTCCGGTTGGGCGGTTACATTGTTCGGGGTGAACGCGGTCTGCAACATGTAGGCGATGTCATTCGCATTGCTGTTTTGCAGATAGAACACATGCCAGCTTCGCACCGTGTGGCGCCGTTCGCGTTCGACCAGCGCGAAGACCTGTCGGGCTGCATCGATGTAGCGTGGCTGTGAAGAAATGATTAGCACCACGTTCAGTCGCGACAACGGTACAACCCGTACCAACCCCGACAATGAAGCGCCTGCTCGACCGCGAAACGCCTCTTGCATCGCTTCTGCGAAATCGCGCGCACTGCCGGAGCCAACCGGCAGAAGTGCATATGACTGATGTGATAATGCATCGATATCGAAGCTTTGCACCAATTCGCGCATTGCCTGAATTTGCAACGGATCGGCAGTTACCAGAAGGGCGTTCAAGCCGGTTTCGGCGGTGACCTTGGCGTTTGTGCCGGCCACAGGCTGAAGTACCTTGGCCAGTTCGTCGGCGGAAACGTAACGGAGCGGAATGACCGCACTACCCGCAGCACCAGCGGTGGCGGCCGGAACAATCCGATACAGCCCCTCGGACGACACCAGAATAGCGCCGACGTTGGCCAGCAGCATCTGCAATGTCGGCAGCAACTGCTGTGCCGATACCGGCTCGGCGGCATGTAGTGTCACCGTTCCATGCACCGCTGGATCGATCGTGTAAGAATTGTGGAGCAGCCCGCCCAGGATTTGGGCCACAACCGCTCGTACGTCGGTATCGGCGAAATCGAGGGTAAATTCCCTGGTAACCGCCTGGGGCGCCGTTACCTTCCCACTCTGCGTCCGAACCGCGCCGTACGCCACGATCGGATCGACGGACACAGGGGTTGCCAGACGCTCGCTGATACGCGGGGCGGCCGCCAGATCGCGGGCCGAGGTCGCTAGGGGTGGCAGTGCCACCCGTTCGGGCTGCTGGCAACCGGCCAGCGAAGCGATCAGGGCAGCAGAGACGAGGCAGGCTTGTCGGGAAGCGACCTTCATTTCACTGATCCGGAGGATTGAACCTCGGGAGCGCTCGATGCTCCCACTAAGTGGGCAAAATTCGGTCGAAGCACACGCCCTCCTTCAGATGCGATCAATGAAACTTGACCGGGGGTTATATCCCCTATTTTGAAACGACCGACGCTGTCGCCCGCCGCCACGGCTTTGGCTCGTCCCGAACCATCGTCGAAAATAGCCGTCCCTCCAGACGGGCCGGTCACGATCCCGCTCAGGCGAGGTAGGTTTTCGGCTAAACCCAACGACCCAAATCCCGTGGGAGCGAGCCGGCGGTTGGGGCTGAACAGGGGGCGTTCCAGTAGCGTGGCGGCGATATCGGTCAGCAGATCGGTATCAGGTTCGGCGTCAACCGGGACATGCACTGGGACCGTCCGGGGGCCGGTAATGTCGGGAGCGTCATCGGTACTCGGCCACAGTTCCCACACAAGGATGCAGGTGAGCGCCACGGCGAACCCGGCAATCATTGGCAGTGCTTTCATCGCGCTTCAACCTTAGCCGCCCGATAGGCGGTTACGGTGAAAGTCGCGTCGATCGGCAACTCGGGGTCCTTGGAGTTGCCCGGCGGCCCCCGCAACTGTAGTTCATCTGCTGCCATCGGCACGTCGGATTTAGCCATGGCTTCCAATAACCTGACGACGGCGCGCCACGGTGCCGTCAACGTCGCCCGCACCGCAATCGCTCGGAATTCGCCATCTGCCTGAGCTGGCAGTATCTCTTCGCTGCCGATCCGAACGCCGGCGGCGGAGGCTAGTTCGTCCAGCTTTTGTTGTAGTGCGGCGGCAGCCAGCGAGTCGCTGGCTCCGGCCAGCAGGCCGCTCGGCTGGCGCTCGCTCTCCGAGGCATTGGCGGCGACCTCCCGAAGTGCCGGCAGCGTATCCGTCAGTATCGCCATCCGATGCAACAAGGCGCGTTCCCGGCGCAGCGTTTCGTCACGACCCGCGTACCAGTCCAACGCCGGCGCGACGGCGCCCAGCCATACTGTTAAGGCAATCAGAACGCTCAACCCAAGCGCCAAGGCTTGGCCCTTAGGACCCTGTGGCAACGAGACAGCCATGCTCAGGAGCCGAATTCGGTGCGGATCGTGAAGACTTCGCTGCCATTGTCGCCACGCAGTACCGGGGCGGCAAAGGCCGGGTCGCGCAGCCGGGTTTCAGCCCCCATCCCGGCGAGCAGCCTGGTCGAAGCGGTTGAATGTCCTTCCAGAACAAGGCTGCGCTGGCGCAGGCTGAGATTGGACAGCCAGGTATCGTCCGGCAGCGTATCCGTCAGTACGCCCAGCATCTGCAATGTGCTTCGGGCCTGCTCCCGAGCAGCTACGATCCGGCCTGCGCCTTCCGAGCTCGCAGCAATGCGCTTGCGCAGCGCATCCACCTGATCCACGCGGGGCCGAAGGGCGGAGATATTTTCCTCTATGTCGGACAGTGCGGACGATTGCCGCGCCAACGGCACCGCCACGATGGCAGTCGCAAGAACCACGCATACAGACACGGCGAGGCGCATCAAACTCCGGTCCCGCGACTGCCGTGCCGGGTCAGGCCGCGCGATGCTTATGCGACGGACGCTACCGTCCGGGGCGGCGGCCTCCAAGGTTTCCGGGATCGCGCCGATTGTTGCTAGGCGTTCCAGGGCCGGTTGCACTCGGGCACGCGGAACGAACGCCAGTTCGACCCGCACCGTGGACCGCACGCGGTCCACATGCAGTGTTCGGTGAGTAAAAAACACGTCCTCGGCGTTGAAAGGTGTCAGGCGATCCATCTCATAGCGCAATACCCGGTCGAGGCCGCCGAGCGCTGCGGCCGGCAAGGTGGCTTCACAGATCAGCACGGCTGACGGCAGAGCTAAAACGAACGGCTCATGACGGCGGCTGAGCAGGGATTGCAGCGCGGAGGCGGGTGCGGGTTCCGGTATGATGCCGACGGGTTCGGTGCAGCCCTTTCGGCGACGTTGGATGCTGATGCCGACGGGACCAGGGGCGAACAGCAGCGCATCGGGAACGGCCATCTTCACCCGATTCAGAAACGGGGCGAACAAGTCACCTATTTGCTGGGTCCACCAGGTGATCAGCTCAGGCAACATGGATTGATACGCCGGGGTTAAAACTTCGTGATCGTATAATCAGGACGGTGACTCTGTTATAGAGACGAAACCATGACAAAGCCTGATCGATACGCGGCCCGGTCACAATATCTGGCCAATGACGAAGATCGCCCGGTGGAAAAATGATTCGAATTCGAATTGAACTAGGTGGATCGGCCGATGTCCAGCCGCGGAGCCAGACACCGCCACCGCCAAGTGCCATCTGCCAATAGGCGACCTCTAGCTTCAGGACGCCGCGCAGAAGAACTTCTTGTTGCTGTGGCGGTGGCCGTATCCATGTCGCGTGCGGCATGGGCTTCCAGCGCAGTATCAACTGATGGGCGCTATTCACTTCCAGCCGGGCTTCCACCGTGCCGTCTGGCAACGACGCAGAGTTCGGCGGCAATACGGTCACGACATCAAGGCCGGTCGAGCCGCCAAGCAAGGGCCCGCGGTTTTTGACCCGGTCGCTGGAAACGGTTCGTTCGATCAGCAGGCGAAGGGTGCGGTCCACCGCCTCCAATTCGTTGTGGCGAGCAGACGTTGCCGATTGGGTATGCCAGGCGGTGAGACCGAACTGGGTTCCCTGGGAGAGAGCGAGAAGGACAAGGCCGAGCACCGCCAATGCGGCAAGGATCTCCAGCAGTGTAAAACCGGCGTTGGATCGAGAAGGTATCGCGCGGAGCGGCAATTCTTGATTCGGCACAGCAGGTGCGGTTAACTCCACCGTCATGGCGGGCAAAGCAGGCTGCGCGACAACTCCTGCCCGCACCTCCGCCGAAAAATACATTTTTCTAGCGTATTTCTGTGGTCGCGGGAACCCACCGTCGCCAGGGCAGGTGAAGGCCTGGCATCGATGCCATTGCATCTTCACCGGCCAGCCTGCAAGGCGTAGGTTGAGGGGCCTCGGCTGCCATGGGAGAGGCGTGTGCGGCCCGAGAGCCTTAAGATAAGCTGTTGCAGCAAAACAAAGGCAGTTGCGGACACAGTCACGGTTTTACCGGCACGACGGCAATGCACTGCGTCGCCAGCGACACCGTGTGCGGGTGGATTGTTCCGGGCCACGAAATACTGACCCGAACTGCGAACAAGTCGGCATGCAGGGGCGGCTTCAGTTCGTCCTCTGATCCTCGGGCGATCGTGGCCGTTTCGGAAAGGTTGATTTCGGTTCGCCAGACGAATCCGCTTCCGTCGTCTCCCGATTGCGTACCGGCGGCCAGTTTCGCGCTCTGGCAGGTTGCGGTCACATGCGAACGGGCACGTGCGACGGCTTCGTCTGTACGTTCCGCGAGTAGGGTACCGTTCAGACCTTCGATGCCGCCGGTGTAAAGCACCGCCAGTGCCAGAGCGGCGATCGCGAAGGCCACCAGGACTTCCAGCAACATGAAGCCACGTTCATCGGACATGGGTGGCGCTGACCTGACTGGTCAGCCAGTCCACGCGCAGCACCCTTGCGCTGCCGTCACTGGCCAGTCGCAGCACACCACCCGAGGAGCTACCGTCTGGTGCGAAGCGGATCGCCGTCTCAGCCGTCAATACGATGGCTGCTGGCAGTGCCCGGACGATGCCATCCACCGCATAACCTCGACCATCTGTAGTCGGCGCAAACAGCACCGGCGTTTGTCTGGCGATGGCTTTCGCACGTGCCGAACGAAGCGTTTCAACTAACCCATCGGCGGCATTGACAAGATCTAGTCCGCCATGGCGACGCGGGGCGAAACTGGCGACGACCGACAGTGCCAGCCCAAGAATAGCGATCACCGCGATCACTTCGATCAGGGTGAAACCCATCGACGCGACGCGCGATCCCGCCTCGACCGCGGAAGTCGTGCGGGATCGATGCTTGTCAGCGGTCCTACTGTGCCAGGTCATTTAAACTCAGCATCGCAAGCAGCAGCGACGACACGATCCCGGCGATAACCGCGCCCATGGCGATGGTGATCGCCGGGGTTAGCAATGCAACCAGCCGCTGGGTGGATATGCGCACGGTTTCCTCATGGATGTCAGCGGCCCGCAGTGCCATCGGACCAAGCTGAGCGGTTTCTTCGCCCAGCCGCAGCAGATGCACTAGACGCAACGGAAACAACCCGGACGCGCCCAATGACCCCGATAGACCGGCCCCACCGCTGGCGCTGCTCGTTGCCTGGTCCACTGCCCGGACGCCAGCCTCGTTCCCCAGCACGTCGCGCACGATGCCAAGGGCGGGAATCAGCGACACGCGGTTCTGCAGCAACGACCCCAGCGTGCGGGCAAACCGCGCCGCCATGATCTCGCGTGCCAAACCACCGATGATTGGGATTCTCAGTTTCATCCCGTCGAATCCCAGCCGCACACCCGGCTCCCGCAATGCTGTCCGGCCGACGACAACCAGCACGATCAACCCGACCAACGCGGCGATCCCGTACCGGGAAACCGCATCGCCGGAAGCGATCAAGAACTGAGTGGAAGCCGGTAGCGCAGCGCCATTTTGCTCGAATAATGGCACGAACTGCGGTAGCACTTGCGTCAGCAGAAGCGTCACCGCGCCAATCGCCGCCACGGTCAGCAGTATCGGATAGATCAATGCAGACTGGACGGTCGCAGCCAGACTGCGTTCGCGTTCCATCAGGTCGGCTAGTCGCTCCAGCGTCTGGGCCAAGCTGCCGCCCGCCTCACCGGCTTTCACCAGCCCGACATACAGACGGGAGAAACTTCGTGGCCGGCGGCCCAGCGCGGTGGCCAGAGACGCGCCGTCCCGCACCTCATCGCGTATCACCCCAAGCACCCGGGAGACTCGCTTACTGGGGGCCGTTTCGACCAGAAATCGCAGCGCCCGGTCCATATCCTGCCCGGCGGCGAGCATGGTCGTTAGCTCTCGGGTCAGGTTGGTCACGTCCTGGCCCGATAATGTTTCCGCGCCACCGCCGGTCGCCGCACCAGTCAGGGCGCTCGCAAGCGCACCTAGCAGTCCGCCTCGTTCCGGGAAGATCGACAGCACCAAGGCGCCATCTTTGCGCAACTTAGCCAGAATCGACTTCTCATCAGTAGCTTCCACAATGCCACTGACCGGTTGTCCCGTCCGATTGATCGCAGAGTAGCGCCAACTGGCCATCAGGTGTCAGCCTGGATACTGCGAACGACTTCCTCGATCGTTGTGGTCCCGGCTAGTGCCGCCGCGATGCCGGCGCGGAACATCGGCACCATCCCGCCGGCAATGGCGGCGCGCTCGATTTCGTTGTGGTCGGCGCGGGCGAAGATTAGGCGCTCGACCGCCTGGTCCGGAATCAGGAATTCGGCGATGGCCTGACGCCCGCGAAAGCCGGTGCCGCGGCAGGACGGGCAGCCGATGGGATGCCAGAGCATGATCGGACGTCCATGCCCGGCTGCGTCAAGCCCGAAGCGTTCGACGATTGCGGCAGGGGCCTCGCCCGAACGGCGGCAGGCCATGCACAGGCGGCGCACCAGCCGTTGCGCCAGGATGCCGCGCAGCACGGCGGTGATGAGGTAGTCCTCCAACCCCATGTCACGCAGCCGCGTGATGGTAGCGGCGGCGGAGTTGGTATGCAGCGTGGACAGCACCAAATGCCCGGTCAACGCTGATTGCACAGCGATCTGTGCTGTTTCCAGGTCGCGGATTTCGCCGACCATAATGACGTCGGGGTCCTGACGCAGGATGGTGCGCAGCAAATTCGCAAAACTGAGGCCGATCTGCGGGCGCACCTGGATTTGGTTGATGCCGCGCAACTGGTATTCAACCGGGTCCTCAATGGTCACCACCTTGCGGGTGATCGCGTTCAGCGCCAGCAGTCCAGTATAGAGTGTGGTGGTCTTGCCGCTGCCGGTCGGGCCAGTGACCAGCACGATGCCGTTCGGCAGATCCAGCGCTGAACCTAGCCGCTCTACGACGGCCGGGGCCAAACCGAGCTTTTCCCAGTCAAATTGCACCGCACTTCGATCCAGCACACGCAGCACAACCGTTTCCCCATGCATTGAGGCGACGGTGGAAACCCGGAAATCAACATCCTGCCCGCGTACCGCCAGCCGGATGCGGCCGTCCTGTGGCAGACGACGTTCGGCGATATCTAACCGCGCCATGATCTTGATCCGGGACACGATCGCGGCCGCCATGCGGATCGGCGGGTTCTCCGCCTCCTGTAGTACGCCGTCATAGCGATAGCGGATGCGCAGCGAATCCTCGAATGGCTCCATATGGATGTCGGATGCGTTGGTTTCCACTGCTCGGGCAATAATTTGGTTGACCAGCCGGATCACGGGCGCCTCGCTAGCGAGGTCCTTCAGCCGTTCGGCGTCTTCCTCTAGCGGGCCGGCCTCGTCGGCGGTGCCTTCCGGCTGATCTAAGTCCGGCAGCAACCGCGCCAGGGCGGCTTCGAGTTCCACCGAGACACCGACTTCGACGCGCACCGAACGGCCGGTGGCTTCGGCGATGGCGGAGGGAACGAATTGGTTGAGCGGATCGGCCAGCGCGACGACCAGTTCGCCGTCCTGGTCGGATAACGGTAATGCCCGCACGCTGCGCAGGAAACGCGGGGTCAGCAACGTGGTGCAGTCTGGTAAAACAAGCGGATAACGGTCGATGGTTACGACAACGGTGCCCAGCAGCGCCGCGGCCGCCTCGGCAATCTGGCGTTCGCTGACCAATCCAAGTTGAAGCATCACAGAGTCGGCCCGCTGGCCGGTGTCGGCTGCGACAAGGCGGGCGCGTTCGATGGCACGCAGATCGATGCCGCCTGCCATCAGGGTGTCCAGCAGTCCGTCCAATGTTGCCGGCTTAGAAAGGGTTTTTGGGAAGTTCATGGTGGTTCCAGTCTCGCCGTTGGTCGCCAACATTGCGGTTGTGTTCATGCGCCGCCGTCGCCGCCGAAGCTGACGACCTCGACTGTAATGAGTGATGGGATTTCGCGGCGGCGCTTCTTTTCGTCCTCCGGCGTGCCCGACGATGCGGTGGGAGAGGCAGCGGCGGGGGCGCTGGTGGCAGCGGCGCTGCTGGCAGTTGGGGCGCTGGTTCCGCCGACGACGCCGCCGGCTGCGCTCAGGCCACCAGTGCCGATCACCTTGCCAGCGATAACGATGTTGCCGGAACTGCGCACGCCCGCCTCACCGAGGTCGATCACGCCGAACCGAGTGGCCAGTACTACCGCACCCACCGGCACGTCGGGTGTGGGGGACAGTGTGGCGAGACCGGCCCCGCTGGTGGGTGCGACCGGAGCCAAAGTGATGTCACCGTAATTGTCGTAGTCGATGCGTGGCGCCTGAAATACCGTCGTGGTCTTCGATCCGACGCCGACGCTGATGTCGCCGGTTGCAGCCCAGACGCTCAGGTTCCCGCCGATGGCAAACCCTCGGCTCTGGCCAAGGATCAGGCTGTCATGCGTATAGATATTCACGTCGCCGGTATCGGCGGCGATCAGGCCCGCCGCCGGCTGCCCGTTTGCCGGCGCTGGCGGGGAGACACTGGCGAGGCCAAGAACGATCTGCCCGTAAGGTGCGAGTGTGGTGATCACTCCGCCTAACTGGGTGGTGATCCCCGATCCTCCATACAGCGTGATGTCGCCGCGCCGTGCTGCGGCAGTCGCCGGGTACGGCGCGGCGACTGCCAGCAGAGTAGGCAATTCCTGCGCGAATGCAGACGCAGTCGCGGCGTCGAGGCTCGTTAGAAGACTGGCCGACGGTGTCACTGAGGCGACGCCCCAAAGAGCGGTGTTCGCCTCGTCCCCACGCAGGTAGCTGTGATAACGCAGGCTGGCCGTCGTGTTGTATTCGCTGGCGCTGGCCGAAAGTTCCGCAAAATACGCCTGCAATAGGAATGGGGTCTGCTGAACGACCGGCAGCGCCTTGAACGCCGCCGTCGCCTGCGTCGCAGTACCCGTGAAACCGAAGTGTGCCTTCATCCACGCAAACAGTGCCGCGCTGCCCGCATAGTCACCGACCACCTTGCCGGCGTTAATCGCCGACGAAAGCGGTGAGGCTGCGTCCGCTTGGTTGGCGGGGTTAAAATACAGGTTAAGGAAATGAGTCCAATCCGGACCGCTTGAGCCAACTCCGGCCAACATCGTCACCCCCGCCCCGCTGGTCTGCGTAGCGGCGCTCACAGCGATGATTTCACCCACACTGTAGAAACTGCCCTGGTTGGCCTGATACAAATTGCGGCCGGCGGTGACTTCCAACGTTCCGGGTCCTGCGACAGCAGCATTCGCGTAAAAGATGTCGCGGCCGGCGGTAATCGTGGACACATCGCCGGGGTTGACGTTCAGGATCAGGTCACGCGTCACCTTCAGGCCGGACGTGCTGATCGACGAGACCCCGGGCAACAAATTGGGCGTCCCGGTCACCAGGATGTCATTGGATGCCCGAATATTAGCCGGTTTGGCTGCGATGTACCACTTCGCCAACACCGTGGAACCGGACACAAACTGCCAGGTCTCGCCGAACCCCAGATCGACAATGTTGCCGCCGGCGGCATAGATCAGCGCCATTTGAGTATCCCGCGCGTGCAGCGCCGTCGCCCCCACGTTGGCCGTATCGGCCTGGAACGCGAACAATGACGTATAGCCAGCCAGATCGTGCGGATTGGTGACATTATCCACCGTCGCCTGAAGGCCGCCCGCAGCCGGATAGCTGCCCTGAAACGCCGGCCGGAACGGGTTGGCCAATTCAGTCTTGCTGGCCGGAGCGCCGGAAATGTCGATCGTCAGCGACTGCCCGGATGTCAAACCAGCCGCATCAATGCTGCTGCCAGCAAGCAGCGCGAGTTGTCCGGTCGCCGAGGGCGCCAGTTCCAACGCGGGACCAAGCGTGCCCGCGCTACCGCCCACGGCTGCGTAGGTGATGTTGCCGGTGGCTGCTACCGCAATCAGCGTCGGCGGATACATAATGTTCATATCGATACCGATATTAGATCCGCTAACCGCGAGGCTGGGCACCAGCGTTCCGCCGGCCGAATACAGGTTGATCGACGTACTCTGCTGCCACAATGTGAACGCCGCTCGGCCACCGCCTGTCTGCCCGCCAGTCACGGCGGTGGCGTAGGCAGTGGTGTTGGCGGTTGTCACACGGCCTGGATCAATCACGCCGCCGAGAACAAGATCGCCCTTAGTAGCGATCGTGACCGTCGCGTCGCCCAGCACCAGCAGCGGGCCGCCAGCGGCAGCCTTCAGCGTCTGCACCAGCGACCCGGCGGCCTGCAACGAACTGCTTGGCACGACGCGGCCGATCGACTCGGCAGAGATTGCGACAGTTCCCCGCAGGTTGCCGATCACGCCGAACATCTGGCTGGCAAGCCCATTCCCTCCATTGCTGGTGTTAGCAGGATTTAGCGTGCCGCCGACACTCACGGTCAGATTGCCGCCACCGGTTAACGTCAGACTGGTGTTGTCAGCGGAAACTTGTCCGGTGCTGGCGATCACCGCGCCGATCGCGGTGCTATGGTTGGGACTGGCCGCGTCGGTCACCAGGTTGCCGGCATTGCCACCTGCCGCGACCGTCACGTTGCCGCCGCCGAGGGCTCCGATTCCAGTAAATCCAACCAGTTCCAACTGGCCCGTGCTGCTGTCGGCATAGGCGCCAAAGTTGATCCACCAAGCGGTGGCCTGTCCGGTCGAACCGCCTTGCCGCCACAGCCAGTTGCCGACCGCGTCGCTTTGGTAGGTTACGTTGCCGCCGCGGGCGACGGCGAGCACGTCGCCGGTGACGGTTCCTTGGGCAATGACCCGCACGTTGCCCCCGGCGGTGGGATACCAGGCACTGTATGACCCTAATAAACTATTATAATCGAAGGTCCCCTTGCCGGCCGAGGCGAGGACACCTGTACCGCCAACAAGCGTGCCGCGCGCCAGATTGTATCCTGCTGGTGTGCCGGCGGACTGCGTGCCGGCAGTGTAGATACCGAACAGAGATGCTTCAACCACATTACCGCCCGCAACCAACGACAGATCGCCGGTTCCAGTGCGAATGACCGATAGGCCCGGCTGCGCCTGACTGGGGGTTGCAACCCCACCGGATTTGTAAAGATTGACGTAATGCGGGTCGCTTAACAGCACGTTGCCAGAATTTCCGGATGCCGCCAAGACGCTGGCTCCCTGCACTGCGCTAGTGTCGGCAGAGGCAAGATCGGCGCCTCCGGCAAGTTGGATCGACCAGGACTGGTTGCCGATCAGCAGCGGGGCGGTGGCAAGAATCCGTCCTTGGATGGAAGGTGTTCCAGAAGACGCCGGACCGCCTTCGACACCGCCGTAGGCGACGGTTGGCCGCAACCCGGCTGTGGCGCCGCCGCCACCCAACACGACGTTGGTAAAAGCAGGTATCAGGCCTCCCGGCTGAAGGACCGCTTTATTGCTCAGGGATACAGCCTGGCTTTGGAACAGGGACAGTGGCGCGCCAGCCGGCCAGACGGTGCCGGCCTGTAGGTGCAGCACGAATGGCATCACCGAGCCGGGGGCCAGCTTCCAGCCGCTTGATATCTTGGTGCCCGCGTCCAGGATATGACCCTTGGAGTAGCGCAATGTACCGGTGCCGTCGTAGATGTTCGCGGTGGCGACCAGGCCGCCCCGGGGGATGATATAGTTGCCGGCTAGCGTCACGGTGGCCGGTACTACGACTTTGGCCCGCAGCCGCGCCCCGTTAATCGTGATGGCATAATTCAGCGTGGCACCCGTCGTGGTATCGAAACTGGTTGACGGCGCGAGATCCACGCTGACCGGCACCACGATGTCCTGACCCAGCGGCTCCCGCCCCGCAAGCAGTTGCCAGCCATTGTCGTCGGGGTTAGGAGTTTTGGCATTGTCCGCCGGCACCCCGAACCCGTCGCTGATGCTGCCGAAGACATTCAGCGCGCCGCCTGCCCGCAGGATCAACGAGCCAGGTTCGATGTTCGCGGTTCCAGTCAGAGAGGTGTAGCGCATCGCGCTCAGATCGAGGTCGCCCTGCACGGTCAGTGTTCCACCCCGGGCCGGGCTGTCGGTTTCGACGCCGGGGCGCAGGTGGAATGAGGTGCCATACGCGGTCAGTCCGGGGATGGACATCGTGAGAAAAATCTTATTGCTGATCGCCGCATTGATGAAGCCAGCGCTGTCGGCGCTGTATGTGTTCAGCAGGAACTGCGTCACGATGCCGTTCGCGGGCGCATAGGTCCGCATGCCATACAACGCGATAGACTGTGCGCCCTTGATGGTCACGCCCGTGCTTGCCGAGACCTGGACGCTGTTTCCTCCGCTACGAGGCGCGTACAGTTCGACCGTGCCGTAGAGCGATCCGGTCGCGTTCGACACGTCGATTGCCGAGCCTGGATCGAGTGTCAACGTGCCTTTTTGCGCCGTCAGGGAGACGCCGGCGCGATTCGCCGCAGCGATCGGCGCGCCGGTACTGTCCGTTTGCGCCACGGTGGCATGAGCATCCAACACCGCCGAAGCAGCGAGCTTCAGCGACTGGCCGGCCGCGAGTGTAATGCTACCCGGCGCGGTCCCGCTGGCGTCGATTACGCCCTGAACGGTCAGATGACCGCCGCTGGCGGCGATGTTGACGGTATGGGCGCGGACGCCGGCCAGAGTTAGATTGCCGCTGCCGATATCAAAACCGAGCGCCTTGGTGAAACCAGCGGGGTCCGCCGCTGTGATCAGCGTATCGAAAGCGGGCAGGGCAAGCGCCCGGACTGTCAGGCTACCTTGTTGCAGGCCGGCCGCGCCGTTACCGAACAACGAGCCAGCCAAACTGACCGTTCCGCCGGTAGCAGCTACGCGGAGGTTGCCGCCCGCCGCCCCGGCAGAAGATACGTCGATCATCGATCCAGCGACCGCATCGATCCTGCCGGTCGTGCTTTCCAGCGTCACCGAACCACCGGGGCTGCTCGCCGTTTGATCGAACAGCGCCACGCTTGGTCCGGCAACGGACAGCCGAGCCTGCTGGCCGAGCGAGATGTCACCCGTTTTCGCCAAGAGCGAAATCGTGCCGGCGGGGAGGACAATCGCGGAATTCGCGGTTATCGTGCCACCGGCAATGCTCAGCGAAGCGCCTTGGCCAGCCGGTGTCACGAATGTGGCGGCATTGGCCAGTTGGCTAAGCGTGACGGTGCCTCCAGCGGTGATGGCGAACTGCGATCCCGACGCGGCGGTCAGCAGCGGTGTAGTGATAGTCAGATTACCGCCGGTTCCGGTGAACCCTACCCCTTGTTGTTGCGCGTAAATCGACAACGAACCCTCGTTATTGAACTCAATCCGCGAACTTGCGTTCAGATTGACCGCGGAAAATCCGAACATCGTCCGGTCGAGGGTAACGCGAGCAGCAGGGGAAACACCGTCAGGATACCCGAGCACGATTGTATTTGCTGCCAGTGTCAGCGATCCGTGGCCCGAACCGGCCCCCCCCGTGATGACGCCCGAGGGCAGGATGCTCGTCGCGCCCGTTGCGGACTGCTGCGCCACGCCGTTCCACACCAGCGTACCGGTGCTGATTGTAGCGCTGTCGCCGGCTGATCCCGAACCATATATCGCCGGGGTGTTGAGCACGAACACGGCCAATCCCGATGAGCCGGAACCGGTGTTGAGATTGACCGAACCATGGATGTTCACCGCGCTGGATGCCGTGATCGACAGACTCGTCAAGGCGGAAACGCCGGTCGCGACATTACCGCTCAGCAACCTGTCGAGGACACTTTGCTGCAAGGTTAGCCCTGTTGGAACAAGAGACGGGTCCGCCGGCAAGCCGATATTGACGACCGGCACGCTAAGGTTGATGGACGCAGCGCCGAACTTAGCGTCGGCCCCGATGGAAATGAGGTTTTCGGTGCTCGCGATGATGGTGCCTTTCGCATACAGCGTGGCGCCGTTGGCGATGGTCAGCGCACCGCTGCTCTGGCGGAGACTGAGGTTAACGGGCGCCACATTGAGGCTGCCGTTGGATACCAACAGCGCGGTGTAACGTTGCACGTCGTAGCTGAGGCCGGTGCTGGCACTGTCATAAGCTGGCGCGCCGGTACCGATCGTATTGATCGTCGCCCCGTCCCGTACCGTGATCGCACCGCCGCTTGTGGCGGCGGTGGCCAACAAGAACACCTCAGTGGCATTTAGGGCGGCATATTCGCCAACGGTGACGCTTCCGGCGGCCGCAGAAAGCTCTACTGACGGTTGCGACGCGGAACCGGCGGTGCCAGCGTTGTATGTGACGGTTCCGCCGATCACCAGACGCGGTGCGCCAATGGCGTCTAGTGCCGCCGCCGTGATAGCAATCGAACCGGTAGCGGGGGAAGGTGCTTTGACGGATCCCGGCGGGGCTGTGCCCGTGATCTCAAAGGCAGTGGTTTGGGATCCCGTCACCGACAACGTGCCACCATAGCCACCGGTCGCCGGCGCGAACAACGCTGTGCCATCGAACACCAGCGGCTTCGGCGCCGGCTTGGCGGTGGCCGAGACATAGTTCAATATTAATGTGCCGGCATCTTTCGGCAAGATCGGGCGAGGATCGTTGAAACTGACGGCTTGTGCCGTCAGGAAGGTGCTGAAGTTTTCTTCGTTGTATTGCGAGTAGGTGCGGATCGCTGCCGCCGGGGTCACATAGACCGGCGTCGCGGTGGCGCCATGTACGGCGGTGTTGCTGGTGCCGGTATAACCATCGACCAGATAGGTGCCGTTGCCGACGGGTTGGGCGGTGGAGGGTATTATCTTACTGGCTGATGCCAATTCGACGCGGTAGCCGCCAGGAAGCAGTGCGTAATAGGACGGCAGCAGCGTGTACGTGCCTGCGGCCAAACCTGGCACCCCGGCGCCGACGGTGATGGTCGCCCCTACTTTGGGGAGCGAACCGTAGTAACTGGACGAAGCATCCAGCGGCGTGACCGGGGCATAGCCGCTTTGGGCACCCGCGACGATCGCATAGACTGGGTTGGCCGCCAGCGACGGCGTCTTCACGGTCCCGGCCGACGGACTGAACTGCAGCAGCGGCGTCACAAGCACATCGGTCGAGCCGCCACGCCCTGAGACGAAACCCTGCGACGCCAAGCTGGTCGTCCCGCCGCTGGCTGTGGACAACAATTCGCCTGTGCCGCCGGTCAGGGTGCCGCCGCCGCGCAAATCGAGGGTGGCGCCAGCGACGACCTTGAACGACTCGCCGGCCAAAACGATGTCGGGGTGGAACGCGCCAATAGCACCGCCGTTATACGTGTAGGAAATTGTGTCCGACGTGCCGCCGTATGGGATGGTCAGGCCGCTCGCACTGACCGACGTAATACTGTCGGGTAACAGCGTGACGCTGCTGGTTTGCGTTGCAGCGCCGAGACCGAAGCTGGAAAGCGATCCGGCGGCGGCGCCCAGGATGATCGATCCTTCTGGTGCGATAACGGTTCCTCCCTGCCTGACGGTTCCGGCGGCCAGGGTCAGACTGCCGCCGATCGACAGCGGCGGTGCCGGCGTCGTCCCAGTGCCGGCGATGGTTAGCATGCCGGTCGCCGGCAGCGCGTTGGCTGTGACGCCCGCCGTAAAATCGAGCCCGGCGATCACCGTCGCTTGAACCCCGCTGGCGGGATAAATTTGGGCAGCTTTCAGCACCACACCGGCGCTGGTGATCAGTGTCGTACTGCCGGACGGAGCGTTCTGCGCATTGAGGAACCGCAGGCCGCCAGTGCTTTCCAGCGTGACATGGCTAAAGCCCTTGAACGCAACCGGTAGCACTCCGCCGCCGGGCAGCGAGATCGTCGTGTTGGTACCGAACCGGATATCGTTGCTGACATCAATTTGATCAGCTCGCACCGTGAACAGTCCGGTTCCGCCGGCGGTGGATGGTTGCCAGCCATTGGTGATCACGGGCGTCACGGAACTGGATAACAGCGAAATGCTGGCAAGTCCGCCAAGCTTTACGTAGAGCGCCGCGATCAGCACCGACAGTTCCTGCGGCGTGCCGGCTGCACTTAGTGGCGCCGAACCGGTTTGGGCCAGGATCGCCTGGTTGAGCGTGATGCTCTGCGCGGCCCTCAGGGTCACGTCGCCGTCGAACAGGATCAGCCCGCGGGCATTCAGCGCCACAGAGCCGAAACCGCCGCCGCTGATCTGTGCGGCGCTGATGTAGGCCCGGGCGAATACGCTTGCAGCGGTCGCATCGCCGGGCGCCAGGGTCGGCGGAAGCAGCGGCGCCGGCGTCGCCGAGACGACCAGTTCCGCCGGGCGCAGCAGCGACGCTGCCGGGTTACCAAGGGTGTTGTCATATACAGGCGTTTCAATCGTCAGCGACAATGACCCACCGGCAGCCGACCTGCTGCCGCCGGACGCCAGCAGCGCACCATCGGTGAAAATGCCTGTGTAGGATGACAATGAGATAGAACCGCCATTGCCGCTTACCAGCGTCGTCTGGCTCTTCGGGAACGGGTTAAGACCCGTTGCCGAACCGCCGATCCCCGCAGTGGTTTCGATCTGACCTTGCGCGCCGGAAGCGTCGAGCACGGCACCCGGACGTATCACAACCTGGGCCGCCGTGGTGCGCGTGGTGCCATCGCCGGCCAAACCACCAACGCCTCCGATGGTGATCAACCCACCGCTTTGCACAATGCCATACGACTTCCCGGACTGATCCAGCGCCGTCGCTGCAAGTCCGGCCACGTCCAGCAGGCTGCGGTTGCCGATCCAGATCGCTAGCCCGCCGGTATAAAGTGGGCGGAGTTGGCTGTTAGTGCCGTCCTGATAGCGGGTGTTGGTGATGGCGATCGATCCGCCGGGCGCAATGACGGAACCCAGAACGGTGATCGAATTGTAGGCTGTCAGTCCGACCGATTGGCCGGGATCGACCCGGATGGTGGCGCCCTCACCGACGGTTATTGCTCCACCCGTGGTGTTCTGGACCGCGCTCAGGCTAACGCTGGCGCCGACGCGCTGGGTCATCAGGGCTGTTCTCGGGTTCGGCGAGAACAGCGGCTGCAAGCCAGCAATATAGGCTAGAGAAGGATCGCTGCCGGTCGGAAGCGTGGCGGCGGCGGCGGCCTGCTGGAGCCCGGGCGCAACCACATCGAGCGTCGTCCCGGGTGCCACCGTAACGCCGGTTTGTCCAACGATCTGGTAGTTCGCGAACCCCCGGCGGAACAGATCGGGCGCCAGGGCCAACGTCGCCGATCCAATAGAGCCGCTCGTGTTGCCGATCCAGACCGACGGGGCAGTCAATTTTAGCGTGCCGGCGCCGGCGGCGCCGAAACCAATCAGGGTCCCGTCCAATACCAGCGGATTAACCGCCACGACGGCGGAGGCGGACGGATCGTCGGCGGTTATCGAGACGCTACCGCCCTTGCCACCGCTGAACTTGCCCGCTGCGGACATGGTGCCGCCGGCCGACACGTCGATCCTGCTGCCCGCCAGCAACGACACGCCCTTGGACGAATCGATGCTGACGCTGCCGCCGTTGGCGAACCCGGCCCCGGTGATGTTGATGCGATCGAGCAGCAGATTGGTCCAGGTTCCGCGCATATCGATCGTCGAAGCGGCCTCCAGCGTCACTCCGGCATTGCCATTAATGGTCAGATAACGGGCGGTGCCCCCAGCCGCGAGCTTGTTGCCCAACGTCAGACTGCCGCTCGGTAGCGTCAGATTGGCCGCGACATCAATGGTCGGCGCGACGACCGAGACCGAGGCTCCCGGCGCGAACGACAGCGGCGCTGCGACGCTGACCGGTCCCGTCACCGTTACGGCGAGGGCACCGAGGTGGGCACCGTTCAGAACATCGGCGGGAAGCCATGCAAACCCGGTGGCATCGGCAGGGAGCGCAGTCGTTGCGCGCAACGCTTCCGCATCTGCCGGTACCGTGGCGCCAAGCGCTACGCTGGTTGCAAAACCGCCGGTGAGGCCGACTGCATTATAATGCCCCAGCGATAGCGATCCCGCAAGAGACGCCGTACCCTGTGACAGAAGGAACGGATTACTGACCGCCGCCGGGCGCGAACCGGTCTGCTGCGGACCCTCGGTCACGCCTGCGTTGATCGAGCCGCCGAACACCGCTGACGGGGTGGATAGGATCAGGCTGCCCGCATCGCGGCCGACGACGGTAGCGGACTTATAAATCTTGGATGGGGCAACTATACCGCTGGTGTAAGTGTCAGTGACGTGCCAATGTCGACTGGTCGAGGTAAAGTCGCTATAAATGCTGTTGTAAGTTAGCGTTCCGGGCGCCGTATTGACGTTGTGGAGTTGTCCGTCGCTACTGATCAGCCAGGTTTGCGGTACATAGTCGGCCTGATAGGCAATCGATCCGCCGGCCAGGTTGAAAACCGACCCCGGCTGCGTCACTACCTGCGGCGCCGAGAAGGTGATGTTTCCCCCGACGCTGGACCACTCGCCGACCGTGTGCCCGATGTTAGCCACGTAGCCGCTGACTTCCAACAAGCCGCCGGCCGTGTAGGAACGCGCGGCCGGATAAGCGGTGGTCGCCGCAACCACGGTCAGGCTGTTGATGTCAAGCATGACATTGTCGCCCGCCAGCGCCTGTGAGAGCCGGTTGCCCGGACTGTCGCGAACCTCGTTTGACTGGATGTTGACCGTGATGAGGTTGGCCGACAGCGGCAGCGCCAGGTTGGTCACGCCTGAAACATCCAGTGTTGCGCCCGTATCGGTGTAGATACGCCCTGATCCAGACCCGGCGGCGCTCGGCAAACCAACGGCGACAGCAATCTGGCCGGCTTGCGCGATTGTCAGCGAGCCGTTTTGGAAGTTGACCAGGCCGCCGGCGCTTATCTCAATACGCGATTGATCGAGCCGGTCGCTCAATCCGGCCACATTGTTCAGCAGCGGAACCGAGCTCAGCCGCAACGAATTGTTGGTAGCGGACGTAGCGATAAGCTGGGATAGCTGCGAATTTAGTGCGGTAGAGCTGTCGCTGGTGTCAGGAACCACCATCGTCAGGCTGTTCGAACCGAGCGTTACGCTGGACAACCGATCGGTCAGCGGCGTGAGCAGGTGAATAGTGCCGCGCTGACCGGTCGTGGTGCTGCTGAGGGCGATGCCGTTCTGTGCGACCGTCTCGCCGACCATGGTGACATCGCCAGTGGCGGCGGTCAGCATGCCAGTAACATTGTTGGTGACGACGCCTGCGTCGGACGGTAATAGCGTCGTTCCTTGCGGATTGACCGCGATCTGCATCCCTAAGGTGGTCGCTAACGGATCCCCGCTGCCGCCGCTGCTGGAGTAGCCTGGCGTTATCGTAACGGTCCTCCCAGCCACCAGCGCGATCTGGCCATTCGGTGCCGTGATCGCGCCAGCGTTCGAAACGGAACTGCCCATGAGCAGCACGAACCCGCCACGGCTGACCGAGGACGTGGGTGGCAGCGTGGTGATCTGTGCCCCGGGCATGACCGTGATGGCACCCGTCGTTGCTATGCTTGTTGCATTGCCGTCAGGCGCGAATGCCGGCAGCAAGGCGGTCGTGCTGGCGGCCTGGCTGTAAATTCCATGAGCAAGAAAACCGGCGACGCCGCCATTAAAATCCAGGGTTGTAACCAACAGCGAAGCCGTATTCACCTGAGATCCGGAGCCGAAGATCACGCCGTTGCGGTTGATTATATAGACCTGCCCCTGTGCCTTGATCGATCCGAGGATCTGGCTGGGTACCGCGTTTGTATCGGTCACTCGGTTAAGCACGACCCAGGTATTGGCCGACGATCCGGCTGCGGTCTGGTCGAACATCAGATCGGTCTGCGAACCGACATTGAAACTTTTCCAGTAGGCGACGGCGGTTTTCTGACTCTGCCTGACCGTCACCGTGGTCCGGCCGCTTTGCGGCGCTTGCGTTTGTATCGGCTGGGCGACATTTTGCCAAACTCGGCTGGCATCGGGCGACAGCCAACCGGCGACCAGCCCGTTAGGGCTAGTGGTGGAGACCGACGACGGCCTCGGCGCGGCAAGCACCTGTGCTGCCTTGCGAACGCCCAACATGGACTGCTGAATCGCTGCCGCGCTTTGCGGCCCTGAGCTGGCCGGTCGTGACCCCGCCGAAGCCCCGCCCGCGCGGGCTGCAAGCCACGCCGGCGTCAACGGTTGCGGGTATTGGGCAAGCGCCGGTGTGGCTGCAAGCGTCCCGACAAAGATCCCCAGCCAGATTTGGACTCGGCGTATCCCCATCAATGGCTTTCCGGCGAGTTCCGGGCGGTGCGACAAGCCAGAAATAATCCTTACGAATGTTACGAATTGCCCGGTGGCGCAAAGGAACCAACAGACCGATCAGCACATCATCGCGGTTTGGTGAAAATCCCGATAGCACATCATCGACAAGATATGGAGGCAATATTTTTTATATTCACGCAATTTCCACAATAAATCGTCGCCCCTCAATTATATGTCAGTATTATGACAACGGGTTGCGTCTTAATAATGTAATATTAACATATCGTTTACAATTTAGTTCTGTATCGTCTAAATACCCTCACATGCTGGGCAGTCGCCGTGAAGTTAAAGTGGTATACATGCACGGTACCAAGAAACCTCATTCTGGATCGGTTGATGTCACTTAGTCTGCCTGACCCCACGCCAAAGGGTTCCCAGACACCGTTCGCATTTCTGCGACGTTTGGGCCGTGAACGAGATGCAAACGGGCCTGAAGGAAACCGGGCAAAGATGCCTTTTGACGCCGTTTCGATCGAAACGGCGGAACCCGAAGCAGACGCTCCGGCGGAATCCTCTGCTTTCGACTGGACCGAGCAGGAGCTTGGCGTTTCACAAGCCGCGGAAGCCTGCGCGGTTCGGCATAACTGGCTTCGTGCTGCGGTCGTGTCGCCGCTCGCTGGCGGTCTGTATTTACAGGACGGCGAGTTGTGCGCCTGGGCGGTCGATCAAGGCGAGCCGTTGCGGCCGGTGACGCTTGCCGTCATCGTCGATGGCGTCGTGTTGTTTGAAGCCTGGACCGATCCGGACGCCGGCAGTGTGGCGATCGCGACCGGATACCGGCTGCAGGGACACCGCACACTGGAGTTCCTGCTGGATAATGAAGTGACCGCCGGAGCCGCGTTCAGCGGTACTGCCTATTGGCAGTCGGCGACAGTGCGCGGCGAACTGACCGATTTTCTGGCTCGCCAGCGCAAAACATTCAGGGCACGTGCGATGCGCCGCAACCTCCATCGCGATATCGAGGGAACGATCGCTCGGCTTAGCCGTGTCGAGGTGAATCAGGAGAACGACGCCACCCCCGCTGCGGTGCCGGCGCTGGTGCGTTATCTCGCGCAACGTTCGCGGATCCCGATCACCGCCAGCGGACCGTTGGCAGTGGCCAACTGGATCATCTCTGAGGTGCTGGAAGATCCCCACTGGCGCGGGGTTTTCTGTCTCGATCAGGCAACTGAAACCATCCTGAACGAGCCGGCGTTCAATACCCGGGCGCTCCGTTCAGATGTGTCGCTGGCTCTGCTGTGTTTCTGGCGGCGGCACTACCGCGATCTGGACATATTCTCCGACGATGGTTTGCGTCGCATCCAATATAAATTCGCGACGGCGCCATTCATTGCCATCAAAAACAACTGCTGCCTCGTGTCGCATGCAATGCGCGAGCGTTTGTCCGCCCTGTCAGGTTCGGTGCGTGGCGGCGACCTGCCATGGAGTTGGCACTGGACGTATCTACATCAGGATCAGGGCAATGCCGATCTGCTGAAAGATGCCTCCTACGCCGCGTCGCTATCGTTCCGGGAAGTGGCCAACGACGCGCTCGATCCCGACCGCCTGTCGTTCAATCCGCCGTATTGGCAATCGTATTGGAGCGCCTGGGTAACCGGCGAGGGCGATGGTTTCAGCCGCTTCGACCTCGCGCTGATCGCGTTGATCGCGGAAGTAGATTGCCCGGAAGCGCTGGTGGCCGAAGAGGGATCGGATCCTTGGCGGCAAAGGCTTATCGAGAAATTCTATCGCGCCATGCCCGCATTGACGTCGTTGTCGCTGGCGTGCCAATCGATGGCGATGCCCTTGTCGGCACAGGATTACCGGCGTTGCGACCTTGCTATCATCGGTTGGATGAATGGTACCGGGCTGGCCCGCAATACCGATATGTTCGTTGACGCACTGGGACCGTTCCGCCCGCTGGTATTCGATGCTCATAGCGGCCGCTGCATCAACGCCAACGTCCCGGAGGACGCCGACGTGCGAGCGCGCACTGTCGTTCTTTGCGTCAACGCCGACGCAGTGCCCGAAGTGTTGGGCCGCTTCGCCGCCTTGTGCGCCGATGCCCATGTCGTCGGCTTCTTCCTATGGGAAACCGACTACCCGCCGGAACTGCACCGCTTCGGTACCATCGCCGTGGACGAGATATGGACCCCTAGCCGCTACGTTGCCGACGCGTATCGGCAAATCGCATCCGTTCCGGTTCATGTCGTTGGCAAGGGCTTGCGGGCGCCGGACGCCAGGAAATGGGCTCCGTTCGTACGTCGTTTCAAACGCAACAACGGTCCGTTCACCTTCCTCTATCTGGCGGAGTTCGCATCGTCGATCATCCGCAAAAATCCGTTGGACGGGGCAAGAGCGTTCCAGCGCGCCTTCGACCGCAGTAACGACAATGTCCGGCTGATTCTGAAGATGCGCAACGTGCAGCCCAGTCACTGGAGCAACATCGACGGTTACTGGGAGGAGCTTGAGGAACTGATCGCCGGCGATCATCGCATCGAACTGATTACCGGCGATCTGCCCGAGGAAGAATATTGGGCGCTGATCGGTTCCGCCGACGCCTTGCTGGCGCTGCACCGGGGTGAGGGCTTCGGCTATCCCGTTGCCGACGCGATGATGCTCGGTCGCCCGGTCGTGGTGTGCGGCTACTCGGGGCCAGCCGATTTCTGCGACGAGGAAACGGCTTTTGTCGTGGATGTCGATGTGGTGCCAACTCCGCCGGAACAACTCCGCAGCAGTGGTTACATCGGCAACTGGGGTGTACCGAACATGGATAGTGCGGTCGCTGCGATGCGTCATGTTGTGACGGACCCGTTGGAGGCTGCGAAGCGTGCCAAGGCGGGACAGGAACGTGTCCTGCGGCAGTACGATTTCAACGTCTGGCGTAAGTCGCTGGTGGATCGGATCACCGCGACGTTGCCGGAGCGGCACGCTGCGGGACCGACACAATTGACGCTGTCGTCGATAGGGTCCGCTGCCCATGGCGCCAAAAGGCAATCAGCAGACTGACGATGATCGGTAACACCCTGCAAATCTGGTTTGCGCTGATGCTGCGCGATATTCGCACGCGGCGCGGACCTTCGCGGCTGACGTTCCTGCTTGCGCTGGCGGAGCCGCTGGGACAATTGCTCATTGTTTATATCGTGTTCCTTGCGCTGAAACGGAAGGCCGACTTCGGTACTAACCTTTTCGTGTTCCTGCTTACCGGCGTGCTGCCTTTTTTCTTGTTCACGCACATCGTCAGCCGCATTATGAGCGCGGTTCGGGTCGCCCATCCAATGCTGCCGCTGCGTGTCATTACAGTCGTCGATGTCGCCGTGGCTCAGTTGCTGGTCGAAACGCTGTCCGTCCTGATCGTTGGCTTCCTGTTGCTGGCTGGCCTGAGTTTCGCGGGTGTCGAAGGCGCCGTGCCATTCGACGGGCTACAAATACTGGAATCGGTCGTCGTCATGGCTTTGACGGGTTTCGGTGTCGGCTTGTTCAATGCAGCCGTCGTCGTGCATTTCAGCGTGTACCGCATGATTTGGACGCTGACGGCACGCTCGCTGATCTTTTTCTCAAACGTATTCTACGTCATCGAATACCTGCCCCGGGCATTCCGTGACGTGCTTTGGTGGAATCCCTTGCTGCACGGCGTGATCTGGTTCCGCACCGGTGTATATCGATTCTATCCCGAAAGCACGCTCAGCTACAGTTACGCTGTCACGTTTTGCGTACTGTCCGTCCTGCTGGGGCTCGCCGCCGAACGCGTTCTGCGCCGTCATGCATAGATACCTGTATCCGCGATTGGGCGCATTCGGATGACGATCGCATTGGATCATGTGACCCGTTTCAACGGCACCGGCAGCGTGGCACCGCGATGTGTCCTTAACGACGTCAGCTTTATGTTTCCATCCGGAAAAACCACCGGCCTGCTGGCATTGCGCGGGTCAGGGAAGTCCACGCTTATCAAAATTCTGGCTGGAACCCTGCCCGTGACGGGCGGACGGGTCCATCGGCGTGGTCTTGTATCGTTTCCGATCGGATCGTTCGGTTGGATGCACCGCCATATGACCGGTCGGGAAAACCTGAATTTCATTTCTCGGATTTACGGCCTTAATCCGCGGCCGATGCTCGAGTTTGTCGCCGATGTCAGCGGCCTCGGCGCCGCACTGGAAATGCCGGTCGCATCCTACTCCGGCGAAAAGCGTGCCCGGCTGTCGTTCGCCACCAGTTTCGCGATCCCGTTCGATGTGTATCTGGCGGACGAATATATCATCGGCGGACCGCCGGGATTTCGCGATATTTGCCGCACCATCGTGCGGGAACGACAGAAACAAGCCACCTTCATCCTGGCGACCCGCAGTCCAGCCTTGGTTCGTCTGTTCTGCGACACTGCGGGTGTCTTGCACGAGGGTAAGATACGGATGTGCGACACCGTTCAAGATGCCGTCGCGGAACATGCCATGCTGAGTGAATCCGCTGCTTTGGACAAGCCGGACGATCCCGAACAGCACCTGGACCCCGGTTTCTGGACAGAGGAATTCAGTGATGCCGCATAGGACTGCGGGCGTCGGCGGGTGCCTGCGTGTAAGCATACTCAGCCTGCTGTTTTGGGTCTGTATCGTCTTGGCGCAGACCCCCGCCCGCCCCGCGGCCGCACAGCATATCTCCGATTGGATGGTGATGCAGGTCTGCTCCGACGGGGCGGGCGCCATCCTGCCGGGTGTCGTTCCGATCGATCCAGCTTGCACGAAGCATCGCAAGATAGGCCAGAACGAAACCCCGCCGTATCGCCTGCGTGGCTGGCCCGCGGTTGATGGCTGCCACGGCGGGATCGTTACCAAGTGGAACATGCCGATAGCCAAAGCGGGTGTAATCCGTATCGTGAGCGTGTCCGAACAGACGATGGAGGGATGCGAGGACGACGCTACCGCCGAGGATGATTGGTTCAAGGGCGCATCGATCCAATGGTTTGACGGCGGCTACGCCTTCATCATGGGAAGCTGGAGCCCGGTCGGCCTGTCTAGTTTCGAATCACCACTGTGTCAGCAAGGTGCCGCCAGTTCCCATCGCTTCTTTCGCGGCTGGGTGATCGCCCCGACGGTGGTCCCGCAAGCCGGCATTCCAGGTTGGGGCGTGTTTCCAAGCAAGCTTCTGGTAGGCAAGGGCACGCCGGTTGCTGGCCCTTGCCCGACGCATTACCAGCGCGGGCTGACGATGTGGGTGATGGACGACGTCCAGTTCCGGGGGCCGAAGTTGCGCGCCATCGTGTCGCATCACTTCGCCCGGGCCGATACCTCGGGCATTGCCCCCGGTGCCGCCGAGCAGGTCGAACGTACTTACTGGACGCGAGAGTTCGGACTGACGCGGTGGGAGAAATGGGCACGAGATGACTGGACCAACCCGCGAAGCCATCAGCCAGCTATCGTTCTTGCGAAACAAATGTTCGCGCATGGACGTTGCAGCAAACCCTACGGGCTGCCGGCACGCGTCACCCCGGGCCTGGTCACCGAGCCGCTGCTTACTGACGGCACCTACAGTCAGGCGTTCATCGATCCACGCATCGGCCAGCGGCACGTCTGGTACATGACGTTATGCGACGACTGGACTAATTTCTTGCGGACGCCCCCGGCCCCCGGTGTGAACCGGTCTGCCGGTATCGATCCCGTTTACTGGCGCGAATAGAGCAGCATAGCGACACACATGAACGTTCTGACCGACCCACAATCGATGCGAGCCGCCCTGCCGGGGCGGATGCGGCCCTTACGCCGGGTCTGGTGCTTCCTGGCTGCGGTGGGGGTCCCCACCTTATTAGTATTCTTGTATTTGATGTTCCTGGCGTCCCCCCAATACGTCACGGAATTCCGTTACAGCATCTATAATGGGGCAGGATCGATCTCCAACAGGACGACCCAGAATGAGATGACGGCGACGTTGCAAGGCAGTCCGTCGGCACATGCCGATTATGTCGTAACCGACTATTTGCGCAGCCGCCAGGCGGTCGAGGATTTGCGCAAGCGTATCAACATCGTCCCTCTGTTTCGCCCGCGCGGCTTCGATCCGGCCTTCCATTTCTGGTGGGATGATGGCTCCATTGAGCGGTTGCAACGCTACTGGCACAGCTGGGTCTTGGACGCGGAATTCGATCCAACCAACCTGTTGGGTTACGTTTCGGTTCGTGCCTTTACCCCCCAAGATTCGCTGCGTATCGCCAATGTCCTGCTGGAACTCAGTGAGCAGGTCGTGAACGAGGTCGGCGCGCGGTCCCAGTTGGACGCGATTCGCTTTGCCGAGGCAACACTGGTTCGCAGCGGCAAACGCATGGAATTGGCACGTGAATCGTTGCGGGCGTTCCGTGAGACACAGCACACGTATTTGCCGGGGCGGGCGGCCGACTCGGCCGAGGCACTGGCCGCAACGCTGCGGCAGCACGTCGCAACCATGAGCGCACAGTTGGCAACGTTGACCCGCACGCTTTCGCCCACCGCTCCAGCGGTTCTCAGTCTTCGGTCGCAAATCGAAGCCAGTGAAAGCCAACTCGACCGAGTTAGCAACGTGTTGGGTGCAGGCGGTCTCACCGAGGCCGGACAGCACCGGTCGTTGCCCAGCGAACTGGTTTCCTATGAGGCACTCGAGCAGGAGCGCGGTTTTGCCGCTGTTGCACTCGAATCGGCGTCGCGTCATCTTGAGCAGGTGCGGTTCGACGCCTCGGTGCAACATTTGTATGTGCAGGTGCATGTCAAACCATCGCTGGCGCAATCGGCGGTTTATCCGAAACCGTTTCGTTGGACCTTCCTGACATTTCTCTCGCTGACGGTTTCATGGCTGATCGGGACGTTGCTGTATTATTCAATTCGCGAGCACGGCGGGTAATTCGGATCGATTTTGTTTTTCATATTGCTGAAGCATTAATGCAATTCCGGTACGATACCAGCGCGGCATCGGCCTGCAATATGCTGTTTCCGTGCGCCACAGATTCTTGAATCCCTGGAATTGGAAAAATCGATGTCCGGTACGACCTACACATGGCTAAACTCAACGGGAGGCGCTTGGAATACGGCTGCTAATTGGGCGGGCGGCCCGGCGAACGGGGTTCCCGGCGACGGCGATTCGGCGATCATATCAGTGGCTGGCAGCTATTCGGTGACGGCAACGCCGGATGTGACCATTGGCTTCACGACCATCACCGACGCCGGCGCGACACTTGCTTTCGTGGCAGGCGCGGATGGCGCGCTAGCTAGCGTGACCGGAACGCTGAAGATCGATCATGGGACGATTGGATTCGCGCCGGACCTCGTCAATACCGGGATCGGCGGGGCAGGACTGTATCTACTGGGGGGCAGCGGCGAAATCCTGAACTTTGGTACTGTGTCGTTCGATCAGTCTGCGCTCAGTCCGACTTTTTCATCCCAGACAATCGACATTTCGCCCACTATCCAAAATTCGGGCTTGCTGTCGATCTCCAACGGTATCCTGGCGGTGCTGGACCCAACCACCTACGGCAACCTTAGCAACACCCATTTCGGCACTTTGGATGTTATCGGCGACGGATCGTCGGGCGGACTGACCGCGCAGAGCCTTGTCAATTCGGGCGTCCTTAACATCGACAACTACGCGACGGTTGCGCTTACGGGGGCGCTGCAGAACAACGGAAATATCAGGTTAACCAACAACGCGGTCCTTGACGTCGGGTCGGTTCCAACTGTCGCCGACATCGCCACGCCAGGAACCATAAGTTTTGGCGACGCAACCCAAAATATCCTCACCATTGAGGCGACCGGTTCAATTTCGTATCTGACGAATCTGTCACCAATTATCGCCAATTTTCAGCCCGGTAACACAATTGATCTCGCGGGCCACCAATGGTTTGCCAACGCGACCGCGTCGATCAACGGTAATATTCTCAACATCTCGAATGGTAATGCCATCGTCGGCAAGATAAAACTTCTTGGCCTCTCCGCCAACATTCTCGCGTCCAATTTTGTTATGGGAGACGACGGCAATGCCAAATACGCCGGTGGCAATGCCGGCGGAATCCAGATCACGACCACGGCTGCCTTGGCGCCGACGATCACCAACACCGTGTCCCATCAGGCTGTGAGCGACCACGCGACCATCAGGCCGTTTGCTGCGGTGACGGTCACCGAGCAGGCGTTCGTTAACCAAACCGAAACGGTGACGGTGACACTTTCGTCCGCCGTGAACGGAACTCTGAGCAACCTTGGCGGCGGCAGTTATAACGCGGCGACGGGTGTTTATAAAGACACCGGGTCAGCAGTCGCCGTCACCTCGGCACTCAATGGATTAATATTTACACCGATGTTGCAACAGGTTGCACAGGGTCAGACCGTAACCACGGTGTTCACCATCGCCGCTACCGATACCGCCAAGGCGAGCGCAACGAACGCAGTTACCTCGGTCGTTGCCACCGCGACCGGCAATGGACCGATTTGCTTCCTGCCTGGCACTTTCATTGCTACGCCGGCCGGTGAAACGGTGGTCGAACGGCTTACGCCCGGTGATATGGTGACGGCTTTAGGCGGCCGGGCGCGCCGCATCGTATGGATCGGTTCGGGGCGCGTTTTGGCGACGCGCGGCCGGCGAACCGCAGCGACGCCGGTGGTCGTTCGCCAAGGCGCGCTTTGCGACAACGTGCCGCACCGCGATCTGCGGGTCACCAAAGCCCATTCATTCTACATCGACGGCGTGTTGATCCCGGCGGAGTACCTAGTGAATCATCACTCCATCATTTGGGATGACCATGCCCAGGAGGTAACAGTTCATCACATTGAACTCGAAACCCACGATGTGCTGCTGGCCAATGGCGCCCCTGCCGAAAGCTATCGCGATGACGGCAATCGCTGGTTGTTCCAAAATAGCAGTAGCGGCTGGGATTTTCCGGCTCAGGCGCCTTGTGCCCCGGTGCTGACCGGAGGTCCCTTGGTGGACGCGATTTGGCTTCGCCTGCTGGAACGCGCCGGCTCGCGCCGCAGCCTGCCGCTAACCGACGAGTCCGATCTGCATCTGACCGTGGATGGACAACGCCTGGACCTGGTAAATCAGATGGGCGATGTGTCCGTCTTCCACTTGTCCGGGATACCCGAAGCTCTATCGATCGGATCGCGCTCCGCGATTCCAGCCGAACTGGGACTGGCGCGCGATCCACGTCCGCTGGGCATCGCGCTGCGGCGATTGGTCGTCCGCAAGGGTACGCGATTCAGCGTGATAACGGCGGACGACGAGCGGTTAGTGAATGGATTTCATGCTTTTGAGACCGCCATCGGCGTTCGCTGGACCGACGGCGAAGCCTTGATACCGTCCAGCATTTTCAATGGCTTTTCCGGCGCGTTGGAAGTGCTGTTACATGTTGGCGGTACAACCCGATATGTCGCCGATGAATCGTTTCAGCGCGTTGCGTGATCATAGGTATCGCCTCGCCAGCTTCGGGAACGTTGCCGGCAGGATTTGAGCGCGAATGATGGGGGGATCACCGCCAGGCCAGTGCCCGCAGAAACGCGGCGACCTCTGGTCCGGCAGCAAAGCTTGCGGCGTGACGGAAGCGATACTCATAGGCATCACCGGCGCGGCTACAGCAAAACGTATAGACAGTCATACGGATGGGTTGCTGAAGGCCGGCGAAGACATCGTCGAATTCCAGCGTTGCCATCTGCCCATGCTGCAATATCCCTTGGTTCATCAACAAGGTTGCCCGCTCCTCCAGCACACGGGTATTGGGATAGAATCGGTGCGTTTGTGCCTTGGCGCGCAGCAGGGCTTTTTCGGCCGTGCCGGCCGGCTTCCTCGACTCGTCAGGTATCGGTAACAGCGAACCGCTCCGAACTGGATGCGCATTGATGGTGACAGATACCGAACCGTCTTCGCCGGTAAGCAAATAGCCCACGGTCGCCGAACCTGCGCGCCCGATATCGTGCTCCACCAACTCGAACCGAGCCACATGCGCGGGGAAAGCCGGGTCGGGAGACATCGTCGGCTCCGCCCCAGCGGAGCCGACGCCAAAAAGGACCAGCAGACCGGCCGCCACGACAAGACGTACCCGTTCAAAATTTGTTAAGTACAGCAGCACTGACCGCACCCTGTTCCAACGGTGACACCGTAACCCGCAGCAGATCAAGAAATTTTTGCCACTGCACCGATTCAGCGTTGGCAGCAAACATCATGTCCTTTTCCCGTATCGCCAACATATTTGCGAGGAACATGCCGGTGCCACTGCGCAAATTCACCGTGTAGATCACCGGCATCAGCGTTTCCGGCGGTTTCGCGGCCGTGCGCTGATCCAGGCTATCCGCTACGATCTCGCCGCGCCGGCGGGCTAGTTTGGCGTCCACCGCAAGGATACGTTCCACGATGTCGCGGCGTTCGAACCGAAATAGGAACAATGATCCACTGTCGGCTCTTTTGTCATCGAGGCCGCCGGCCTTCCCAAGCGCTTCGGCCAGTGTCAGGCGGCCGCGCGGTAATTTTTCATGCGCCACTTTCATCGTGGCGCCAAGAACCAAATACGTCCTCGGCTGCGCGTATGTGGTGATGATGTCGCCGGCACGGATATGGATGTCGGACTCTGGGTTATCCAGCAATGACTGCATCCGGATCAGATGCACATGGCCAAAGCGCGTCAACTGCACCACCGTATCGTTCGGCGGTTCGGACATTCCACCTGCCTCGGCAATTCCGCCCAGCAGGGTGACACCGTGTTCGTCCATCTGGAAAAGCCCGGGATTCTTCACCGACCCTGACATGGTAAACCGGTTTGACTTTGTATCCATGCTGACGATGACATGGGGTGTGACCGCCTGGCCGGTTAGTGCAGCTTCGATCTGGCGGGCCACCTCGGTGGTGGAATGGCCCCTGACGTTCAGGTTGCCAGCGAATGGCACGTTGATATTGCCTTGCTCATTGACGCGAAGAACCGGCAGAGCGACAACTTTCGCGCCCTGCTCCCCGCCTATCACCCCGTTGCTCGGTGGCGGGGTGAACAGGCCGCCGGCGCCAGGTTCCACGACGGTGACGGTCAGCAGATCGCCAGGCCCCACCCTGATGTCACCCACACCGGTATCGCCGATGAATGTTTCCAACGCCTGCGCGTCACCATCGGCGATTACCGGCAGAAGCTCCGGCGCCAGGGCGATAAGTTGATATGGAAGTCGGTTTGGCTTGTGCGTCTCGCGGACGACTTCAGCTACAAGAGGTCCATCCGACGGCAAGCGGCCGCATGCCGGCAGCATCAGTGTTCCAGTCAACAGCGGGGCCATCAGCGAGGCCAGGGCGAAACCCCGGCCCGAACGCAAAGGCCTCGCCGGAGCTAATCGCCGGGTCGCGTATTCCAAAGGCGCCATCAATCCACCGCTGCTGCTTCATACGCCCTCGCATATCCGAACATCGAAGGATGCCGGGGCACTAAGGCGGGGGCATACACCGTCGCGGTGCGACCTAAAAGTTTCACTTTCATTTCAGTGATGCTCTGCGCATCTCCGGCGGGCAAAAATAGGCAGTTCCAACCGGCAATGACCAGTCTTCGGTTCAACGATCTTGTACGCCAAATGGGCGTATTGCCCCTTGGCTGGGCTGGTGCGACCGCAACCGCGAATTATGTCAATTTCGGCGACGCCCTCAGTCCGGTGATGGTGGCGCTATGCACCGGCCTGCCGATCGCCCGCGTTCCATTCAGCTCGAACGCCCCGCGCATGGCCGCTGTCGGGACCATCGGGCACGGATTCACTGGTGGATCGGTCTGGTTCTGGGGTACCGGTTCTTCGTTATGGTCCAACCCGCTGGCGCCCAACGAACAGCGTATTCCGTACAAGTCACCGCAGAAAACGACGATCAACGTCTGCGCCACGCGCGGTCCCATCTCTGAAATGATGTTGGGGGATCACGGCCGCATCGCAGCACCTGGCGTTTACGGCGACCCGGTTTGGCTACTGCCGAAATTTCACCGGCAACCAGTGGAGCAGCGCTATGAGCTTGGGGTGATCCTGCATCTGTCCGACCTGACCGACCGCGCGCTGGATGTCCATTTCAACCCGCTGCATGAACGTTACATCGTGCCGCCAGAGCTGGCTGGTTCGGTCAAGCTGATCAACACCGTGACGCCCGTTTCGGTGCGGTCGTTGTTCGACAAGGTAGATGAAATCCGGTCCTGCAAGCGGATCGTCTCCACCAGCCTGCACGGGATGGTCATTCCCGAGAGCTACGGCATCCCATGCCTCTATTTTGGCGTTCGCGGCGCTCCGCTCGGATTGTCGCGGATCGCACCGGAGATCGAAACCGGTCTCGATCCGCGTATTCTGGACTTGTATGCCGGCCTGAGGGTGCCTGAGTTTCCCTTATATATGCAGCCGCGCCGCCGCCGCACCGACTGGGAGGCGGTGATCCGAGCAGTGGATGCCGCGTGGGAGCCGATCGGTATCTACGAGGACTCGCTGCTGGAGGCGCTGCCGGTCCCGGCCGCGCCGGTGAAGGTCCCGGACGGGATGCATGTTGCCGATTTGCCGCTGCTGAAAGAGATCGTGCTGGGCCATGGCACGGAAGAGGTGATGGACAATGCCCGCCGCTTCTCACAGGCCGGCCGCGCGCAAGGCGGTAACTTATGAGCCGGTCACCCGCCTTGAATGTCGCGGTCCTGCATCAGCAGGCGATGCTTTTCTATCAATCCGGCAACCGACAGCGAGCAGACGGCATATGGCGCGTGGTGCTCAACGCCGACCCCCGTCATTCGGACAGTATTTTCATGCTCGGCGTACTGGCGTTGGAGGCCGGCGATCCGGTAACAGCGCTGGCTAATTTCGACCATGCGCTGATGCTGCGTCCGCGCGCAGCCGCTTACCACGACACCCGTGGCGACGCCCTGGAATCGATAGGGCGCATGCCGGAGGCCATGGGGGCATGGCGCACCGCCATCTCGTTCGATGCCAATCTTCAGGCGCCACTGGTTAGCCTGGGGACCGCACTGGCCGAGGCGGGCGAACTTGAAGAAGCCGCGAGCATGCACCGCCGCGCTCTGACGATCGACCCTAACTCCCCGGCTGCCCTAAACGGCCTGGGCCTCACGTTGTTGCGGTTGCGCGATTACCCTCTGGCCGAATCCAGTCTGCGCGCAGCGTTGATAGAAGCGCCCGATATGGCAGCGATCCATAACAATCTCGGTACCCTGCTGCGTGAGCAGGATCGGTTGATCGAAGCTGAAATCTGTATCCAAGCGGCACTTAATCTTGCACCTGGCATGCCTTCGGTCCTCTATAACTTGGCGCTGAGCCGGCTCGCGGCGATGCGCATGACCGATGCGGAGGCGCTGTTGCGCGAAACGCTGCGAAACGATCCCGGTCATGCCGATGCGCATCATTCTCTGGCGATTCTGCTGCTGGGGTCCGGGCGATTCGAAGAAGGATGGGACCATGACAAGTGGCGCCGCCAGGCCACGCCTGTGACGTTGCGGTTTCCCGAGCCGGTTTGGAATGGCGACGATCTGGCAGGTCGCACCCTGCTCATTCTGGCAGATGACCGAATCGGCGACTTTATCAACTTCTGCCGCTTCGTGCCCCTCGCTTCCCTTCATGGCCGTGTCGTCGTGGAGGTGCCCGCCCCGTTGGTACGCCTCGTTCTCCGTTTATCAGGTATCAGCCAGGTTGTACCGAGCGGCCGCCCATTGCCGCATTTTGATTTGTATTGTTCGGCGACCAGCCTGTGGCGGGTGTTCCGCGCGATGCCAAACAACATGCCCGTGCCGGTGCCCTATCTGTTTCCGGACAAGTACGATGTTCTGGATTGGCGGCAGCGGTTGGCCGGATTGCCGGGGATCAAGGTCGGACTGGCGTGGTCCGGCAATCCCGTTCAGCGTGAGTACAGGGCGTGCTCAATCCCGTCCGCCTTGCTGAAACCGCTCGCAGCCGTCTCTGGCGTCAGTTTCGTCTCTCTGCAAAAAGGCATCTTAGCCGAGCCCGTCGCCGGGCTTGAATTGCATGATTGGACCAGCGAGTTGCTGGACCTCGCGGACATGGCGGCATTGCTGGAATCGCTCGATTTGGTGATCTCTGTCGATACGAATGTAGCGCATCTGGCCGGTGCGGCGGGCCGGCCGATCTGGTTGCTCAACCGTGACGACGGCCAAACCGATCCACGCTGGATGCAAGGTCGTTCCGATAGCTACTGGTACCCGGCGATGCGGATATTCCGTCAGCCCGGACACGGCGATTGGCAGCCGGTGATACATGAGGTGTGTGCGGCGCTGGACAAGATGACCCATGCGTAGCTCATCATCCGACCTGCGGCAGGCCCGTGAATTCCACGAGTCGGGCAATCTTGTGCAGGCCGAACAAATGTATCGCCGGGCAGTTTCTTTGGGCGGCGATGAAGCTTATCATTGGCTGGCTCGCCTGCTGGTGAAGCAGGGTCGTTTTCAGGATGCGTTGAAGGAAGCCGACAGTGGACTTAGGTCGCGGCAGACCGACCCTTTCTGCCACGAGGCACGAGGTCTCGCATTAAAAGGGCTTGGCCGGCTAGAAGACGCTATCGCCGCCTATCGGCGCGCGATCCCCCTGGATACGGGTTCGTTCACTCTGCACTACAACCTGGGCAATGCATACCGGGCGGCAGACCGTTTTGACGATGCACGGACATGCTACCGTTGGGCAATCCGGCTAGATGCAGGGCAAGCCCCGGCTTGGAACAATTTGGGCGACACATATCGTGCGCTCGAACAGCCTGAAGACTCGGCGGACGCCTACCGTGCCGCCTTGTTGTTGCAGCCGCATACATCGGAAATGCTGTTCAATCTTGGCCGCGTCGAACTTGATCTCGCGGAGTACGTGCCAGCGGCCCGTCACCTCGCGGAGGCGGCGGCGCTGCGACCCGGCGATTTTGCCGCCCATTACCAACTGGGCAACGCCCTCGGTCATTTGGACGATCTTGGAACCGCAGTGTCCTGCTATGCTGAAGCGTGGCGGCTGCAACCCGATGACGCAACAATACCATACGAACTGGGTACCACGCTGCAGAAATTGGGACGATTGACAGAGGCAGAAGCGGCTTTTCGGGGCGCCGTGGCGCTGGCGCCCGAGGCGCCCGATTCGCATCATGGTCTTGCAAACCTGCTGCATGACATGGGCCGGTTCGATGCGGCCGCCGCTGCGCTGGACGAGGCATTAAAACTCGATCCGGATCATCCCGGATCCCGATTTAGCCGAGCGCTGCTTAATTTGACCGTGGGCAGACTACAGGAGGGGTTCGCGGAGTTCCATTGGGGAAGGAAGGCGTTAAACTTACGCCCGCAACCTATCGAGCGGACATGGAACGGGGAGGCAGCCATCGACCGGACGTTGTTGCTGTATCCGGAACAGGGACTGGGCGACTTTATCCAATTCAGCCGCTTTGCACCGTTGGCCGCACAACGGGTCGGGCAAGCTACGTTGACGGTACCGCCCTCGCTGCACCGCTTATTCTCGGGCTTCGCGAGACCCGGACTGCGCATAACCATTGGACCCGCCACTGCGGATACCCAACCGCACGACAACTATTGCCCGGTAACTGACTTGCCAGCGGTACTAGGCACGACGCTGCAAACGATACCCCCGGCGCCATACCTCGCCGCCGATCCGATGCTGGCAGCGGCATGGCGATCACGTCTGGCAGTGTTGCCCGGTCTTCGAGTCGGATTGGCCTGGGCCGGAAACCCTAACTATCCGGACGACCGGGTAAGATCGATGCGGTTCGCGGCCCTGGCGCCGATACTGGAAGTGGCCGGTGTTTCCTTCGTGTCACTGCAACAAGGCGGTGCGGCATGGACCCACCGGGTTCCGGAAAAATCAGTGATCACCGCACTGCATGACTGGACGGGCGAACTAGCCGATTTCGCCGATACGGCTGCGTTGATAATGGGCCTGGATCTGGTGATCAGTGTCGATACGTCGGTTGCTCACTTGGCCGGCGCGCTTGGTAAGTCTATATGGTTAATTAATCGATTTAATTCGGACTGGCGCTGGATGCGAAATCGAGACGACACGCCGTGGTATCCTAGCATGCGGATATTTCGTCAGGAGGCGCCGGGGGACTGGGAACCCGTGATGCGTGCGGTAAGACAGGCTTTGGCACACGCAAGGCCGGTTCGGTTCTGAGGTCTCCCGTCCGTTTTGTGGTCGCGGCCATTCTGGCGGCCCAGCCCAATTGTTGGCCCTGTCGCGGGCGCATGGGGGGATCGAGCACTGCCTGCATTACGTGCGTGATGTGACATGCCGGGAAGATCAGGCACGCGCTCATTTCGGGCATACGCCTCAGGTCCTCGCCGCATTCCGCAACACTGCGCTCACGCTCATACGGCGGCTTGGCTAAAAGGTGGTCGAAGGCTTCGAGCATTTCGCCGAACACCGCTTGGCAGCGATTGACGCCGTTCGGGGGGCGAGAACTGAATGACCCTGCGTTTCTGCTGGCAGTTTCTTGATATCGCTGGTCGAACACCTCTGCCCACGCGGGCAGCACCCCATTGATTTGTTATCTGTCGTCAAGATGTGGTCCCGTAATTACGTAGCTCGAATGGGCGTGTGGGTTTCTGTTGACCATCGCGCCTTTCATGCGATTCGCGATTATGGGGATTTGGTCAGCCTAAAGGTGTGCGCAACACCAAATCAGTATTCGCTCGCCGCGCACTGACAACGAAAAGGGGAACAAATACGACGATTTACGGTACCGTATAAGTATAATACTATTATACCACAAATTTTTGCTATTTTAATACCATAATTGACCAAGTATCATAAACCCATAATTACATTTCATTAACATGTCATTAATCATTTTTACTTTAGGGATCGCAATATTACGGAGCATGACCTAATAGACATGCGTTACCGAGGACCTCCGGTTGGGGCCGCGGAACCCAGCCACGAAATCAAGGAAACAGTAATGAATCGTTATCTCCTGCTCGCCACGACGGCGGCGGCGAGTGTTGTCGCGTTCGGCGCGGCTAACGCTCAGGTCAACATCTACGGCGGCGGCTCCTCGCTCGGCTACAACGAACAGATCCGGACCATCGATGCGCTGGCCCCGACCACCAACATCTACGTCAACAGCACGTCGGGTGCGGCTGGTGAAGTGTTCTACAACGCGGACGGTTCTGGAAACGGCCAGAAAGCGTTCCTGACGCAGGATGCCACCGTACACAGCCAGCGTACCGGTTCGGTTCATTTCGGCGCCTCCGACGCTTACCTGTCCGCCGCGCAGGTTGCCTGCTGGGCAAATGGGTCCAGCACGAGCGATTGCGCAACGGCCCTCTACACGACCGGTTCCGCCTTAACAGTTGGCGGCGGTCAGGCCACCGGTGGTCCGATCATCCAGATTCCGGCTTTCGGCACCCCGGTGGCGATCGCCCACACAATCCTGTATTCGAAGGCTGTTACCCTCGACGACAACGATCTGTGCGGCATCTTCTCAGGCAAGATCACCAACTTCTCCCAGACCGAAAACGTCCCGGGTAGCACGCATCCTGCGGCCCTGAACGGCGCCGTCACAGTTGTCGTCCGTTCGGACGGGTCGGGCACCAGCTTCCTGATGACCCAGCATCTTGCCAAGGTTTGCACCAGCGCGAACACGGCGTCCGGCGTGACCTTCGTCGCGACCAAGCAGTTTAACACCGTGTTCCCGAGTGGCACGCTGCCTTCGAACTTCGTGTCCGCCAGCGGCAGCGGCGCGGTTGCTGCCAAGCTGATCACTGTTACGAACGCGATTGCCTACCTGACGCCTGACTACACCTCCGCCGCGCCGAGCTCGGTTCCGAATTCCAGCGGCACCATCAACGCCTGGACACCTAATACTTCCTCCCCGTACCTGAACCTTAAGACCGCGAAAATCTATAACACCCACCAAGCCAAGGCATACGCGCCGAACGCTGGCGGGACGACCCTGGCGCTGAAGAGCCCTAACCTGTCGTCTGGCGACACCCAGGCGCAGGTTCCCAGCTCTCTGGTGGACGCGCTGAACCCGACTAAGTGGATCCCGATCGTTGCCGATCCGCTGCAAGGCTACCCCATCGTTGGCTACACAACGCTTGAATTCGCTCAGTGCTACGCCAACTCGGCGATCGCCAACGAGATCAAGGCCTGGATCGGCCAGCTTTATGGTGCGGGTAACAAGACCAACCTGACGAAGGAAGGCTTTGTTGCGGCGCCAGCCGGCTACGGCGCCAGTATCGTCAAGGCGTTCACCAAGAACACTTTTGGCTTCAATCTCGATATCCAAAACGCCGCAATCTGCAACACCACGGGCGCTGCCGGCACCTTCGCAGGCATCGCCAACTAATTACGCCTGAAAACCATGCCTAACGCGGGCGGTCCCAAGGGACCGCCCGTTTCTGTTTAGACCGTTTTATAACTGCAACTTGCCATCGATGCGCCGGATGCTAAGCTTTTCGCCGCGATCTTCGGTCGCCAGAGACATTGACATCAAAGAGCCATCGCCATGCAAACGTCCCGACACCACCAAGCCGAGGCCGGCTTCACGCTTCTTGAACTCCTGGTCGTCATTGCCATTCTGGGTTTGCTGATCGGCCTGGTCGCGCCGGCGGCGTTACGCCAACTCGGTGGCGCACGCGTGTCCGTGGCGAAACAATCTATCGAGCGAATCGGCTCCGTTCTGGATATGTATAAGCTTGACACCGGTCATTACCCGAAGAGCGAGCAGGGACTCGTCGCGTTAATCGAGCGCCCGTCCAGCGTGTCGTCGTGGAATGGACCATACGTGAAAGGGGCGGTGCCGGTCGATCCGTGGAACCACTCGTACACGTATCGTAACCCGTCCAGCCGCGCTGGTCGTGACTACGATCTGTGTTCCGCCGGTGCGTCCGGGACCGACGCTATCTGCAATCCCTGATCGGCCGGGCTATATCGCCCTGTCGCAAGTGCTTCAGGGCAGAACAAACCGATCCCGTCTGGGGCCCGCGATGAGGAGACGCACGCAGAGGGTGCCCCGGCGCTTAGGAAATCATTAGGCCGCTGTGGCCGTCTGATCCCAAAGTGAAACCGTAGCTTGAATAGTTCGTGCTAAAACCAAGATAGATCGATCCAGCCGAGTTGGTAACGGTTAACGTCCCGCCGCCGGTCGTGGCTGTCGTGAAGTTGGCGATGGTTGAGGAGTCCCAGGCGAAGTTGGTGATATCGATCTGATTACCGCTGCCGATGGTCGCTATGCTGGCTGCGAAACCGGCTGCATTGTCGATTTGCAGGACCGCGTTGCTGCCCATGAAACTCATGGTGCCGCCGTTGACGATGCCGCCGATATCCAAGACGGTGGTTCCCCCGATTTGAAAGACCCCTGCTCCCGCAACTGTCGCGGTCAGTGCCAGGGTACCCCTGTTGACGATGACCGTGCCTAAATTGGTAACGTTGGCAGAGACCGTGCTGATACCGGCGCCGGCCGACTTTTCGATGACACCGTAATTGGCAAGGGTTACATTGCCGAGCACGCCGGCGACGCAGGTGCCGTCGGTTTGGATATCCAGAGTACCGAAATTATTGAAATGCGCGTCGCCCGCTGCCGTCCCGCCAGGCACGGCACCCATCTTGATGGTTCCGCCCGCCACCACGAAGGTGCCGTTATTTTGGATCGACCGGCCACCGTCCAGATAGAGTGCGGCACCCGCGGCAACGGTGCTGTTACCCGTTAGCTTCGTCGTGCCCGGTCCCTTTTCCACCGCCACGCCCGCGAAACTGGCATTTCCATTGACCGTCACCAAAGCGGTGCCGTTCAGCACACTATAGGTTCCGGCTTGGGTGCCGGTGCCACTTTGGTGGAAGCTGCCAAAAGTACCTGGCCGCACACCAAGCCACAGTGTGCCGCCGGAAAGCACCACGGCTTCATCGATTTGCGCCGATCGCACATGCGTCAGGTTGACCAGGCCGCCCGAAATATCCAAACCGCCGCCCAAGACCAATGCACCGTTGGATATAGTCATTGTGCCGCCGGTGATGCCAAATACGCCGCCCGCATCGACCGTGATACTGCGGGACAGGGATACGCCGCCCGCCGCCAAACCGAGCGTGCCGCGTTGTACGTGGATCGTGCCGCGGTTCGTCACGCTCGTGCCCAGAACAGCACTACCGGATACATCGACATTGATGGTGCCGGAGTTCGTAAAGATGCCTGCCCGCACGCCAGCGGCGACGATAGTGCCGCTGGTGCCGATATCGATCACGCCGAGCGCCCCATTGATCAGGGTGCCACCTCCGGCGGTGGTGCCGAGTGGGTTGGAGCCAAGGGCGATGCTGCCCGAAGCGATGGTCAGGGTGCCAAAATTCAGCAATTTCCGGCCTTGGTCGAGATTAAGCGACGTCAAGCTCACGCTGGACGCGGCCAGAGTCGCGCTGCCATTGAGAATTGTAACGCCTTTGCCGGCCTGGACCACGGTGCCGGAGAATACGGCCTGTTGCACCACGTTGACGGTCGCTGAGGTCAGCAACAGGCTACCCGCGGACGTGGATGCCGTCTGTTTCAACGTGCCGATCGTTGCCGTGTGCGAACCCAGCATCAGTTGGCCCGACGACAGGCTCAGCGTGCTGTTTAGGGAGGAGAGCTGTACGCCCGTGAAATCCGCGATCGCGCCGTCGATCAACGTCATGCCGTCAGGCGCGTAGATGGCGGTTTGCATACGGAACGTGCCGCCCGACAGCTCCAACGTGGCGCCGGCATCGATTTTGGTGCCGGCACCGGTGGATTGGCCACCTGAGGCCAGGGTGAATGTGCCGCTCTGCACATGCAGGGTGCCGCTGTTTTGGAACAGCGTGGAGATAACGGATTTGCCGCTGGTCTGGCTGACAATAAGACCGGTGTTGATGACCGAAGTGATTCCGCCGCCGCCTGCGACGACGGTTCCGGATTCCTGAATAAGGATGGTGCCGGCGCTGGCATTGCTCAGCGTGCCGCCGCCGGCCGGGGTGCCGGATGGCAATGCACCCAGATTGATCACGCCGTGTGACAGCAACAAGGTGCCGCCATTCTGGAGGATTCTGCCGCCGTCGAGGTATAGCGTTCCCGGGGCCGCTCCGCCGATGAGTGTGGTCGTGCCGTTCAGTAGGGTGGTTCCCCCACCGGATTGCACCACGATGCCATCGAACACCGCCGCGCCGGTGGCAATCACCATGGCATCGCCGGCAATTGCGCTCGGGGCACCCGTCGTGCCGCTCATGCGCAGGCCGCCGACAGTGATCAACGAGCCCACCGTGACGGTTCCTGCGCCGATCTGCGCGGTGTTGCCGGCGCCAGGGACGTTGATCGCCGCGGCGCTTGCCACCTTCCAATCGGCCAGTGTCGTCCAGGGATCCGAAGCGCCGTCGAGCCAAGTGTAGGTCGTCATCGGTTCATCCCGGAGTTCTGACCCCGCGACGGCACGAGCGCCGGGGGACGTGGGTGCAAATGCCAGCGCAACCCCGGCCGGAACGGTAATAAAACTTTCATCAACGGCAATCGTATTGTCAGAAGCTGCATATGTATGGTGCAATAACAAAATAAGGGGGATTTGGCACGATGTTTCGGCGACTTTCGGGTTTTTTTATTATATTTTCGGTATTTTCGGTTTATACTACCGCGCATGCACAGCACGGCGGTATGATGGGGGATTACCTGCTAATGCAGGTTTGCACCGCGACGAACGCGACAAATGCAGTGGCACTGCCCGGCGTGGTGCCTGGCGATGTCGGCTGTAGGTACACAAGACCGATCAACGCGACCGACACGCCACCGTACACCATGAGAAATTTTGCGGCCAACTATGTCATCGCGGCCGATCCGTCATGTGCCGGCAGCTTCGGCCAGTTGATCAGGACCAGCGCCCCGGTGACATTGAACGGGCTGACGCGCATGGTGACCTACAATCAAACTGGGGCTTCCGCCCAATGCCAGACAGCATCTCAGGTCGGTGCCAATGGAGGCCCGTACAACCTGTCGGTACAATCGACGGATTCCGTGACCGGTTACGGCTTCATCATGGGTAGTGCCGGACCCAATGGCATAACTCTGAACGATGCGTATCAGGCCTTCGCCAACGGCGCCACGACCGGTGGCCTGCCTTCCACCCCGGTGTGCAAGACAAGCACCCCGTATTCGTCGGCGCGGTTCGCCAACTCCTGGATCATCGGCCAAAACCCGGTGGCGACACAACTTCCAAGCGCTGTTCAGTTTGCGGCGGTTCAACTTCAGTTGCTCGACCCGGCATCCTATCAGGTTCTGCAACAGGGCTCGACAGCGTGCGACACGCCCTATGTGACCGGGTTCCATATTTGGAAGACCGATTGGTACACATTCTATTCCGGCCGCATCAACGTGGCCGTGATCGCGGCTCATTATTCCGGTTCCAACGCGACGAACTCCGGTCCCGGCAATACCAAGCAGATGGAACGGACTTACTGGACGCACGAATTCGGGCTGAGCCGGTGGGAAAAGTGGACCAGATCCGATCTGCCGGTGAATGGCGTTGATCCCAAGAAGATCTCAGCACAACTGCTACAGCACGCGGCCTGTGCCCAGAAGGGCCTGGTTGCAGGAACACCCTATAATTTTGTCACCAATTCCACCGATTCGACCACCAGCGGTAACGTCACGATGAGTACGGTCAACGGCATCGCCCAAAATGTCGTTTCGGGCGGCACGCCCAATACCTGGTACATGACGCTGTGCAACGACTACACCAACATCGACCGCACGATCACCGGGCAACCGGCACCGTCGATCCCGACAGTTTATCAGGCACTTTGGACACCATGATAGCCTGAAAGCGCCGCCTGATAAACTGCAGGAATCGACGGAAAGGGCGATTCCTGGCTGAGCCGCCCGCCTCGCATGTAAGAACCGCTAGTACCTCTGCACAATGATTACCACTTTTTTGGCGAGGTCGGATGGGAGCGGATCAGCTTGCCTCGCGCCTTCTCGGTGATGAATTTCCAATGGATGCGCGCGCCCAAAGCATTGCGCTGACGCTGCCATGTCTCAATCTCAGCGGTGAGAACTTCTCGCTCACCAATACGGCCAGAACTAACGAAACGCCCCCTGAATTTGACAGTTTCGGGGACGGATCGGGAACAAGCCGACTATATTTTTCTTACGGAACGAATTTTAACCGTTCTGCCATCCTTTTGGACGCCAGGTAGCTTGACGGAAAACACATGATTTCCGTCAGGTGTCGGGAGTGCCTCCATGATGCGGGGTTTAGTCCGAAAAACTACACGACAAACCATGTCGGAATGATGTACTGTGCGGAAACCTTAATGAGGATGTTTTCCGCACATGCTGGTGGGCTACATGCGGATATCGACCGATACCGACCGGCAGGTCCTTGACCTGCAACGCGACGCGCTCGTCGCCGCCGGCGTTGATGAGCGCCACCTCTTCGAAGATCGGGCCAGCGGGAGCCGCGGCGATCGCGCCGGTCTGGCCCGTGCCCTTGCTTTCATTCAGCCCGGGGACTGTTTGGTAGTTTGGAAGCTGGACCGGCTTGGCCGATCGCTTCCGCATCTCTTAGCGACGGTGACTGACTTCAAAAAGCGGGGCATCGCTTTTCGCTCGCTGACCGAACAGATGGACACCACTACCCCACAAGGGGAATTCCTGTTCCAGATATTCGGCGCCCTCGCGCAGTTTGAGCGCGCGCTGATACAGGAGCGCGTACAGGCGGGGCTTGCGGCGGCACGCCACCGCGGTCGCCGCGGCGGCCGGCCAGCGGTGATCGACGCCGAGAAGCTTAGCGCGGTGATCGCGGCGTTGGATGCTGGCGCCACCAAGGCCGGAGTGTGCCGCACCTTCGGCGTCAAACGAAGCACCTTGCTCGACTCATTGGCCAGGACGGGATGGTCTGCCGCGATGAAAGCCCAGGAGGCATAAATGGCGCGACGACAGCATTTGACCGACGCCCAAATCGTGGAGCTGTTCGAGCGGCCGGCCTGACTGCAATCCGACGCGGCCATGGCGACCCTAACCGGCTTGGTCATGCGCTGATGCTTTGCTACCTGCGTTATCCGGGCCGCCAACTGCGTGCCGGCAAACAGCCGCCCGCACAGATATTGGAATTTGTTGCTGGTCAGATCGGTGTTCTGCCGACCGCGCTGGGCAGCTATTGGGCGGTTGATCGAAACCGTCGGCGGAGGCGGACATGATGCGGTTCTTCCGCGTCGCGCGCCCGACCGTCCATCAGATGGGGATCGCCCTCGAACAATCTGGGCTGATATCGCGCAAGCCGGGTGTGCCACGAAGCATCGCAGTCCAACTCGACCGCTCCGCATTGTCCGAACTCCATTGGGGCCATATCCTACCCGTTAAAATCACTGTGACGGGGCACTAGTGCCGCGCACTCTAGATTTCTACCCCATTCCGTTCATTACGCGGCCAGCGGCTTTCCTGTCTTGGTCCACTTGAACGGCTTCGCCATGGTGCGATTGAAGTAGGTGATAAAACTCTCGATCTGCTCCTTGAGGTCC
>JANXLQ010000387.1 GCA_025355085.1 Rhodopila sp.
CCTCCTACCGCCGATGTCACGCGAATCGCTCTTTACCGGCATCGCCCGCGAAGGCGATCGTCAACATTCCGGCGCGTGTCCCCCGAAAGCTGCACCGTCTTGATATACGGATTTAGTCCCAAAACCGAGTCCCACTCGTCAGCGCGATCCTGGCAGCCGCGCCCGATCGCGTGATGGTATTGTCTGGCGAATGGACGCCATCCCCATCAGGTTCAAATTGGCCCGCCAGCTCGCTCGTGTCGCCGAACAAGGCGCTTCGGACCATTCGCTTTTAGCGTCTGCGCATGCGCAACAGCCTCCCTAGGGAGGCTGCGTCGAGATTTTCCTAGGCTCATATACCATTGTCTGTTGGTGGCAGGTTTGTTGATTTCTACGCAGGCCACTTTGGTTCGATCGGGGCGTATAGGAAAAGTCATCAAGCGGACACGAAGTGACACGGTGTTTGAACGGAGTTGCACGGAGAGGGATTTTAAGGCCGGGGGGCAAGAAAACGCCGCCGGTTGGGCTACAAGCCTGAAAATTACCAACTCATTACGCCGAAAATCTATCTCGTTTTCCGTGTAACTCCGTGCAAACACCGTGTCACTCCGTGTGCGCTTGATAATTTTCCTGCAAATGGCACTAATGCCCAGGCATGGCCCCAGCCGGTGAAGCAAATTCTACCCGTCGTCCGATTTCAACAAATTATGCCATAAGAGCCTTTTCCTACCTTGCCATTTTATGGCTTATTCCATATAAATCTGGGGTCTACCGGATTGGCCTCCTTGACCGGGCATTTTTTGGTGGTGGCATTGTATTAATTGAGGGAGTTGCGGTGAATGGCCACACTTACTTATGGGCCTGGTTTATCCCTTAATGGCGGGCGGGCTGATAATTCGTTGACCGGAGTCGGTGATACGCTCGGTAATTTTAATCTTCTGACATTTTTCACAGAAACCGCTTCCCAAGCCATCGGAGACTATCGGCTCCTGAATAACCCAGCTTTTCAGAATATCTTTAATGGTAGCGGATTTACTTATTCCCCATCCGGCGTCCCAACTGGAGGATATATAACTGAATTTAAGGTATTATTCAACGGAGCATTGGTTTCGGACCTTACCAACATTTCAGTGCCTGTCGTGACGCTTGAGGCGTGGGTTGCCAATGGCCAATACGCATTGGCGGGGGCTACGATTTTTGCCGGCGATGACACGATCGTCGGGACCAGTGGAAATGACACGCTCGACGGCTATGCCGGAAACAACACCCTAATACCGGGTACAGGAATTGATACGGTCATCGGGGGGAGCGGGATCACCACCGTGATCCTGCCAGACGTCGTCAAAGAAGTTCATGTATCCGGTTCGCCAATGAATTTTGCCACAGTCACTGGGCCGGATATCAGCGACAACCTGACGTCTATTGATCGTGTGCAATTCATCGACGGCACACTTTACTATGATACCACGTCGCCCGCCGCGCAGATCGCGCGGATGTATCAAGCAGCTCTCGGACGCGTTCCCGATCCGATAGGCCTTGCTGGTTGGGTGGCCGCATTAAAGGGCGGCGGGTCGCTGAACCAGGTCGCCGCGTCATTCATCGGTAGCATCGAATTTCAGACTCGCTTCCCCGGCGCAAGTCAGAACGCGACAGCCTTGGTCACGCAGCTTTATGCCAATGTACTGCATCGGGCACCAGACAGCCCCGGCCTCGCATCTTGGGTCGGAACGCTCCAAAGCGGGGCGCAGACTCAGTCAGAGGTCCTGACCGGGTTCTCCGAGAGCTCGGAAAATAAGGGCAATATGGCGGGAACCCTCCTCAACGGAATTTGGGTTGCAAACGAACAAGCTGCGAGCGTGGCTCGCCTCTATTATTCTGCCCTGGGACGCGCGCCGGAGGCCGGTGGCCTGATCGCTTGGACCAA
>JANXLQ010000398.1 GCA_025355085.1 Rhodopila sp.
GGTTGGGATCGGTTGACAGCCGCAACGCGACCTCCACGCCTTCCTTTTCGTAGGCGCCAATGGCGTGTGCGGCGTAGAATGGAGTGTAGAACAATGCGCGGAAATTCTCGGACAGCGTGATCATGCGAGGCCCCTCGACCAACAGGAACCCACACGATGCGCCAGAGACCGCTCGGACAAAAGAGGCCGCCGGCGAGGCAACAAGGCAGCCTCCAAACATGCATTTTAGATATTGCTTTCCCGGCGTGATTCGTTTAAGATGTACCCACGATACACCTTGGGTGCAATCATGAAACTCGCCGTAAAAATCTTCTTCCTGCCGGGCGATCTGATTTCCGGCCTGGTCGGAGCAACCAAACCGGACGACCGGATGATGATCCGGATGTTCGTCGATATGGTTTTCTGGAGCTGCATCGTCATCATCGGTGCCTGGATGATTTTCCGGTGAGCGCGCCTTTCAGCATCATTACCGAAGCAACGATCTCCGTCCTGATCGACACCTTCTACGCCCGTGTTCGTAACGACCCCGAACTCGGTCCCATTTTCGCCGGTGCGATCAAAGAGGATGCGTGGCCTGCCCATCTTCAAAAGATGTACGCGTTTTGGTCTTCGGTCATGCTGACCAGCGGCCGTTACAAGGGCAATCCGGTCGCCGTTCATCAACACGTAGCCGGCATCGCGCCGCCGCTGTTCGGCAACTGGCTCGATCTGTTTGAAGATACAGCCAGTGAATTGTTCATCCCCGAAGTCGCCGGCCGATTCGTGCAGGCCGCCCGGCGCATCGCGGAAAGCCTGAAGCTTGCCCTGTTCTTTCGTCCGGACCGGCCTTGGACGGAGGACCTCCGCCAACGCCCGGCGGTGACAATCCCATGCGCCTGACCACATTCAGCGACTACACGTTGCGCACATTGATCTACCTCGCCCTGCGTCCGGATCGATTGAGCACGATCGAGGAAATCGCTGTTGCATACGGCATCTCTGCCAATCACCTGACAAAAGTCGTGCATCAGTCGGCACAGGCCGGAGACATCCAGACGTTGCGGGGGCAACATGGTGGCCTGCGGCTCGCCCGGGCGCCGAAGGACATCAATATCGGTGCCGTGCTGCGGCGAACGGAGCCGGACTGGGATGTGGCGATGTGCTTCGGTTCCGAGGGGGCCTGCGCAATCCAACCGGCCTGCGTGCTGCAATCGGCGCTGGGGGAGGCGTTGGCCGCTTTCCTCGCGGTCATGGATGGCAAGACGCTGGCGGATTTGGTCCGTCCCAAAAGGCATCTGTCGGCATTGTTGCAGTTGCAAACCGCGGATTAGCGACATGGGTTCGGGTTTTGACCGATGCGCGGCGGTGACATTCGCTGAGTGTGGCAAAAGCGAGTATCCGTTGAACGGAAGCAGCAGTTCTCGATTTTGCATTTGGTATCCGGGACTTTGCTCTCGTCATGGCGGGCGAAGGCGCCCGCTTTGCCAAAACAAGAACTGCTGGAACGGGAGACAACAATGACATTCGATTCCGACCGATTTGCTATCGAACTGCTGAATTCCATGCCCGACGCCGTCGTGTATTCCGGCGCCGATGGCCGGATCGGTTTTTGGAACCAGGGCGCCGAACGCATCTTCGGCTTCACAAACGCCGAAGCTATCGGCCAGTCGCTCGATATCATTGTTCCCGAGAAACTGCGCAGCCGGCACTGGTTCGGATACAAGAAAACGATGGAGTCCGGCACGACCCGGTATGGCGGCGGGGAGCTGCTGTCCGTGCCCGCGATCCGCAAGGATGGTTCGCGCCTGTCCGTCGAATTCACGATTGTGCCTTTTCACGATGACGCTGGCCGCATGATCGGAATCGCCGCCATCATGCGTGATGTTACCGCACGGTTCGAAGAGATGAAGGCATTGCGAAACCGCGCTGCCGGGTGACCCGGACTCCCGGCTTGCGGGAACCGTCCCGATGCAGCAGGGATTGATCCGGCAAAAGGGAAAAAAACATGCGCGTGGTGCTGATCGGCGTCTCTCACTGGCATACGCCGTTCTTTCTCGATCCGTGTTTGGAGATCCCGGACGTTACCATCGCCGGCGTCAGCGATGCTGACCCGTCCCGCGCGGAACCCATTGCTGCCAAGGCCGGCTGTAAGGCCTATACCGACTATCGGGAGATGTGCGCCGTCCTAAAACCCGACTTTGCTTTCGCACTGGCGCGCCATTCCGATATGGCCGCACTGGCACGCTTCCTGATCGGCCAACGCATCCCGTTCGCGATGGAAAAACCCTGTGCGATCAACGCGACAGAGGCCGCTGACATCGCCGCCCGGGCCGAGGCCGCCAAGCTGTTCGTCGCGGTCCCATACGTGATCCGCTACAGTCCGCTGGTCGAAACAATCCTGGCGTTGAATGAACCGATTCAATACCTGATGTTCAAGTTCATCGGCGGTATGGTCGATCGCTACCGCCAGCAGAACGTCGAGTGGGTCATTGACCGCAAGACTTCCGGCGGTGGCCCGTTGTTGAACCTCGGGGTGCATTTCATGGATTTGTGCCGGGTGTTGCTGCCCGGCGCCGACCTGAAAGTTACTGGCGCGATGATGTCCAACCGCAACGCGCATTTGAATATCGAAGACCATGCCGTCGTGCTGATGCAAGGCGGCGGCGCCAGTTGCATGGTTGAAACGGGGTATCTGTATCCGGCGCCGAACTCGGTGTTCGACCTGCATTACTCCATTCGAACGGAAAACCATTACTTTGCTGCCCGAGATGACAGCACGCTGGAAATTGTTAGCAACGATCGTCAGCGAACGATGGTGCCGATGAAGCTGACCAACGTGCATTTCTATTCGACATTCGTTCGCGACACTTTGCAGCGGCTGAAGGATGGCCGGAAACCGATCGCCGATCTGGCAGACAATGCGGCTGCGGTGGCTTTGGTGGAGGCGGCATACGCGATGGCTCCGCTGGGGTAGGCGGTGACGGATGGGCTAATTGGTTACTCCGCGGCAGGAGCGGATAGCCTGTAGGTTGCGGTTGTTCGTGTCGATTACATGCAAGAAAGCAACATTTTAACACAGAGAAACAGGGAGGATGCACAAAGGGCCGCAGAGATAAAAGTCTGCCGCTTCGCGCTTGTTGCTGCGCCACACGCCGGGCTTTCTGCCATCAGCCTGATGTTTACATCGGCAGAACGGGATGTGTCGATCTATACCCGGGCCGATGTTATCCACCTCCGGTCGTCACTATCGCAGCATCCCGAGGAACGTCTGCAACGCGGGCACCACCACCTCCGGCGCGTCCTCCTGGATATAGTGCCCTGCCCCCGGCACCTGGATTATCGGCGCGTTCGGCCAAACTCCCGCGAAATCCGCCAGCGCCAAAGCCGGAGGGATCGCCCGATCGAGCATCCCTTCTATCATCAGCGCCGGCTTGTCCCGCAATGCCGCCACGCCGGGCGCACCCTCGCGGACGAAATCCCTGATCCGGCCCAGCGCCACATCCAACGGAAAACCTAGCGCGCCGATGCACTCCGCCGGCGTTTGGAACGGTGCTCCGTATGCTCGGATAAACGTCTGTGTCACGCGATCCAGCCGCTCCAGCCCGACGATCTGCATCACCGACAGGATGGTGGAGGATAGCTGAGACAGCACCGCCTCTGTCCGCCCGGTGGGCAGTCCATCGCGGATCCAGCGAAACCACGGGGTCTCCACCGGGTTGGGCAAATCGCGACGCCCGGCGGTGCCGTAGCCGGCGACGGTGTTCATCAGCACCAGACTATGGATGCGTTCGGGGTGCCGCACCGCATAGCCGACCCCGATCGGACCGCCCCAATCCTGCATTACCAGCGTGATGTCGCGCAGGTCCAGCGCGTCGATCAGCGCGGTCAGGTTCTCGACATGGGTGCGCAATGTATAGACGCGATCCGGTGGGGTTTCGCTCTTGCCGAACCCCATATGGTCCGGGACGATCACCCGGTGCGTGGCCGACAGCGCGGGGATAAACGCGCGGTAAATGTAGCCCCAGGTGGGCTGTCCGTGCAGCAGCAGAACCGGCCGGCCGGTGCCTTCATCCACATAATGCTGGCGAAATCCGGCGGCGTCGCAGAAATGCGGCGCGAAGGGCCATGTGCCGTCAAAATCCTCGTCCGCCGGTATCATCGTTGCCGCCTCCATTGACATGGCGAGTGTACCTTCCCCGTGGCGCCGGGGGAAGGCATCACCCGCGTTCGGCGCATGACAGCGATCACCGGCCAGGTAAAACCCGTCCTGACAGTCCCGCGATCACAACCGCCGCCCGATCGCCGAACCGCCGCGGCATCGCCACCGCCGGCCAGGCAGCGAGGTCCCGCCGAGCGAACACCACCGGCAAGGCTGCGGCGACGTATGGCCGGGGGATTGCGATGCGCCGCGCATCGGTCAGCAGGGCCTTGCCTTCCCGCACTGCGTCGTCCAACGCGGCCCGCGCCGGCACCGAAGCGGGATTGTCGATGAACGCCTCCGGCGATAAGCCGTGCCCGGCGAGCACATCGCGGGGCAGAAAACAGGTGCCTTGAGCCGCCAACACGCCGGTCGCCCGCAAAATTCCAGAGACCCCATACGCGGCACCGAACGGCCGGAACCGTTCAGGCTCCGGTGCGCCCAACGCCGAGGCGGCGGCTACCGTCAGCCCGCCCGCACCGGCCAGGACCCAGGCTCGCCATTCTGCGATTGTCTCAAAATCTCCATAAACCTCGGTTTCGCGGGCTTCGATCAGCGCCAGCAGGCCGGCTGGCTTCAGCGTGCCGGCCGCGATGGCTTCGGACAGCGGCGTGGCGACCTCATGCCGTTTGGCTTCGCCCTCCACCACCTCCCGCCACCATTGCAGCCGGATCAGGGCGAGCGGCGGTTCGCTGGCGACTTCTCGGGCGCGGGCCAATTCGTGGTTGAACGCATACAGCGTCAGCAACGCATCGCGCCGGCCGGGCGGGGCAAACAGGGCGGTCAGAAATCTGTCAGGGTCGTGGCGGCGAACCAAAGCGGCTATCACGTCGTTCATGGCGCGGTGGTGACGCGGTTCGTTAGCCGATGCAAGCTACGGCCCGATCTAACCGCCCGATCCGGCACGTTCGATCCCGGCACAATAGATGACATCAAGATGGCGCAAACAGGAGGCGAGGCCGATGTCACCAGCACTCGATCGTGACCGCAGGGTTGACGACCCGCCGGGCTGGCCATAGCTAACACGGCGTTCCGGCACGCTTCCGCGTCGCTTCACCACCCAACTGCCCGACAACGCAATCTGGAGGATTCCCATGGCTTTCGAACTGCCCACCCTTCCCTATTCCAAGACCGCCCTGGGGGCGAAAGGCATGTGCGAGGAAACCCTCGACCTGCACCACGGCAAGCATCACCAGGCTTACGTCACCGCGCTGAACGGCTTTGTCGAGAAGGACGCCTCGCTTCAGGGCAAGTCGCTGGATGAGATCGTGAAGTCCACCGCCGCCGCTGGTGGCCCGGTGTTCAACAATGCCGGTCAGCATTGGAATCACATCGTATTCTGGGAATGCATGAGCCCGAACGGCGGCAAGATTCCGTCCAAGCTGGAAGCCAAGATCAACGCCGACCTTGGTGGCGTGCAGAAGTTCAAGGACGACTTCAAGGCCGCCGGCATCAGCCAGTTCGGTTCTGGCTGGGCGTGGCTGGTTCTGGGCACCGACGGCAAGCTGAAGGTGACGAAGACCCCGAACGGTTCCAACCCCCTCGCCACCGGCGAAGGCAAGGTGCTGCTGGGCTGCGACGTGTGGGAACATGCGTATTACCTGGACTTCAAGAACGTCCGTCCGAACTACCTGCAAAACTGGCTGGATAACCTGGCCAACTACGAATACGCCGAAGCGCAACTGTAATTGCGTGGTCCCGGGTGGGATTTTTCCTGCCCGGGACGTATTTGCCGCGGCTCTTCGATCACCACAACCGAGCCTTTGCGGGTAACCGCGGTCACAACGCTTCGACAACATCCTCTTTGTTTTCGGTATTTTCCCGAACTATGTTTCGGACGTGCCGAGGCCCGGTCCGCTCTGGCGGGAACGTTAGCTTTGTCCAGCAAACAGTTTCCCCACGCCCTTCTGCACCGACCCATCGAAAGTTCTGTTGTAACGCGCTGCATGCCGCGACGGTGATTAACGCCGCACGACCCCGGATTGGGCGAG
>JANXLQ010000408.1 GCA_025355085.1 Rhodopila sp.
ACTTGGCCAACTGGGCGTCCCGTTGCAGCTTATCGAGGTGCCGCTGGATGCCGCCGTTAACCACCTCCCACACCCCGAACGCCAGGACGATCGTAATCAAAAGCGTTCCACTCGCCGACAGGATGCGCAGGCCCAGGGCGCTTTCGATCAGCCAGAACAGCGTGTTCAGGCCATACAGTTGCAAGAGACCGAGCACGCACAGCAAATAGATCGCCAGACGCACGGTGGTGCTGACGACGGGATGATAGGCGCGCAGCCTGACGTGCATGCCGGGATAAAGACCGGGGGTATCGGGGGAAGGCCGCATCACACGATCCACGAGGCCCAACAGCAGCAGCAGGGTCAGCCGGACGCCGATCAGCACAAGCGCGGTGACGATAAAATAGTGCAGAACGGCGGCATAGCCGTGCGGCACCTCGACCGCCCAGGTCACCCAAATGGCGACCAGCAGGAACAGCGCCCCCCAGTGCCAGATCTTTGACAGGCGATTGCGCACCCGTGCCACCAACCCGGTGGCGCCCTGCGGCGCCCTCAGCCAATGACGCACAGCCCGGCGGTTGCAGACAACGATGTAAGCGAGACAGACGTGCAGCACGAGGCCGACGCCCTTCTGCAAGGCATCGTGGGCCAGATCCGACAAACCGAGCAGAAGGCCGACCTCACCGATGGCGTATCCGAAGACGGCGATCAAAGTCAGCCGGCGGGTCCATAGCATGAGATAAACGGCTGCCGAATCGTGCAGGTAAAACAGCCTCAGGCGGGCTGCACCGGGAGATAACAGCATGCGCGCCAGACACAGCAGCGCAGTGCAGGCCGCGTAGGCTTCGACGACCGCGAGGATGATCACCTGGCTGATGGTCGGGCCGCCCAGACTCGACGCTGCGATCAGGTGCCCGGCCACGACGATGCCGAGGACCGGCACCAGTTCCAAAATCAGGCGGGCGAGGACCAGCGGGACACGTTTCAGCAACGTCCAGGCGGAAGGACGCACACGTTGCCGATTCGGAGGCTCGATATCTCCGGCCTCCGCTCGGGATAATGCGTCATCATCGGTAAATGGGGGATCGGTAGAATGGGGATCGGTAGAATAGGATGTCGCGGATAGATGGCCGGCTCCAGGGAGCGCGATCGCGGGGGCACGCCCTTCGAGACTTCGGATCGGACGCTGAAGGGCGCGGCGGAGGCCGTATTCGACGGCTGCGGCGCAGACAAGCACAAGGGCGATGCGCCAGCCGGCGTCCTCCAACAGAGAGCGCGCGATGGGATTTGTCACCATGACGACCGCCCAGCCATACAGCAGCGGCAGGCTCTGTACAGCCTCCATAGCTTCCATGGCCCGGTTGCCAAGCTGGTTGACGAAGGCGGACGCGGATAGCAGGACCTGGGCACCCAGGCTGTCAGGGGCGAGCGGAATGCCCAGCCTCTGCACCGTGGTTTCCGCCGGTGCGGGGGCTGTAGCCGGTTCGGCGGCCGTGGCCGTGGCCGTGGTTGGGGATGGAGATGGGGTTGGGGTTGCCCGGTTCGCCGGCTGGGCCTGGATCAGCGCGTTGAGGGTCGCGGCGAAGGCGGCTCGTTTGGCCGGATCGTTCAGCACTTCGAGCGCCGAGCGCGCCTGATCGGGGGAAATGGATGGCGGTGGATTCGGCTTCTGCGCCGCCGATGGGGCCGGCGCACCAATGACGATGGCGCAGAGCAAAATGAGAATGAAGCGGATCATTCGGCGGGTACGACCACACATGCCGCCGCCGGGTCAACGCAAATCCGGATTTGCATCAGGGCAATCGTTTGCATCGGGGCAATCGTTTGCATCGGGGCAATCGGGTGAAGGTCGTCCCGCACGTTCATCGTCCTGGTGCGCGAAGGCGCGCCATCCAAGTCTGTCAGTCAATATCCCGGCAAACGACGTGGATGGCGTGCCTTCGCGCACCAGGACGAACAGGGGCCGGTGCTTCGTACGGCACGATTGCTTCGCACGGCACGATGTTACAGTTTTTCAAAAATACCCCCTTGTCGCTTTTCGGTCACCCGATTGCCCGGGGCTTGCATTCTTTCGGGCCGGCACCTCCCCAAATCCGCTGGATGCACTATGTTGAGGGTATGCACGGTTTTATGACGGTCCTGATCGGTATCATGATGTTCGCCACCTTTGGGGTGTTGATCGTCGGCCTGTTCGGCTTGGTTCGGGACGGCGATCCCCGGCGATCCAACAAGCTGATGCAGTGGCGCGTCGTGCTGCAAGGCGCGACCGTCCTGCTGTTCGTGATTTTCATGAGCCTGTTGCGATCTTGATGGGCTTGGATTTTAGCAGTCAGACCATGGCCCAGCCGTCGTGGCCGGTCCTGTGTGCTGGCCAGACCGTCGCCCAGCGGTCATGGCCGGTTCTGTGCTGGCCAGGCCGTCGCGCAGCCGTCATGACCGGTTCTGTGCTGGCTAGGCCGTCGCGCAGCGGTCATGGCCGGTTCTGTGCTGGCTAGGCCGTCGCGCAGCGGTCATGGCCGGTTCTGTGCCGGCCAGGCCGTCGCCCAGCCGTCATGGCCGGTCCTGCGACGGCCATCTGCACGCGAATGCCCGTTACAGGACCGGCCATGACGGCCAAAGAGAATACCGCGCTGTGTTGAACGATCACGCTGACCAGCCACACCACCGTTTGACACCACCTAACCCCGCCAATATGGTCCGGCTCCTCGCAGGTGCGAACAGGCGCTCGGAACCACGACGGTACCGGGCGCTTAAGTCTGTGTTCATCCACGTCCCAGGAAGCGGTGCGGTTTCCCATGAAGATAATTGTCCCCGTCAAACGGGTAGTTGATTACAACGTCAAAGTCCGCGTGAAGTCCGACGGGTCCGGTATCGAGACCGCCGGCGTGAAAATGTCGATGAACCCGTTCGATGAGATCGCGGTCGAGGAAGCCGTTCGCCTCAAGGAAAAAGGCGTCGCAACGGAGATTATCGCCGTCTCGATGGGTGTCGCGCAATGCGCCGAGACCATCCGGACCGCGCTCGCCATGGGTGCCGACCGAGGCATTTTGGTCGAAAGCGATGCCGACCTGCAGCCGCTGGCCGTCGCCAAGCTGCTGAAGGCGATCGTCGATCAGGAACAGCCGCAACTGGTCATCCTCGGCAAGCAGGCCATCGACGACGACATGAGCGCCACCGGCCAGATGCTGGCCGCGCTGCTGGGTTGGTCGCAAGGCACCTTCGCCTCGAAGCTCTCCGTCGAAGGCGAGACCATCACCGTAACCCGCGAAGTGGATGGCGGGTTGGAGACGGTCGATCTGAAGCTGCCGTCCATCGTCACCACCGATCTCCGGTTGAACGAGCCGCGCTATGCCTCGCTGCCGAACATCATGAAGGCGCGCAAAAAGCCGATCGCCAACATGAAACCGGCCGATCTGGGCGTCGATGTCACGCCGCGGTTGACGGTGCTCAAGGTCTCCGAACCACCGAAGCGCAAGGCCGGCCAGAAGGTTGCCTCGGTCGCCGAGCTGGTGAGCAAACTCCGCACTGAAGCGAAGGTGATCTGACGATGACGAGCCTCGTTCTTTTGGAATACGACGATACCGGCATCAAGCAGCCGTCGCGTAGCGCCGTGGCCGCTGCCACCGCGTTGGGCGAAGTCCACGTTCTGGTCGCCGGCATCGATCTGGGCGCCGCCACCGCCGCCGCTGCAAAGCTGCCCGGCGTGACCAAGGTGCTGGTCGCGGACAATGCGGCGCTGGACCACTTGATGGCGGAGCCGACGGCGCTGCTGCTGCTGGCCCTGGCACCGGCATACTCGCACATGCTCGCGGCAACGACGGCCGTCGGCAAAAACGTCATGCCGCGTGTTGCCGCTCTGCTGGACCTACAGCCGATCAGCGACATCTCCGGCGTGGAAGATGCCGACACCTTCATCCGCCCGATCTATGCCGGGAATGGCCTGGCGACGGTGAAATCGTCCGACACCAAGAAGATCATCACCGTCCGTGCCGCAAGCTTCGACCCGGTCGCGGCCGATGGCGGCAGCGCAACGACGGAAAACGTGACCGTTGGCGACATGCCTAGCCTGTCGAAGTTCGTTTCGGCCGAGCTGTCCAAAAGCGAGCGTCCCGAGCTGACGGCGGCCCGCGTGGTGATTTCCGGTGGCCGCGGCATGCAGAACGGCGAAAACTTCAAGCTTATCGAGCCGATTGCTGATAAGCTGGGTGCTGCCGTCGGTGCGTCTCGTGCCGCCGTCGATGCCGGCTTCGTGCCCAATGAGTTCCAGGTCGGACAGACCGGAAAGATCGTCGCGCCTGAACTGTACATCGCTGTCGGGATTTCGGGTGCCATCCAGCATCTCGCCGGCATGAAGGACAGCAAGGTGATCGTGGCGATCAACAAGGATGAGGAAGCGCCCATCTTCCAGGTTGCCGATTATGGCCTGGTTGCCGATCTGTTCACTGCGCTGCCGGAGCTGGCAGCGGAACTGGAGCGCTCCTGAATGAATATCGACTTCAAGCCTGGCCCTGCAATGGCCCCCATGGTGACGGAGCCGCCGGATATCCGATCCATCGGCATCATCGGCGCCGGGCAAATGGGCACCGGTATCGCCCATGTGTGCGCCCTGGCGGGGTTGCCGGTCACGATCGTCGATATCAAGCAAGACGCGCTGACCAAGGCCATGGCGATCATGGCCCGGAATATGGAGCGACAGGTCAACCGCTCCATCATCTCATCCGATCAGCGGGATGAGGCACTTCTGATGGTCAAAACATCGACCGAATACGACGCGCTATGCGATGTGGATTTCGTCATCGAGGCGGCGACGGAAAAGGAAGACATCAAGCGTTTGGTGTTCAAGTCGCTGATTCCGAAGCTGAAGCCGTCCTGCATGCTGGCGTCGAACACGTCCTCGATCTCCATCAC
>JANXLQ010000414.1 GCA_025355085.1 Rhodopila sp.
CCCGCCGCGAGGCACAGGTCGAGGAACCGCAGATAGGTCGTGGTATCGAAAAAATACTGCGTAATCGCCCGCGTTGCGCCGGCATCCAGTTTGCGCTTCAAATTCTCAAGATCTGCCATCGGGCTTGACGCCGAGGGATGAACCTCGGGGTATGCTGCGACCGAAATCTCAAAATCCGCCACCTGACGCAGGCCGGCGACCAGGTCCGATGCGTATCGGTAACCGCCCGGATGCGGTTCATAGGCGGTGCCCGGCGGCGGATCGCCACGCAGCGCCACGATGTGGCGGACACCGGCATCCCAGTACCCCCGAGCGACGTCATTCACTTCTTCCTTGGTGGCGCCGATGCAGGTGAGGTGCGCGGCGGGAACAAGCTGTGTTTCCCGCGCGATTCGGGCCACCGTGGCGTGGGTGCGTGCCTGGGTGGTGCCGCCGGCGCCATAGGTCACCGACACGAAGCGCGGGGCCAGCGGCGCCAGGCGCTCTATACAGGTCCAAAGCTGCTGTTCCAGCACCTCGGTCCGGGGCGGAAAGAATTCGAACGACAGCTTGGGCGTGGGATGTTCGGCGGTCCGCGTCGGCAGGGCGGTGAAGCGCGGGCCGGTCAGCCAGCGCTGCAAAGTGGGTTGTGTCTTGTCCATTTCCTCTGAATCTCCGGTTTCAGAACCAAAAGCAAGCCAGCGTCCTGGAAAATGCCAGCAGGGATTTCCCGGGAGTCTGCCGCGTGCTATGCGCCATTGCGTGTGTTCACGGAAAACTCAGTGCCGGGGTGTTCCAATTCGGCCGGCCCGCGCCATGTTAACAAGTGATATTAGTCTGGCAGTTGGCGCTGCGCCGTGAGACCGTGACCCGATGTGGCTTGACCTGTCCTGGACCGAGGAATTCGATGCGACCTGACCTTCCCCCGCGCGTCTCGGTCTTCGGGACACAGCGCCTGCTGCCGCTTCTGATTTTGCCGGTTCTGGCGGGATTGCTCTTCAGCGTGGCCGGTTGCGCGACCCGTCCGCCGGCGGACGACCCCGAGGCGATTGCCGACTATGAACAGACCAACGACCCGCTGGAGCCCACCAACCGGGTATTTTATGCGGTCAACAACGGTCTCGATACCGTAATTCTGCGTCCGGCGGCACAGGCTTATAGATTCGTGCTGCCCGGAGACGTGCGTCAGGGTGTCCATAATGTGCTGGCGAACCTCGGGTCACCGGTGTTGCTGGCTAACGACATCATGGAAGGCAAGCCGCGGCGTGCGGGCGACACCACGATGCGGTTCCTGATCAACTCCACGGCCGGCGTCCTGGGTATCTTCGACGTTGCCACGAAATGGGGCTATAAGGACCATGACGCCGATTTTGGCATGACCATGGCGAACTGGGGTGTGCCGGAAGGCCCGTTCCTGTTTCTGCCCGTGCTGGGACCCACCGATCCGCGCGATGCGGCGGGATTTGGAGTCGATATCGCGCTGGACCCGTTCACCTGGGTTGGCCCCCCCGCCAGCCCCGGTCTGACCGCGTTTACATGGACCCGCTACGGCCTGAACGCGGTTGATGCGCGCGAACGCGTGCTCGACCCCATCGACCAGATCAAGAAGACCGCACTCGATCCGTATGCGACGTTCCGCAGCCTGTATCGTCAGCACCGGCACGCCCAGATCGAGGAATTGCGCAACGATAACCGAGCGACGGTGCCCGTCTGGTTCCCGCAGCCAACAAGCCCGTCCAACCATTGAACGTCCCCGTTCCCGGAGCCTGGAAACCTATGATCGATCGCCGGCACATGCTTTCAATGACCACCCCCGGTTTGCTCGGCCTGAGTCTGCTCGGCCTGAGTCTGTTCGCCGCGCCGCGTTCGGCAGGCGCGCAGGGCACCGATAAGGCCGTGAGTTTTGTCAAAGCCACCGGCGACAGATTGGTGGCCGTGGTCAACGGTCCCGGTTCGGCCAGCAGCAAGCGCGCGGCGATGAGCCAGATCATCAATAACGATGTCGATGTCGATGGAATCGCGAAATTCTGTCTGGGCCGCTTTTGGCGGCAGGCGACACCGGAGCAGCAGAAGCAATACCTGACGCTGTTCCACGAGGTGCTGGTCACCAGCATCACCTCCAAGCTTGGGGAATACCAAGGCGTGAAATTCATCATAGGCCGGAGCAAGCCGCAGGATGAGGCGGCAGTGGTGTCCACAACGGTGGAACGGCCGAACAACGCCCCGACGGCGGTGGACTGGATCATCGCCGACCCGTCCTCCAGCCCCAAGATCATCGACGTGGTGGCCGAGGGCACGTCGCTGCGGCTGACCCAACGGCAGGATTACGGGTCATATTTGACACGTAATAACAATGATATCAATGCGTTGATTGCCGCGATGAAGAATCAGGTGTCGCAGAGCGGGTAGCGCTGATGCGGATGGTACATGGGCAGTAGCTTCCGCAACCCGATTTGCCGGGTTTAGTCTTGATCGCACGGTATCCCCGGATCATTGCTTGTTTCTCGTTGGCAAGTCGGTCCCGGCGAAGCTGCTGCTCAATGGGATGACTATCCGCCGGGACTTCAAAGCCCGCTTAAGGGGCATGTCCACAGTGTCCTGGTTGCTGCCGGAATCCAGTCAGGGACGCTGGCCTCTTGTTTAGTCGCACCAAATCCGATAGCGCCTTACATTGACTATCCATGGCAAATTGGGGTGGCGGTGTGCGGCATCGCCATACGCGGTATTGTCAAACCGAGCGGAATTTCCAGCGGCCCATCCGGCATTGGCCCGGGGCTGGCATACACCGGAGCACGCGAGCATCTTCCGCTTCGGGCATTTTTCGTTGCGGCATCGCCGCGTCAGTGTTAGGCCGATGCCGCAACGCATACCGGATCACCCATGACCGATCTCCATTGGCTGCCAACGATTCCCGACTGGCGGGCCCGCCTGAAAGCCCTGCCGGCCGACCCGGCAACCGCGTGGGACAACGCTGTCGCGCTGGCCAACGCGCGGCTGAACTTCGTGCTGACCAACGGCCTGGACGAAACCATCCGCCGCATCCTGCCGAACGGGCCGGACACGCTGGCCACCAAGAAGGTCCGGCTCGCGGTGCTGGGTTCCTCCACCCTGGCGCATCTGCTGCCGGGCATCCGAGCCGCCGGGCTACGGCGGGGCATTTGGATTGACACGTACGAGAACGACTACGGCCAGTATCTGCAGGAACTGTCGGAAACCGACTCGCCGTTGCACGCATTCCAACCAACCGCCGTCTTGGTGGCACTGGACGCCTACCACCTGACAGCGGGTGTCACCTCCGGCATGGATGCCGAAACCGCGGAAGCGGCGCTGACCGAAATGCAGGACCGGATCAGGGAGGTATGGCGCCTCGCCCGCGACGCCTTTCGCTGCCCGATCGTCCAACAGGCCGCCCTGCCGCTGCATCTGACCGTGCTGGGCAACAACGAACATCGCCTGCCCGGGTCCCGCGCCTGGTTCGTGACCCGGTTGAACACGGCAATCCGAACAATGGCGGAGCAGGAGGGCGTGGATATCCTGGCGGTCGATGAGCGCGCCAACCGGGACGGGATCGGCCGCTGGCACGACACCGCGTTGTGGCATCGCTCCAAGCAAGAGGTCTCGCCAACCGCCAGTCCGATGTACGGCGATCTGGCCGGCCGCTGGCTGGCGGCAAAGCAGGGCCGGTCGTTCAAGTGCCTTGTGCTGGACCTGGACAACACCGTCTGGGGCGGCGTCATCGGCGACGACGGCCTGGAAGGCATCGCGCTGGGGCAGGGCAGTCCGCTCGGGGAAGCCTACACCGCGTTTCAGGAGTATGTTCGCGAACTCAGCCGCCGCGGCGTGATCCTGGCGGTGTGTTCGAAGAACGACGAAGCGAACGCGCTCGAACCGTTCGAGAAACACCCCGACATGG
>JANXLQ010000427.1 GCA_025355085.1 Rhodopila sp.
GTATTCCGACCCGCCCTGATAGATCGGCACGGAAAGCTGGGCGGTAACCTGATAACCGTTCGAAATCGATCGGCTGGCACCGGAGTTGTTCTGCTGGAACGTCTGCCCCTGCACGCTGACCTGAGGCAGCAATGCAGCGAACGCCACATCGATGGCATCCTTGGCGGAAGCATCGTTAAACAGCGCGCTGATGACAGTGGGGTTATTGACAGCAGATAGCGCCGACGCCTCTTGTTCGCTTTTGACCGGCAGATCCAGCGGTTGAGGCTCCAACAAATCGTCCGGCGGAAATACCCCGACAAACTGCTGGAAGGTGCCGCGCGCCGTCTGCAAATTGCCGATAGCGGTTTCGCGCGTGGCCGTAGCCCCGGCGAGCGCCGCCTCGGCCTGGGCGACGTCTGTGCGGGTGATCTCCCCGACCCGGAACCTGTCGTTCGTAGCCTGAAGCTGCTTGACAAGCACCTGCTCGTTATTGATTTGCAGCTCCAGCAGTTGCTTTGTCTGGACAACTCCGACGTAGGCGCCAACGGTACTGTTGAAACTCGATTGTTCCTGCGCAATCAGCAAGGCCCGTTCCGCCATGACCTGATTCTTGGCACGGTTGACGTTACCTTGAGTTTTGCCACCGTTGTAGATGTTCTGGGTAACCGTCGCCTGAGCAGTACCCACAAGGCGATCGGTTCGAGCCACCGTATTGCCATCTTGGCCGTTCCGAGCCAGAAGGGAACTATAGGAGCGGGTTGCCCCATCGCCATAGCCGGCCGATCCTCCCAAAACCACTGTCGGTCGCCACCCGGCAAGCGCCGCCGGTACATTTTCGTCGGTCGCCCGCAGCTTTGCCCGTTCGGCTTGCAACGCCGGTTGGTTGGAATACGTCGCGGCGAGAGCCTCGGCCAGCGTATGGGGAAGATTCGACGCAGCCGCTGCCTTAGAGGCTACGGATTTAACTTTGGGCTCGGGTGTAACCGTTGCCTGAGCCAATTTCATGGGTCGAACGACCGCCGGTGGCGCCGGAGGCCGCGGCAAGGTCTGCGCCCCTGCGGAAGCCGCCAGGGCGATCAAACTGAAGCTGGCGAGTAAACCGTGACGCAAAGCCATTAGGAACCCTTCTCACAAGACCGCGGGCCTGGCCGGCCGGCTTATCGGATCGTTATCTCAACGCCTCGTTAACATGCGAAGGTTGCCGGTTTCGAGTCTCATCTCAATGAAAGGGGGCTGTCCACCTTCATCCGACATAATCGCCATTTAGAATGCGAAGGATGCTGCCTTGCGAAGGGATGGAATGGGCGGCGTGGCACAGTCGAACAGAACAGAAAAACCCGGGCCGGCAGCAGTCGATTCGGCGATGACCGCCTGCGTGATACGTCCGGGTGTGTAAATGGCCGCGAGTATCCGGCCGGTTTCCCGAATTGTCTGCGAGATCAGCGCAGCAGGGATTTCCGGCACCGCACCCTCTATCAGAATAAGATCGTATGGCGCGTTGGCGGACCAGCCGGCGGCGAGCGGACCCGAAACAAGCGTTACCCCGGGTGCCTCAACCGGCAACACGGTCCCTGCCAGCGCCAACAAAGCGGGGTCTTCCTCCAGCGCGGTAACCCTGCAGCCGCAGGCGGCCAGTACCGAGGCCCCATAGCCACACCCAGCACCAACGACCAGGACGCGTTCGTTCTCACGCAGGCCGGCGGCCTGGAGCAACCGGGCAAATACCATCGGTTCCATCAGGAAACGGCCGTTTCCCAGCGGTACGTCTTGATCCGCATAAGCGAGCGATAACACGTTCGGGGGCAAAAAACGCTCCCTCGGCAAGCGCCGCATCGCGGACAGGACACGCGGATCGGTCACCCGGTTGGGGCGTATCTGGCTGTCCACCATGCAGGTGCGGGCGTCGTCGAAAATGTAGGCTTGCGTTGCCATCGTGTAACTCAGCTTTAAGGTCGGCGTCCTTTATAGACGGAGCAAGCCGTGCCGCAAAGCCATCGTCATCGGTACACAGGCGGATTGAGCATTTTCTGTTCATACCCTGGCCGGTCATACCCTGGCCGGCCGAGGTGAGGCGGCAAGAAGAAATGCCCCGCCGGCCATATACCGGTTCGGGGCAACGTCCATAAATGCAGGCACAGCCAACGCGACGATTGATTGTGGGTCCGTCACCTGAGCCATCGAATGACCAGATGACGGCGATAGGTGCGGCATCAACGAAGGTTTGAACCCGCGTTGCCCTTATGCCGCGTCTTCCTTACGATCACGGATTCTGACGTAGGCCAACCTGGCGTGCTCGTCGCAGTAAGGTTTGCCCGGCAAAGAGTTATCATCGCAAAAGCGAAAAGCCTTGGTTCCAGGCTCACCGATCGGCCAGCAGCACGACGGGGTGGAACGTCGGGTCTGTATCGGCGTGGAAGGCATCATCGGACGTGGAGCAGGGGGCGCCTGGACGATGGGCGGCGCTGACGGTCGAGCCGCGATGGCCAGTGCGGGGCGCAACGGCTGCACATTGGACAATGCGGTGACTACCGGTTGGACAGTGACCGGTTGGACAGTGACCGGTTGGACAGTGACCGGTTGGACAGTGACCGGTTGGACAGTGA
>JANXLQ010000469.1 GCA_025355085.1 Rhodopila sp.
CCCGGCTATGACGGAGACAATTAAGCCCGGCCATGACGGAGACAATAAAGCCCGGCCATGACGGAGACAATCAAGCCCGGCCATGACGGAGACAATCAAGCCCGGCCATGACGGAGACAATCAAGCCTCGTCCTGGAAAAAATATTCTCTGCCGCCCGCTTACGTTGACTTATGGTTGCCTCGCGAGCAGCGCACGCGCCTTGGCGTTGACTGTCGCCGGGGTGTCTCCGGGCTTGTAGATCGCCGAACCGATACCGAAACCGGCGGCGCCCGCCACGCGCCATGCCGCCATGTTGGAAGCATCGATCCCGCCCACCGGCAGAACCAGGGTTCCTGCCGGCAGCACGGCCCGCATTGCCCGCAGCATCGCCGGACTGGCGCCCTCGGCTGGGAACAGTTTCAGTGCATCGGCCCCGGCGGCGAGCATCGCGAACGCCTCGGCCGGAGTGAAAAAGCCCGGTACCGCCAGCAGACCCAGGCGTTTCGCTGCCCGCACGACAACCGCATCCGCGTGCGGCGTTACAATCAACCGGCCGCCGGCTGCCGCGATCTGTTCCACCTGCGCTTCGGTCATCACAGTTCCGGCGCCGATCAGCAGCCGGTCGCCGAACTCCTTTGCCAACGCGGCGATGCTGACCATCGGATCGGGCGAGTTCAACGGCACCTCGACGATCGCGAATCCGTTTGCATCCAGCGCAGCGGTAACCGCAATGGCTTCGTCCGGCCGAATGCCGCGCAGGATCGCCACCAGATCGCAACGGTCCAGGTACGGCTTCAGGTCCATTTCACTTGCTCTCCGATAAGTGCGAGGCCGCTTGCCGCAGCTTCTCCGTCATCGCGTTCCGCTCCATTTCGCTTGTTCTCCAATCAGCGCGAGGCCCCGGGCAGCGGATTCTCCGTCATGGCGTTCCGCGTACCCCCCGCAGGCGGCGATCGCCTTTGCATAGAGGGCGGTTAGTTCGGGGGCGCCGATCACCTGCACGACCGCTCCGTCTGCCCCGGCCAGGGCGGCACGGATTTCGTGGCCGATCAGGATGCCGGACAGGTAGGCCGGCGCCTCGGCCTCTTGCAGGCGATCGGCCAGGGCCAGGGCACGGACGCCGAACACATGGTGCAGCAGCCCACCGGGTTCGGCCGAGCGGGCGACTCCGGCATCGAACGGGGCGCCGCCGGATGGGCCGTCGCTCATCATCCGGCTCAGGATGGTATGCCCGCGCAGGGCGCTGAACGCTTCCCCCGTCATGTGCGTGGTAAAGTTGACAATGCGCCCGCCTTCGACCCGCACCCATTTGGAGTGTGAGCCGGGCAGGCAGGCGATTCCGCCGTCGCGCATCAAGGGTGGAACACCCAGGACCTGGGTTTCCTCACCGCGCATGACCTCGGCGACTCCGGATGCGTCGATACCGGACAGGCCGGGCACCAGTTTGACCTGTGCCCAATCGAACCCGATATCGACCAGCGCACCGGCAAGTTCGGAGGGGCCGGCCGGGCAGGGCAGATAGGGGGCTTCTTTCCAGCCCTGGCGGCTGCCGATCATGCCGGACAGCAGGACGCGGTCCTCGCCCGCTGCCAGCCAAGGGCCGATTTCCTCCCGCAGCGTGTCCCCGAACTTTCCATCCGGGACATTCAGAATGCCCTTCGGCCCGGCGCGCCTGTCCCGGATAGTGCCATCGCGGCCGATGCGGAACGCACGGAAGCTGGTCGTGCCCCAATCGATTCCGATCATCGCGTTATCCTCCCGTCTTTGCCTGAGCGATACCGTAACACCGGTTGACCCGTGGCTGCACATTGGACACACCGATGCGATTGCCTTTTTTTCGGAGACCACCCCCATGGCGGAAGCCCTGACCGCGCCCGCGTTGCCTGTTCCGCATGGATTTTTCACACGCAACGGGGGCGTTTCGACTGGTTCGTATGCCAGCCTGAACTGTAGCGTTTCCAGCCGGGACGATCCCAATGCGGTGCTGGAAAATCGCGCCCGGGTCGCGCGGTCGCTGGGTATCGACCCGGAGCGCCTGCTGGGATTGACGCAGGTTCACGGTATCCATGTTGTGACCGCGACCGGCCCTTGGGCCGTCGGCGCGGGTCAGCAAGCCGACGCCATGGTCACGGACCGTCCCGGCCTCGCGCTGGGAATCGTCACCGGTGACTGCGCCCCTGTGCTGTTCGCCGATCGCAGCGGTAACATCGTCGGGGCTGCCCATGCCGGCTGGCGTGGTGCGGTGGCTGGTGTGCTGGAGGCGACAATTGCCGCCATGGTCGCGCTGGGCGCCTCGGCTGACGGTATCACCGCCGCGGTTGGTCCCTGTATCGCGCAGGCGTCGTATGAGGTTGGACCGGATCTGCGCGATGCGGTGTTGGTTCGGTCGGCGTCCGACTCGGCGTTCTTTGTCCCGGGCGAACGTGAGGACCGCTGGCAGTTCGATCTGCCGGGTTATTGCGCCGCCCGTCTGCGATCGGCCGGGGTTGGCAAGGTGATCGTGACGGACTTCGACACATTGATGGAGGAAGGCCGGTTTTTCAGTCATCGGCGCCGCACCCTGGCAGTGGCGGCGGGTGCCGAGGCCGGACCGATCGGTCACCAGATCTCCGTGATCAGGCCAGCGTGAACGCAGTGCCTGAACGATCCCGCATGAAAGCCCTTTCGGCGCGCGCCGGCATCTGCTTCAAGCGGTGGGATGACCCGTCAGTCCGGCCGTCTGGCCCTGCTACTCTGCTTGCTTTTATCCGCGTGCGGCGACCTGCCGGAGCCGTTCCTGGGAAACCCCGGGGCAACGGCCCGCCGGCTGGCCCAACCGTTGGCGCCGCTGCTGGCCGTTCCGGCCGGGACCGGCATGCTGATGCCGGATACCGATAGCCTGGAATTGGCAAAGCAGATCGCGACCGCGCTACAGGCGACAGAGGTGCCCGCGATGGTGCGGACACCCGAGAAGTCGGATTGGCGCCTGATTACTCGGGTGGAACACAACGGCGACAGCGTTACGCCGCTGTTCATTGTGCAGGACCCGCAAGGGCAGGAGCAGGGTACGGCGCAAGGCGAAAAGGTGCCGTTGCGCCTGTGGGCTAACGCCAACCCGGCGCTGCTGCGCCAAATCGCGGCGGAGGCTGCGCCACGTATCGGCGCCGTGCTGACCAGCATCCGGGTGGCGCACGACAAGGCCGATCCGGGTAGTCTTTATAACCGGCCCGCCAAGGTTCAGGTCGCGGATGTGACCGGCGCACCGGGGGATGGAAATACGTCTCTAACGCAACAAATGCGGGCGCGACTGGCTGTGTTGGGTCCCGTTGTGCTGACCACTTCGGCCGGCGCGGACTTCATCGTTCAGGGTGAAGTGAAGGTAGTTCCAGAAAAGAAGCGTCAAGAGCGTGTTGAGATTCAATGGATCATAAAGACTGGCTCAGGCGACGAGCGGGGGCGCGTTGTGCAGTTGAATGAACTTCCGGCCGGCACGCTCAACCGTTACTGGGGGGATATAGCGGTTGTTGTTGCCACGGCTGCGTCAGGCGGCGTCAACGACGTGATTCTGCGTCAGGCGGGGCACGATCCGAACGAAACAAAACGGTCTGAGAAGCGATAATGCAAGTGCATTTCAGTCATTTGCCCGGATTTTCCAGGCGGAACTAAAGCGCGCCTGTCGGGGCTTGCCGGCGGGGGCCGGGATGTTTGGATCATCCATTAGGTCGTATTCTGGTAATAAAGGCAAAATCCCGGTAAATTTCGGACGATTTTCAGATCGATCCGGTAAACTATCTGGCAACGATTGCACAAATCAGTCAATCGACCGCGTGCCGTCCATAAGTGCCGCACCTGCTTGCCCGAGGTTTTGCCCCTTTCGCGTATTTTGCACGACAGATGATTAGTTAGAATAAAAATATTTTGTAAACGTGGATGCAAGCCTCAGAAATCCCCTCATTCCCAGATTTATCAATTATATCAACAAGTTGTACTACTGGCTCGCCATCTCCTAACGCATTGATTCCATTGGAGTTTCCGAAAATGAGGGGATGAATGAGGATGCAAGCAGATAAATACAGATAAAAATTTGGAATTTACTTCTTATACCAACAGCCCTATATCTTGACCGTTTGGCCCATTGTCGTCATTGCGGGCGAAGAGCTGCATCTGCACCTCGCGATGCTGGTTCGGACAAAGACGTGGATGGCAGGCCTTCGCCTGCCATGACGGGTCAAAACATAGGGCTGTTGGTATTATCTGTGTTCCAAATTCTTGTTGCTACTTCACATACCCCATCGCGGGCGGATCAGACGCTCGCCTTCTACGTCCAACAGGTAAGATACCAGAATTCCGGAATGCGGGGTGGTTTTCCCCCGGAAACCGCATCGAAATTCCGACGTTGCTCCCCGGGAGGCTGCGTAATCGAGCGGAAGTGACCAAGTCCGGTTATCGATAGAACGGGCCGGAGCGTGTCACATCGCCGGCCGGAACAAACCGGCCGGCGATGTGTGCGGGATCAGACCCGCACGTCCTCGCCCAACGCGGTTTCGTAAACCCGCATCACAGCGGCGGAGTCGGACTCGCCAAGCCCCATTCCGCGTGCCATCCGCATCAGATTCATCGCCTGCGGCGCGATCATGCCGGGCACGCCGAGTTCGTCCGCCATCTCCATCGCCAGCCGCATATCCTTGTGCGCAAGGTTCAGGGCGAAGGACGGCTTGTAATCGCCGGCCAACGCCTTGTTGGACATGTTGCCATAGGCCGAGGACATGCCGCTGGCATTACGGATCACCGAGTCCAGCTTCCGCATGTCGATACCAGACCGCTTGCCCATCATCAGTGCCTCGGCTGCGGCGGCGGCGTTGCAGAACGCCAGCATGTTGTTGATCAACTTGGCGGTGGAGCCGAAGCCGATCTCACCCAGGTGGATGACCTCGCCGCTGAAGGATTTCAGCAGCGGAAGGTTCTGTTCGAAAACTTTCTCGTCGCCGCCGACCATGATGACGATGGTGCCGTCGGTCGCACGGGATGTACCGCCGGAGACCGGGGCTTCCAGCATCGCGATGCCTTTGGCCTTCATGCCCTCGTTCACCCGCTTCGCCGTGGCCGGGGAGTTTGTCGAAAGATCGATAAACACGGTTCCCGGCTTGGCATTCGCCGCGATGCCGTTGGCACCGAGTGTCACGTCCTCGACGATGCGGGGCAGGGGGAGGGAGGTGATCACCACGTCGCAACGCGCCGCGACATCCGCAACGGAACCACCGGAGGACGCGCCGAGATCGGTGCAGGCCTTCACGGCGTCGGGGTTAACGTCGAAGACCACAACTTCATGGTTGGTGTTGCGGATAATGTTCCGGCACATCGGGCCACCCATGTTGCCCACGCCGATAAAGCCAATTTTCATGTCTCGGTTCCCCTTTTGTGGCCGGACGATCCGGCGCTGGGGGGAGTGTGGCGGAAGCGCGGGCGGATGTCAGGGGGCAGGACTCCAGGCTCTGAATCGTTCGGATCCGGGGTTGGCGGCACATTGAATCTGCCCGCCTGTTGAAGGAATATCTTGCCATTTGGTATCCGTCTGGATACGATTGGGTCAATGAACTCGTTCATTCGATCATCTGTGTTCTACACATGGCTATCGAAGCTGACCGATTCCAAAGTGAAGGCCAGAGTTTTGGCGCGGCTTCGCAGCGCGACGTTCGGCAATTTCGGTGATTGCGAGCCTGTTGGGGATGGTATCTCCGAAATGCGTATCCATGTCGGACCGGGTTACAGAGTTTATTTTTTACGTAGAGGAACCACGGTGTATTTTCTACTGAATAGCGGCGATAAATCTTCCCAGAAACAGGACATCGCCCGTGCAAGAACGATGGCTCGAGAAATGAAGGAGATAGGCTAATGACTACGACGTTCGCCCCCTTCGATGCGGCGGAATATCTAGATAATGATAATGTCATCGCGGAATATCTTACCGCGGCTGTCGAAGACCCTAACCCCGATGTGTTTCTTGCAGCTCTGGGCGATGTGGCCAGGGCGCGTGGTATGACGCAAATCGCTAAGGGCGCAGGATTTGGCAGAGAGAGTTTGTATAAGGCGCTCAGTGCCGGTGCGCACCCTCGTTATGAAACCGTTAGCGCTGTGTTGCGTGCGCTTGGGGTGAAGTTCGCGGTGATCCCGGATCAAGCGCGGGCGGAGTGAACACGGCAGTCCGCTGGCGGCTTCCCGTAGTAAAGACAGAAACGACTTCATCAGCGGGCGCAGACTAAAAATTCGGACAGGCCCGTTACGATATCGTTTAAAAACTTGGATTGCACGGTAGCGCGGTTTAGGGAGTGGGCACTCCCTGATCTGACCAGTCCGTCCACCCCTCTATCGAAACGCGTAAGCATCCATTCGCAAGCTCGAATACATCGCCGAACTATGCAGCCGTTCAGCCTTCAACTTCTCTCCCCCGGCACCCAGCGCCACATACAGCGGCAGCAGATGCTCATCCGTCGGGTGTTGCCGCACCGCGTATGGCGCCAGCGTGCGATAATGCATCAAATCCTTCACTCGCCCGCCCGCAATCGCGTCATCGAACCAGTCGGAGAACGCCACAACGTCCGCCGGCTGTACCCCATCCACCGCATCACGCCGCATGTTCGAAAGGTTGTGCGTAAACGACCCCGAACCCACGATCAGCACGTTCTGCTCCCGCAAAGGCGCCAGCGTCCGGCCAACCTTCAGGTGATGCACGGGACCGAGTTCCGATTGGATGCTGACCTGAAGCACCGGAATATCGGCGTCGGGATACATCAGGCACAACGGCACCCACGTTCCGTGATCCAGTCCGCGCGCCCGATCGATCACGCCCCCCAATCCGGCCTTCACCAGCAGCGCGGCGGCTTGCTCGGCCAGTGCGGGCGCACCGGGCGGTTCATACCGCATCGCGAACAGGGCAGGCGGGAACCCATAAAAGTCGTGGATCGTCTCGTTTTGCGCGACAGCGTTGAGCGTCGGTACCGCAGTCTCCCAATGCGCTGACGCCACCAGGATGGCGCTCGGGCGGCCGAGTTCTTTCCCCAACCCGCGCAGGAAATCTCGCGCCGGGGAGTCTGTCAGGGCCATCATCGGCGAACCGTGGCTCACGAACACACTTGGGAACATGGGGTCCTCTTGGTCTCAGGTCAGCGGGCGTCAAGGCAGACCACTCGGCGAATAGTGCCGTCGCACAAATGGCCCATCGGGAGAGGTTTCACCAGTCGCCGGGAAAAGATACATCGCTTACGCTTTGCAGGAGGTAGCGGGTGCTGCTCCATCTCGTCGCAAGCGGGTGCTTATACAGGTGTTGTCGCGGCACCCGCCACACAACGCTCACCGCACGATGCGGCAAACGTCGCGGACGGGCAAAGCCTAATTCGCAGCGAAGCAGTAGAACAAACCGTTACCCCCGGTGGTTTTCAAATCCGCTTGGCTGCAACCGCCATCGGGGCCGCGCGACGGATGCGACGCGTTCCACGAATGGGACTCAACGTCGTCCCGCAATCCCTTTTTATCGACATGACCGAGCATGGCCGAACCTTTGGTGCTGCTGGTCCAGTTGTGGCAGGTCCGGTCCTCGGTTGGCGGGAAGGTCCGGCCGTCCGGCGGCGTTCCCGTGAGCAGGTCGTGATAGTTCGGTGTATAACCAGACCCTGCGATCATCGTCCCCCGCTCGGTTAGCGACGTTTGGACCCCGAGCTTGTTGGCATCGCTGTGGAGATCGTCAACGTCCCGAGCCACGACCTCTTTCTTGAAATTCTGCCAGGGGCCATGTCCGATGCGGTCACGCGCGTTGACAGAAGTCGCGCCGTCGGTCGCCTGCGTGCTGAGATAGGCCCGCCAGGTCTTGCTTCCCGCGCCTGCCGCTTGCGCCAATGCCTGACATTGGGCGTCTGCCCCTGCCAGCCCACCCAGGTCCGCGCCTTTGCCAGGGCCGGCGCTGGTGACGAAAAA
>JANXLQ010000010.1 GCA_025355085.1 Rhodopila sp.
GCCGGAAGAAACCGCAGTCTTTTTGGCCGAAGCCGCCGTCTTATTGTTCGAAGCCATAGAGACATCCTTTGCGTCGGCGGCACCAGCGGCTACACAGGCCGTCGGTAGCGGAGAGCGGAACCAACATATGGTGGTCAGCGAAACAGGCGCGCAAGCTAGTTGTGCGAAAAAACCCCGGCAACCCTCGATAAAAGGGTCTGCTATGTTAGTGATGGCGGGCTGGGTTCTGGCCGGCTGTTCGGCGTCGTCTTCGATCAATCCGGTCAACTGGTGGCACCGAGAGCAGGGCGGCAAGATCGCCGAACAGCGTCCGGTCCCGCCGGGCGCCGATCAGCCCTATCCCAACATCTCAACGGTCCCGGCCAAACCAGAGGCCCCGGACCAGGACGCGTTGAAAAAACTGACATCATCGCTGGTGGCGGATCGGACGAACGCGCAGCACGCGGCGCAGGCGGCCCCGTTGGCAGATCCGTCCTCACCTGGCGCTTCGCCGGGTTTGTTCGGGGTTGGCACCGCGCCGCCGCCCCAACCGGCGATCGCCGCGCCCCCGAGCCCAGCCGGTTCGGGCAGCAGCGCGGGCGGAACGAGCGCGGGCGGAACGTCTGCCGCGAGTGCGTCGATGCCGGCGGTCAACGCTCCGGCAGCGCCGCCAACAGCCGCCCCCCGCAAGGCTGTCCAAAGCTCATCGCTTGAAACCCCGCCATCTGCCGGTGTGGCGCCTGTTGCTGCGACTCCGCAACCCGCGCTGCCCGCTTCCGCACCGCCGCGTCCCGCTGCGGCCGGCGCGCCGCCCCCTGTGCCGCCCCCCGTGCCGGCTCCGATGCCCGCACCTTCGGCCGGGCCAGCCGCGACGATCGTCTTTCTGGAAAAGGCGTCGAACCTGTCGCAGCCGGCCACCGATGAGATCAAAGCCTTCGCCGCCAAACGCGGCAACGGCACAATCGCCGTCACGGGCTTCGGCGACTCGACCTCCAGCGATCCGGACGCCCAGTCGGCGGCCCTGAAACTTGGCCTTTCCCGCGCCCGATCAATCGTCGATGCGCTGAAAGCGGCCGGCGTGCCGGGTAACGCGATCCGCGTCAGCGCCGAAGCTTCCGGTCGCGGCGCGTCGATGCATTTGCTACAGTAACACGTTCCTAGATCCCGAAAGGCCTGTCCATGAGTTCCGATCTCTCCGGCGAGTTCCATCGCATCCGCCGTCTGCCTCCCTACGTCTTCGCCGAAGTCAACACGGCAAAGGCAAAGGCTCGGGGCGCCGGGGAGGACATTATCGACCTCGGCATGGGTAACCCCGACAGTCCGACTCCGCCGCATATCGTGGCGAAGCTGATCGAGACGGTGCAGGACCCGCGGTCCCACCGCTACTCCGTCAGCAAGGGCATCCCCGGGCTGCGGCGGGCGTTGGCTTCCTATTATGAGCGTCGCTTCCAGGTTCATCTGGACCCGGAGACAGAGGTTGTCGCCACTCTTGGCTCGAAGGAAGGTCTCGCCAATCTGGCCTCCGCGATCACCAGCCCCGGCGACACGATCCTGGTGCCCAACCCGTCCTACCCGATCCATCAGTTTGGTTTCATCATCGCCGGCGCCGCAGTGCGCAGCATTCCGGCCAAGCCGGATGAGGACATGCTGCGGGCGCTGGATCGCGCGGTGCGGCATTCCGTTCCGAAGCCGACTGCGTTGATCGTGAACTTTCCCTCTAATCCAACCGCTTATCTGGCGGATCTGGATTTCTACAAAGAGATCGTCGCGTTCGCCCGCAAGCATGAGATTTGGATCATGTCCGATCTCGCCTACGCGGAAATCTACTTCGGCGACAATATCCCGCCGTCGATCCTACAGGTTCCCGGCGCCAAGGACATCGCGGTGGAGTTCACCAGTTTGTCCAAAACCTATTCCATGCCGGGCTGGCGGATGGGCTTTGCGGCAGGAAATCCTCGGTTGATCAATGCGCTGACCCGCATGAAGTCATATCTGGACTATGGCGCCTTCACGCCCATCCAGGTCGCTGCGGCGACGGCGTTGACCGGCCCGCAGGACTGTGTGGAGCAGATGCGCACCCTGTATCGCGAACGCCGGGATGTCCTGATCAAGGGCCTGGTTTCGGCCGGTTGGGATATGCCCAGCCCGGAAGGGTCGATGTTCGCGTGGGCGCCGATCCCGCCGAAATACGCTCATTTGGGCAGCGTCGAGTTCTCCAAGCTGCTACTGGACCGAGCCAAGGTCGCGGTCGCCCCCGGGCTTGGCTTCGGCGAGCATGGCGAAGGGTTCGTGCGCATCGCGCTGGTGGAAAACACCCATCGGCTGCGTCAGGCGGTGCGTAACATCAAAGGCTTCCTGCAGACCGAGTCCAACGTCGCCGAATCCGTCCTTTCCGAGGTTTCCGCATCATGAGCCGGCCATTATCTGTAGGCGTCGCCGGGCTGGGAACAGTCGGCGGCGGCGTTCTGAAAATGTTGCGCGACAATGCCGATATCGTGACTGCCCGGGCAGGCCGCCCGATCGTGGTAACGGCCGTGTCGGCACGGGATCGCTCGAAGGACCGCGGCTTTCCGGTCACCGGTCTGCGTTGGTACGAGGACCCGGTGGCCCTGGCCTCCGACCCGGCCGTGGACGTGGTTGTCGAGTTGATCGGCGGCTCCGAAGGACCGGCTAGGGCGCTGGCCGAGGCGGCTATCGCTGCCGGCAAGCCGCTGGTCACCGCCAACAAGGCGCTGCTGGCAGTGCATGGCGCCGAACTGGCCGCCGCCGCCGAGGAACGTGGCGTGCCATTGGGGTTCGAGGCTGCGGTCGCTGGCGGCATCCCGGTTATCAAGGCTCTGCGAGAGGGTCTGTCGGGCAACCGCATCAGCGCCGTCGCCGGCATTCTGAACGGCACCTGCAACTACATCCTGACCCAGATGCGGGAGCGCGGGCGGGAGTTCGCCGACGTCCTGGCCGACGCCCAGAAGCTGGGCTACGCCGAGGCTGATCCCAGCTTCGACATCGACGGCATCGACGCGGCGCATAAGCTGGCGATCCTCGCCGCCCTGGCGTTCGGCCGTCCCGTCGCGTTCGATCAGGTGCATGTGGAGGGTATCCGCCGGATTTCCGCCGTCGATATCGCCTTCGCCACCGAACTTGGTTACCGCATTAAGCTGCTGGGTATTGCCCGCCAGACCGACGCCGGGATCGAAACACGCGTGCATCCCTGCATGGTGCCCGAAACCGCGCCGATCGCCAGGGTGGACGGGGTATTCAACGCCATCGTGGCCGAGGGCGATTTCGTCGGCCGGGTGATGCTGGAAGGGCGTGGGGCAGGGGCCGGCCCGACGGCGTCCGCCGTGGTCGCCGACCTGATCGACATCGCGAGGAACCGGACGACTCCCGTCTGGGGTGCCGCCGGTGCTGCTCTGTCCACCGCGCCGCCGGTGCCCATGAGCTCCCATATCGGGCCGTATTACCTGCGGCTGATGGTTGTGGACCGGCCGGGGGTCATTGCTGACGTGACGGCGATCCTGCGCGATATGGGTGTGTCATTAGAATCGATGTTGCAACGAGGACGCAGCCCCGGCGAAGCGGTGCCCGTCGTGCTGGTTACGCACGAAACAAAGGAAAGCGCGATGCGGGCAGCGCTGGACCGGATCGGGGCGCTGCCGACGGTTACGGAAGCGCCGACGCTGATCCGGATCGAAGCGGGTTAGGGCGCGGGTTAGGCCGGTGGTATGGCGGGTGCGGGAAGCAACCTGCCAAACCTTACTTTACTATCGCGACCCGTAGCGCATTGGTCGTTCCCGCCTGACCGAATGGCACGCCGGCGGTGACGACGATCTCGTCGCCATGTTCCGCGAACCCTTCGGTCAGCGCGGCCCGTCCGGCACGCGTGACGGCCTCTGTCATCGAATGCACATCCGGTGTCACCACGGCATGCACGCCCCAAACCACAGCCATTTTGCGCGCCGTATCCTGGTTGGGCGTCAGGCCGATGACCGGTGCGGCGGGACGTTCGCGGGCGACCCTTAGTGCGGTGCCTCCGGAAGCGGTGAACGCCACGATCGCTTTCGCGCCGATCGTATCGGCCACCTGAGCCGACGCCGCGGCAATCGCGTCAGCCGCATTCTTCTCCGATGGTGGCCTTGAGGCATCGATCAGCTCTCGCCAGCCGGCATCCTGTTCAACCCGGGCGATGATTCGGTCCATCATGTTGACCGACTCATAGGGATACTGCCCGGCGGCCGTCTCACCGGACAGCATCACTGCGTCGGCGCCATCGAACACGGCCGTCGCGACATCGGATGCCTCGGCGCGGGTTGGGGCAGGGGCGCTGATCATGCTTTCCAGCATCTGCGTCGCCACCACAACCGGTTTGCCCAGCGCCCGAGCCAACCGGACAATGCGCTTTTGGGCGAGGGGAACTTCCTCAGGCGGCAGTTCCACGCCGAGATCGCCGCGCGCGACCATCACCGCGTCGGTCAGTGCCAGGATTTCTTCCAAATTATCCAGCGCCTGCGGTTTTTCCAATTTCACCATCACCCAGCAGCGTCCGGCGATCAGCCGTTGCGCCTCGATCACGTCCTCTGGCCGCTGCACGAAGGATAGACCGATGTAGTTGGCACCGTGGGAGACGGCGAATTCCAGGTCCGCGCGGTCCTTCCCGGTCAACGCCGGGATGGGCAGCACGACGTCGGGAACATTGACGCCCTTGCGGTCGGACAGCGGGCCGCCAACCACGACCTCGGTTTCCAGCGAGTCGGCGCGCTTGTGGATCACCCGCAGCCGAAGTTTGCCGTCGTCCAGCAGGAGCGACGACCCGATCGAGGCGGCCTCGATAATCTCCGGATGCGGCAGGCTGACGCGCTGGGCGTTGCCGGGCGTCGGGTTCAGGTCCAGCCGGAAATTTTGTCCGGTTTGCAGATGCACCCGTCCGCCGCTAAAGGTGCCGACGCGTAATTTCGGCCCCTGCACGTCGGCCAGGATGCCGATGGGGCGGTCGAATTTCGCTTCCAGTTCACGGATCATGGCGAAGCGGATGGCGTGATCCTCATGCGTGCCGTGGGAGAAATTCAGCCGGAACACGTCGGCGCCGGCCTGGAACAGGCGGGTCATTACCTCCATCGTGGAACTGGCAGGGCCGAGCGTGGCGATGATCTTGGTGCGGCGGCGGCGGCGCATCTTGGGGCGGACTGCCATGGACGATTCCCTTGTTTTTTAAGCGATCAGGATTGCCCTGATATCGTTAACATTGGTGAGCGTGGGACCGGTTACGATCAAGTCCCCTAACGCACCAAAGAAGCCATGGCTGTCATGGGCGGCCAGCATGGCGCGCGCATCCAGTCCCTTCGCTCTCGCCCTTGCCAGTGTATCGGGGGTCAGCAGCGCACCGGCGATGTCATCCATCCCGTCAATGCCGTCGGTATCGGCGGATGTGGCCCAGATGCCCGCCGCCCCATCCAGCGCGATGGCGAGGCCGAGCAGGAAGGTGGTGTTGCGCCCCCCCGCACCGCTGGGCTTGCCGGACAGTGTTACCGTGGTTTCACCGCCGGACAGCAATACGGCCGGTGCGCGCAAAGGCAGCCCGTGCGTGCGGACGGATCGCGCGATGCCAGCCATGAGAATGCCCATCTGGCTGGCCTCGCCCTCCAGCGCATCCCCCAGGATCAGCGGCGTCAGGCCCATCGAGCGAGCCTTTGCCGCCATCGCATCCAACGCCATCATCGGGGTTGCGATCATGCGGAATTCACTATTCGGCAGGCTGCCGGGTTTCGGTGTCTCGTCGCTGTCCTGCGCCAACC
>JANXLQ010000021.1 GCA_025355085.1 Rhodopila sp.
AACATCGACGACTGGTTGAACGACCACTTCTTCTTCCAGGTCCCCTTCCCCTGCCTGCTGAAAATCCCCCGAAACAGTTCCTTCGGTTTCTCCGGGTTATGCGTATGAGCGGGCGCCGGATCAGCAGCATTTTTTGAATCGGGCGAAGACGAAGGAACTGTTTCGGGGGATTTTCAGCAGGCAGGGGAAGGGGACCTGGAAGAAGAAGTGGTCGTTCAACCAGTCGTCGATGTTCCTGGATTTTCTGGCGGGTAACCAGACCTTCCATTGCACGCCCTGGGGCAACCCGACGCGCACCTATTTCGGCTGGCAGCGGCCTTGTTATCTGCTGGGCGAGGGTTATGCGAAGTCGTACAAAGAGCTGATGGATACGACCGAGTGGGATAAATACGGCACCGGTAACTATGAGAAATGCGCCGATTGCATGGTGCATTCGGGATACGAGGCCAGCGCGGTGGCGGAGTCGGTTCGGAAGCCCTGGCGGGCGGTGGCGCAGGTGATGCGCGGCATTCGGACGGACGGCCCGATGGCGCCTGACGTATCGTTGGCCAATCAGCGGCCGGCGGAATACGTATTTAGCCGACATGTTGAGACGGCATTGAAAAGTATCCAGTCGCGGAAGAAGCGGGTCGAGGTTGCCGACGCAGCCGACTGAACGGAGCGACTTTAGAGGGATATCTGCATCGGATTGCGGCGGCGCTGCCCTTTATTTGGGGCAGTGTTCCGCGTGTGTTTCTTTATTTTTCGCCATGATTTGTTACAGCGGTGCCGGGTTGGCCTGTCGGCGATGCTGGTTTGCGATCGGGGGCATGGGGCGCCGTCGATCGTACCAACGGCCCTATATTCTGCCTCGTCACTGTCATGGCGGGCGAAGGCCCGCTATCCAGGCCTCGCGATGCTGGTTCGGACAAAGACGTGGATGGCAGGGATTCGCCTGCCATGAGGGCCGAACGGTCGAAACATTGGGCCGGTGGTATCACATGGCTCCCATTCTCATTCCGCCGGGAACACTCGCTGCCACACGCCGTTGTTCCTCCGCATAATGGGAGGTTGCAAAGATGCGGCGTATCATTCTCGCTACTCTTTTTATCGGTCTTGCCGTCGCGGCTCAGGCTGCCGATGACATCAATAAGAAGCCGGCCGGTGCCGCCAAAGGTGCCGCTGTTGGGGCGGTCGCCGGCCATGAAGTTGGCAGCGGTCACGCCGTCGCGGGTGCGGCCACGGGCGCCGCGATCAGTCATAGTCAGGCGAAAAAGGCAGAGGAACAGAAACCCCGGTAGGCGTCTGCCACACTCGATTTGCGTCATGATCGACTGCGTTATAGGAGGATGAAAAGCCGTTAGGGAAACCAAGCCATGACCAGCACGCCCATCGCGACCGTTCTGTATTCGGAAAACAGCTACTCCGATGACAGTGTGGAACGGCGGATCTACGGACCGGACGTGCGGATCATCGTTCCCTCGGCCTCCACGTCATTAGCCGACTTATCCGACGAAGACTGCGCGGCGGCCGAGGGGCTGATGATCCTGCGCTTTAAGGTCAATGCCAACGACCTGAAGCGATTCCCTCGGTTGCGGGCGATTTGCCGCATGGGTGTGGGTTACGACAATCTCGATCGGGTCGCGGCTGCGGAACGCCGGATCATGATTCTGAACGTGCCTGATTACGGCACGACCGAGGTCGCCGATCACGCGATGGCGCTGGCGTTGTCGTTGCGCCGGGGATTGTTGCTGCATCTTGAGGCGCAGCGGGCCAATCCTCCGGCAGCGTGGCGCCTTATCAACGATCCATTGGTGCGGCGGTCTTCGGTGCAGACCTTCGGCATTGTCGGGATGGGCCGCATCGCCACCGCCGTTGCGTTGCGCGCCAAGGCGTTCGGTTTTCGCGTGGTGTTCTTCGATCCGCATCTGCCAAACGGGGTTGAACTCGGTCTTGGCATCCAACGGGCGGCCACCCTGGAAGAGTTGTTGCGGCAGACCGATACGCTGTCCGTTCACACACCGCTGACCCGTGAGACCCGCAACCTGCTGGGTCTTAAAGAACTGTCATGGTTGCCGAAGGGGGCTGTGGTCGTGAACACCGCGCGCGGCCCGATCATCGACATCGACGCCCTGGCGACGCTACTGAAAAATGGCCATCTGGCTGGGGTTGGGCTGGACGTCGTGCCGGTGGAGCCGCCGGTCGAACCAGTGCCGGAATTGATGCGCGCCTATCGGGCGCGAGAGGATTGGACGTTGGGGCGGCTGATCATTACGCCGCACTCGGCCTATTATACCCCGCAGGCGTGGGACGATATTCGGTCCAAATCGGCCGAAACCATGTGCGCGGCGCTGCTGGGTCCGAAGGCGCAGAACGTTATTCCGCCGGACAGCGACTGACAGCCTGGTTACTGAGATAGGGTTTGGGGACGACGATTCGGGGTCGCGGCTGCAAAGCATTGCGGTGGCGAAAGCGATTGCGGTATGCGGGGGCGGATCGTCGCCGCTTCGGCCGGCGTGATACCCGAGGAATATTAGAGTGACCGTGGCGACCGGACAGAGAAGCGACGACCAACCGGCTCCGCTGGTCCTGCATGTGTTTCCGACCTTCGCGGTGGGGGGCGCGCAGGTGCGTTTCGCGGCTGTGGCCAACCATTTCGGTGCGGCGTTTCGCCACATCGTCGTGTCCCTGGACGGCAATCTGGCCTGTCGGGAGCGGTTGAACCCCGGCCTGGATGTTACCTTTCCGACCATCGCCGTGACCAAGAACACGATGCTGGCGAACACCTTGCGTTTCCGGCAACACCTAAGGGACTGGCGGCCCGACGTGCTGGTCACCTGCAACTGGGGCGCCATCGAGTTCGCCCTCGCCAACGTCTTGCCGGTTACGCGCCATCTGCATGTCGTGGACGGATTCGGGCCGGAGGAACGCAGCAGCCAAATCCCTCGCCGGGTTATCGTCCGGAGAATCGCTCTTAGCCGCACGCCGGTTGTGTTGCCGTCCCGCAACCTTGTTCGCATCGCCACGAAGACCTGGAAGCTGCCGCCGAAAGTGATCCACTACGTGCCGAACGGCATCGACCTTGCGCGGTTCGCGACGGACGGGTCCCGGCGCGGAACGGGCGAACCGGTCATCGGCACGGTCGCCGCGTTGCGCGAGGAGAAGAATATTTCCCGGCTTTTGCGTGCTTTTGCCACGCTGCCGTCCGGTCGGCTGGTCATCGTCGGCGATGGACCGGAACGTCCGGCCCTACAGGCGCTGGCGATCGCGCTGGGGGTGGCGGATCGAGTCCATTTCGCCGGCCATCACCAGGATACGGCGCCATTCTACGCCCAATTCGACATCTTCGCGCTGTCGTCCGACACCGAACAAATGCCGCTGTCGGTGATCGAGGCCATGGCGAGCGGCCTGCCGGTCGTATCCACCGATGTCGGCGATGTCCGGTTGATGGTGGCGCCGGAGAATGTTGATTTGGTCACCCGTCTGGACGATGCCGCGTTGGCCGTTGCACTGGCGCGCCTGACGGCCGATCCGGAGGCTCGACACCGGATCGGTCGTGCCAATCGGGCGAAAGCCGAACGCGATTTTGGTCAGGACGCGATGTTTGCCGCGCATGGCGCGTTGTGGCGCGGGGACTTTGCGGCGCCGTGATCGCGGTCAGCGTCACCCCGGTCAACGACTTCGCGGAACTGGGTGTTCGGTGGCGCGCACTGGAACCCCGGACCAACGGATCGTTTTTCCAGAGCTGGACCTGGGTAGGCTGTCTGGCCGGGGAGCGATTCACCGATCCGGTCCTGGTCGAAGCAACCGAGGACGGGCGAACCGTTGCCCTGGCGTTGTTCAATCGCGTGCGGCCGAGGTTCGGCACTTCGGTGCTGTATTTGGGCGAGAGCGGAACGCCCGAACTGGATTGCCCGTATGTCGAACAGAACGGCGTTCTGGCGGAGGCGGGGCGCGACGATGAACTGACCACCCTGTGTCTGCGTGCGGTGGCGGCCAGCTACGATCTTGTGCTGTCGGGACTGAGTGAATCGGTGCTGCCGGCGATTCGCCACGCGGCGGGTTTGGTGCTGATCGGGCGGTCGCAGGCCTCGCCTTATGTCGATCTGGCCGCCCTGCGCGCGACCGGAGGCGATTACCTGTCCGCCCGCAGCGCCAATACAAGACAACAGATTCGCCGGTCGGATCGCTTTTACCAGCAGGCCGGACCGATCGTGCTGGAATACGCCTGCTCGGTGGAGGAGGCGCATGCCATGCTCGACGCGATGGCGGCGTTGCATCAGGCCGCCTGGACCGCGCGGGGGCGCCCCGGCAGCTTCGCCGAACCGTTCTTCCGCCGGTTTCATCAGGCGCTGATCGTGTCAGCGATGCCGTGCGGCGAGATTTCTTTGGTAAAAGTCTCATGTAACGATACTGCAATTGGAATTTTGTATAATTTTATCCACCGAGGGCGCTCGTTGGCCTATCAAAGCGGCTTCGCCTATCAGGGCCAGACGTCGCCAGCCAAACCAGGCCTTACCTGCCATGCCAGAGCAGTCCAAGGGGCGATGGACCAGGGGCTGAAGGTCTATGATTTCCTGGCCGGCGGCGACCGTTACAAACGCAGCCTGACGGACCAGTCGCATCAGCAGATATGGGCGCAGGCCGGGCGATTTTGGTCGCCTCGGCTGTTGATGGGCCGCGTTGTTCCAAAGTTCCAATAGGGCCGGTTCGGGGTCAGTCGGAAACGGGCGGGTTCTACGGTTTTGTCATCCTTTCGTTGCATAGGTTTGGCAACAGTTTGTTAGCAAAAGGTTTCGCTTCGTGGTATAAACGATGGGTGCGTATAGTACCGCTCGATATGCAAGCTTGGGTAAGCCTGTTTAAAAAATTAGTTTATTTTTGTTAAATGTTACGTTATCTAGGCAGCGAAGGGTAGGGTTGTAGCTTGAGAGCATCACTGGCGTCCGCGACCTCGTTGTTAGCTCTTCTCCTGCTGGACGGGCGGGACGCATACGCATCTGTTTTGGTCACCACCGCTCAGCCGGCGACGTTCGGTAACGTTCTTGTTGGGATGACAACGGCCGCTCACACTGCGCTGGTAACAGTCACCGGACAGGATGACACCACGACGCTTAGCGTAGGAGCGGGGCTATCGCCGTTCACGGGCGCCGCAATCAACAGCACGATTGTCGGCAAGTCGGGCAGCGTGACTGCGTCGTTCACGTTCTCACCCGCGGCCAGCGGCATCTATAGCCAGAGCATCATTGCCACCGATTCTGCATCCGGCAGCAATTCAGCTACGCTGACCTTGACTGGCACCGGCGTTGCGCCGTTGGCTGGTGGCATGGTCACCAATGCCTCCGCTGGCTATGTCCTGGTCGGCTCCAGTTCGACCGTAAACTTGAACGTTGCGAATGTGGGTAATGCCTACCTGATTGAGCCCGCCGGCAGCCGCACGGTTAACAACACCAACTTCAACCTGAATGGGTCGATTACCGGCGGTAACTCGGTGTTCGTGGGTACTGCCTCTTCGTTCGGGTTGCAGGATTCCAACTATACCGGGACCGGAGCTGCGACATCCGCGACGTATGCCTATACGTTCAAGCCGACGCTGTCCGGTGCGGCGACCACGACCATTGCGACCAGCTTCACCAATGGTGTCGGGACCGGCAATGCGGCCGGCAGCGTCACCACGACGTTGGCCGGAACCGGAGTAGCCCCCGTCCAGTCGGTGACCTACAACCCCAATTACACCTATGCCCGTATCGGGTCCAGCAGCAGCACGTCGCTGACTGTTGCCAACATCGGCAATGGCAATCTTGCGGGCACCGGCACCGCTTACAACCTGAACGGATCGGTTTCCGCCACACTGGGTTCTGGTTTCACATCCACCAATTCCGGCACCATCAGCCTGGCCAGCAACGCCACGCCGACCGTGGGCAGCACCGCCAGCACGACGCTTGGCTACACCTACACGCCGCTGAGCCGGGGCACGGCCACATCGACGGTGACGGTTGCGTTTTCCAACGGCAGCACGGCTCTGACCAACGCGCCGCAAACGGTATCGTCCGTGCTGACCGGCTCGGCGGTCGGACCGACCTACCAGAGTTCGATCCAGGGCGGGGCGGTCAACACCCCGACGGTCACGGGTACAGGCGGTTCGGTCGCGGCAGCCGGGTCCACGATCAATTTCGGCACCGTCGGCAAAGGGCAATCCCAGACCGTTTATCTGGCGCTGAAGAATACATCGGCCGACGCAAATGGCGGCAACCACCTGTTGACCGATCTGACGATCGACCAATACACCATTACGGGCGTTGACGCGCCGGCGTTCTCCATCGCCTCCATCGCCGGTTCGCTGATCACCGAAAACGGAGTGCTGTTGGTGCCGATCACGGTCACCGGCACGTCGTTGATCGGGACGTTGAACTCCACGCTGACCATCTTCACCGATGAATCTGTGGCGTTGGGCGGCAGCGGCGATACCTTTACATACGCATTAACGGCATACAACGTCCCGGAACCGACCTCGCTCGCGGTGCTTGGCGCCGGCCTCGCCGGTTTGGCCAGCTTCCGCCGCCGGCGGAACGCGCGCGGCGGGTAATACCGGCGGCGTTGATGCCGATGCTTCCGTCCGGGGTTGGCTGCGGGGTAGATCCGCGCAAACGTTGCAGCGAGGCCGTGGTTCTCGATCAGGGACTGATGACGGCACGGATAGCCGGATCGTAGTCCGGCTATGACGAAGGTTGATGCGGCACTCTCCGCGCCCATTGGTCCCGGGCCGTTATAGCGCCGTCCTCTTTAGCGAGGCCCGAACACGGCCGGCGAAATGCCGCAGCAGGGCGATGGCCCCGGACACTCGCCACGGATTGACCAGCAGCACGCCGATGCGTTGCCGGCGTTGAACGGCCCAGCCCTGCTTGTAGTCGTCGTCGCCCCGGCCAAAATCGATCTGCTCCACATGCTCCCGGTCCAGCAGGTGCCGCAACATCAGCGCGGTCAGTACCGTGCCCGGGGAATGCGCCTTGTACGTCTCATCATGCGCCAGCTTCAGCACTATGGCATGGCCGGCCTGCACCACCCACATTTGCACCGCGACCGGTTCGGCCCCGATCGACCATACGCCAAAGCGCAATTGGCCGCGGTCGGCCATTGCCCGCATCAGCGCAACATTGAACGCCGGGAACGGTTCGGCGTCTTTCCAGCTTCGTTGATAGACGGATTCGAACGCTGCCGCCGCGCGGTCCATCTCCGCCGGTTGGGTAAACAGATCGAACCGGGCGTCCGCCAGCTTGTTCGCTCGGCGCAGGCGGCGGCGGATGGTTTCTCGCAGCGCGCCGGAGCGCCGGAGCAGATAGGCTGCCCAATCGAGGCCCCTGACATCCTCGTACCAGTTGCCGAAATGGTCGAAGCGCAGCGGGTGCAGGCCGGCTTGCCGAGCACCGGCCTCTAGATCGGGGAGGCCGTCCCATTCGAGGGGGAGGGCGTCCAGCCGCACGGTTCCCTGATTGCGGAGGTGCCTTGCGAACGATGCCATAGCGGCGATGCGGGTTGCCCGATCGAGACCGGCGGCGAACACGGGCGCGTACTCGCAGGTATAGGGTGTGGTCAGCCCGTTCAGCCGGCCGTCCTGGCGCAACATCGGACACAGCGCGGCGACAACGCCGCCGATCCTGATTGCGATGAAAAAGGCCGTTGTTCCGGCCGGCAGCGCGTGCGCGAGAATGACATTCCACCAGAAGCGTCCGGAGAAAATGCTGGTAGCGCTGTCCAACAGAGCCTGGCCCTCGGGCGGCAGGT
>JANXLQ010000022.1 GCA_025355085.1 Rhodopila sp.
GGCTGGGCCTGGCCCCATAGACATCACCATAAGCGGTCGGCAGAGAATATTTTTTCCCTGGACGAGGCTTTATCGGCTCCGTCATGACCGGGCTACCCACGACTTTGCTTGGCGCGGCACAGGAAGTCGTGGGTGGCCGGGCCAAGCCCGGCCATGACGAATGAGCAAATCCTCCCCGCCAAACGCCTTAAGTTGACGCCTATGCGGCTTGTCCGGGTCACCTTTTCAAGCAGTTGTGCCGCGATGGGTGGCCCGGACAAGCCGGGCCATGACGACCCCGAACATTTCTACGATGCTGACAACACGTTGATCTATAGGCCACGCATCGCGTGTTGCCCTCGATTGCCCCCTTCCCCCTGCACCCCGCACCCGCCTATACTAATCCCGCATGGGAAACGACACCGCAGCGACCGACGCCTTTATCGCCCGCTGGCAAGGACGCGAGGGCGGGCAGGAACGCGCCAACTACAGCATGTTCCTCACCGAACTCTGCCGCACGCTCGGTTTACCCGTCCCGGACCCGGCCGGCGCCACGACCGAGGACAACGATTATGTCTTCGAACGAATGGTGAAGGACTTCCTACCCGATGGCTCCGCCGCCTCCCGCCGCATCGATCTGTACAAACGCGGATCGTTCGTGCTGGAAGCCAAGCAGTCCCGCCTGAAAGGCCAGGCCAAAGCCCCCAGCTACCAGCCCGGCCTGTTCCCCGACACCCAACCCGAACGCCCCGGAATTCGCACCGCCACCGCCGGCTGGGACGTCCTGATGCGCAACGCCCGCAGTCAGGCCGAGGGTTACGCTCGGGCGTTACCGGTGGACCACGGCTGGCCGCCGTTCATCCTGGTCTGCGACGTCGGCCATGTGATGGAGGTCTATGCCGACTTCTCCGGCCAGGGAAAGAACTACGCCCAGTTCCCCGACCGGCAATCGTTTCGTATCTATCTGGAAGACCTCCGCCGTCCCGAAATCCGCGAACGGCTGGCCGCCATCTGGACCGCGCCGCTGTCGCTGGACCCGGCCAGGGCCTCCGCCCGAGCCACAAGGGCGATCGCGGAACGATTGGCAGCGGTGTCGAAGTCGTTGGAGCAACAAGGCAAAGACCCCGAACAGGTCGCCATGTTCCTGATGCGCTGTCTGTTCACCATGTTCGCGGAAGACGTGGAACTGCTGCCGGAAAAGTCGTTTAGGAATCTGCTGCAACGCTGCGAGGCGCATCCCGAGAATTTGGTCACGCTGGTCGGGCAGTTGTGGGAGGCAATGGACACCGGCGGCTTCGCCTTTCCGCTGGAACAGAAAGTCCGCCTGTTCAACGGTCAGTTCTTCAAAGACCGCACAGTCATTCCGCTCGGTCGCGAGGATATCGGCGAACTTCGCCGCGCGGCGGAGGCGAATTGGAAAGAGGTCGATCCGTCCATTTTCGGCACGCTGCTGGAACAGGCTTTGGACAAGCAGGAACGAAAAAAGCTGGGGGCGCACTACACGCCTCGTGCGTATGTGGAGCGGTTGGTGATCGCCACGGTGATGGAACCGTTGCGGAACGATTGGAATGAGGCGCTGTCCACCGCCAGCCGGCAACGCGCGGAAAACCGGCAGCAGGAGGCAGTGAAGACCGTCCTGGCGTTCCACGAGAAACTATGTGCCGTCCGTGTTTTGGACCCGGCCTGCGGCACCGGAAACTTCCTGTATGTGTCGCTGGAATTGCTGAAACGCCTGGAAGGCGAGGTGCTGGAGGCGCTGGCCGAGCTGGGTGGACAGGAAATGCTGGGGCTGGACCGGCAGACGGTCGATCCGCATCAGTTCCTCGGTCTGGAAGTGAACCCGCGTGCCGCTGCTATCGCAGAGTTGGTGCTGTGGATTGGACATTTGCAATGGCATTTCCGGACCCGGGGCGGCATGCCGAGGGAGCCTATTCTGCGGGCGTTCCATAATATCAAGGTCGGCAACGCGGTGCTGAACGCGGATCGGGTGCTGGCGCGGGATGAACGAGGGGTGCCGAAAACCCGCCGTGATGCGGATGGGCATGAGGTCGAGGTCTATGACTACAAAAACCCGACGCGCCCGGAGTGGGTGCCCGCCGAATTCATCGTCGGCAACCCGCCCTTCATCGGCGGCAAGGATCTGCGCGCCAGGCTCGGTGATGAGCAGGCGGAGGCGTTGTGGCGCGCGTATCCCGAAATGAACGATTCCGCCGATTTCGTGATGTATTGGTGGGATCAGGCGGCGCGTATTCTGACCGCTGGAAAGTCGATACTACGCCGGTTCGGTTTTGTGACGACAAACTCGATGACCCAGGTGTTTCAGCGGCGGGTGACTGAGCGGTATTTGAGCGCGAAATCGCCGTTGTCGCTGGTGATGGCGATTGCGGATCATCCCTGGACGAAGGCTACGCCGGATGCCGCTGCGGTGCGGATCGCGATGACGGTTGCCGAGGCGGGAACGCATGACGGGGCGGTGCATGAGGTCGTGCGAGAGACCGGTTTGGACACCGATACCCCATTGATCGACTTTTCAACGAGTGAAGGAACGATCCACGCAGACCTATCGGTGGGGGTGAATATCGCCGGGGCAAAATCGCTTCTCGCGAGCCAAGGTCTTTGCTCACGTGGTGTCTCGCTCCATGGCGCAGGTTTCATCGTTACCCCCGCACAAGTTGAGGCTTTGGGCCTTGGTCGGAGAGAGGGTCTAGAACGTCATATCCGCGTTTATCGCAATGGCCGTGATCTAATGTCCCGCCCCCGAGAGGTAATGGTCATCGATCTATTTGGCCTAGAGGCCGAGGAGGTACGGGATCGATTCCCCGAGGTATATCAATACCTCTCTTCAACAGTTAGAGTTGAGCGCGGCAAACAAGTGGAACGTTCACCCACAAACGATGCCAAGCAATATTTCCGGGATTGGTGGCAATTCGGAAAACCAAGACAACAGCTGCGCCC
>JANXLQ010000023.1 GCA_025355085.1 Rhodopila sp.
AAAGGCGCAGATGGTAGGCATTCTCCTGCCGTGACGGAATTGGGTCGTCGCGACGACAGGGGCATGCCAGAGAAAAATATTCTCCAACGCAAATTTGGGCGGGAGTTTTCGCACAGCCTGCTTCGCCTGCCATGACGAGAAAGGACTGAACGGTCAAAACATTGGGCCGGTGGTCTGAGATGAAAACCAGGATCGCGATTTGTCCGCGGATTTAAGCACGGTCATCAAAGCGTTGGACCGCCCGCTGACGAGATCGTAAGATTCCGGCATTTGAATCCGGTTCAGCGGCAGCTCGTCTGGGGTTGGAGTAACAAAAGCAAGAGTTACAACCGCGGATAAACGCCGATAAAGCAGATCGGCCGATCACTGCGCGGCCTGTGCCGCCGGGACGGGATGGACAACGACAGCGGCGGCTGTTGGATCTGTTATGGTCGAATTGCTTTCCGTAGCGTGTGCGGTGACTGACACAATCTGCGGAAGCCATAGTTCGATCGTGGTTCCGGATGGTGCCGTGTGGATTACCGCCAGGCCGCCGGCCGAATGTGCGAACCCATAGACCTGGGCTAATCCCAGCCCGGTCCCTTTGCCGGTTTCTTTCGTTGTGAAGAACGGGTCGAACGCGCGGGTCGCCACGTCTTCCGGCATGCCGGGGCCATCGTCCGTTATCGAGATGACCACATAGGCACCCGCCGCGAGTGCGGCGTCGTTGGGCCGAGCGCCGTCAGGCATAGCGCCCGCCCCCAAGGTGGCGTTCCGGGTGGACACGTCGATCCGGCCTCCCCCGCTTCCCATGGCGTCGCGAGCATTCACAATGAGATTGAGCAAGGCCGTCTCAAATTCGAGGGTATCGATGACGACTGGATGGGCGTCCGATTCGAACCTCCATTCCAGGCGCACGCTTACAGGAACGGCGCGCAAGGCCAGCGCCTGGAAGTCAGCCATGACGGCGTTGGGGTTGACTGTCTCCGGCCGGAGTGCCTTGCGGCCAGAGAACGACAGCAACTGAGCGGTCAGCGCGGTTCCTTTGTTGACCGCGTTCAGGCCCAGGTCAGCCATTTTTGCGACCTCCCCGGGCTGGTGCTGGCGCTTCAGGATCAGCTCGAACGCACTGTTTATGACCGTGAGCAGGTTGTTGAAATCGTGGGAGATGCCGCTGGTAAGATGACCGACCGCTTCCATTTTTTGCGCGTGGCGCAGAGCTTCCTCGATACGCAGACGCTCTGAAGCGCCCAGCTTCTCCGCCCGCGAATAGGTGGCGTTGACCTCGTGCAGATATGCCCACAGCACCATCAGCGCCGAGATAAGCGCCCCGATGCGGCCCGCATACCACCCAACGCTGCCGCGCGTCATGCCGACCTGGGTCAGAAGGGAATCAAGCTTGAGTAATACCAACGATACCGCGATCCAAAGCTCCAGCACCGTGCGGCCCACGCGCGTGGTCCACCACAGGGCACCGAGCGCCGCGATAGCTAACAGCCACAGACACGGTCCCACGCCCGAAGTGACGAACACCATATAGTTTTCGCCGCCGTTCTGCCATGGCTGCCACGGCAGAGCCGCTGTCGAGGCTACGCCGAAGGCCGCAGTGAGCAACAGCGCTCCGGCAATCGACAAACAGACCGCAAGGGCGGTACGATCCGGCGCAAAGCTCGCTGCCCGCCCGCGATGCACGGTTGCGGCGTAACCCAGGCCCAGCGCGACCGGGCCGGCATGCCAGAATGTCCACAGCCAGTTGCTCGTCTCGGGTCCGGTTCCCAGCAGGCGGGCGTTACCCGGCGCAAAAACCCCGGGGAAGCTGGCGAACTGCAGCGTCATGATGCCGGCTGTGAACAAACTTGCAGTTGCCGCGAGAAGCAGACTGAGCGACCGGCCGCGACGGAACTGCGCGTACAGCACCCAGGAGCCGAGGCCATAGGCGATCAGCAGCGCGGTCTGATTGATGATCAGAAATCCCGGAATCACGGGACCTGGAAGCGCGGCATACGGCAACAATACCAAGGTTGCCGCCAGAGCCAGACTTGTTGTCGTGATAGCCGCTACCCATTGACCGCGGGACGCAGGCTCGGTGGCCGGGTTAATGGCCGATCTCGGTTAGGAACAACGAACATATGCGCTCCCGAAGGTGGCCGATATCAGAATTTACCAATACGTTTAAATAATATCAACGTAATGCCGGGGGCAAGCAAGGACGTTTTTGTGTAGCAGTTCTCATTTTGGTGTTCGCGATCACTTTCCTCGCCATGGTGTGCGAAGGGGACCATCCATGTCTTACTGGTGCGAGCCGTCAAAAGATGTGGATGGTTCCCTTCGCGCACCATGACGGCCGGGGATACAATCGCTTCTTTGCCAAAACGAGAACGGCTGGTTTTTTTGTGTTTGCAAGTAATGGTTTGATTTCAGGCCAGACGGCTGCCATTTTTCGCATATCCCCGACCCGGCGGCTGCGGTTGATAAAGCGGTTCGGGGGGTCCAGGCGTACCGCGGCG
>JANXLQ010000035.1 GCA_025355085.1 Rhodopila sp.
CTTACTGTGCCGCGCCTTCAAGACTCGTTGTTGGCCGGGCCAAGCCCGGCCATGACGGAGTCGATAAAGCCTCGTCCAGAGAAAAAATATTCTCTGCCGACTGCTTAAGCCGATGCCTATGGGGCTTGTCCCGGTCATCCGCGCACTGGTCATCCGCGCACCGGCCGTTCGTGCGCGGATGGCCGGGACAAGCCCTGGCCATGACGGCGAGGGCAAGGTCTGGCCATGACGGTCAAAGAGAATGCCGTCCTCCCCGGGACGCTTCTCCTGATGCCTGTGGGGCCAACCCCGGCCAGGAGACATGCGCACGTCCGTGCCTGACGATGCCTGGTAAGCGCGCACACTTAAAATCTGAGCCATGCTGCCCGGATGATGCTTATGAAACCAGAACCTCATGACTGACCGAGTTGCTTCAGCAACGGCAACAGTTCCTTGTCCACCGTGACGGCGTTCAGCGGCCCGACGAACCGCTTGCGGATAATCCCGGCGCCGTCGATCACATAGGTCTCGGGCACGCCGTACACCCCGAAATTCAACCCGGCGCGGCCGTCCCGGTCGATTCCAACCCGCCGGTACGGGTCGCCGAGGGTCGCCAGCAGCCGGGCGGAATCCTCGGGTTTATCTTTATAGGCGATGCCGTACAGTGGCACATGGTTCTGCGCCGCCATCCGCATCAGCAGCGGGTGCTCGACCCGGCACGGCACGCACCAGGATGCGAAGAAGTTGATAACAAAGGGATGTCCCTTCAACTCGTCCAGCACGAGCGGTTTGCCGTCGTTCAAACCCGCCAGATCGAACCCGGGCGCCGGCTGGGAGATCATCGCCGAGGGTATTTCGTGGCTGTCGTGGCCCGGCCGCAAAGAGATCGAGAAATACCCCACGATGATCAGGAAAATCACCAAAGGCAGCAGAAAAAACGCACGTTTCATGCCTATTCGCCTGCCGCCGGACCAGCCGCCGGAACTGAATGAGCCCCGCGGCCCGCCGCGGCCCGTGCGGCCGCACCGACGCGCCAGCGACGATCGCTCAGGCTGACCAACCCGCCGAACGCCATGATGATCGCACCGATCCATATCCACGGCACCAACGGCTTCCAATAGACCCGCACCGTCCAATCGCCCGCGGTGTCGGATTCTCCCAGCGCCACATACAGGTCGGAAACGAGGTTGGTACGGATCGCGGTCTCGCCGGTGGTTTGTTTTTGCAGTGGGAAAAAGCGGCGTTCCGGGTGCATGGTCGTCAGGAATTTGCCGTCGCGGGTCACGCGGATAACAGCATCGTCGGCGGTGTAGTTCGGACCTTGAATCTTGTCCACGCGCTCCAGCGTCAGTTCGTAGCCGGCGATGGCGATGGTGCCACCCGGTTTAAGGACCTCGATCGCCTCTTTGTCGAACGCCGAGGCCGCGAACCCGGCGACCGACACCGCCAGCCCGAAATGCGCGATCGACATGCCGTAGGTGGAGCGCGGCAGGTGGATCGCCCGCCGGAAACTGTCTGCCAAAGGAATGCGGAACAGACGGATGCGTTCGGCGTATTCCGTCAACACCGCACTCGCCAGCCAGGCGGACAGACCGAGGCCCAGAACCGCCAGCACCGGACCGCCGTAGGTGACATACCACGCCACCAGGATCGTCAGGGCCGTCGCGATATACGCGACCCACAGCCGTTGCAGCGCACCCAGCAAATCACCGCGCTTCCAGGCCAGCATCGGGCCGACGCCCACCGCGATCACCATCGGCACCATCATCGGCGCGAACGTGCGGTTGAAGAACGGAAACCCAACGGACAGCTTTGGCCCGTCCATCGCATCCAGGAACAACGGATACAGTGTGCCGAGGAACACCGTCGCGCAGCCGCAGGACAGCAGCAGGTTGTTCAGCACCACCGCGCCCTCCCGCGAGATCGGCGCGAACAGTCCGCCGCCCTTCAGCGCCGGTGCCCGAATGGCATACAGCGTCAGCGACCCGCCGATCGCCACGATCAGCAGCAGCAGAATGAACGTCCCGCGCTCGGGGTCCGTCGCGAACGCATGCACCGAGGTCAGCACGCCCGACCGCACCAGGAAGGTGCCGACCAGGGACAAGGAGAACGTGACGATCGCCAGCAGGACGGTCCACGACTTAAGCGTGTCGCGCTTTTCGACCACGATGGACGAATGGATCAGCGCGGTGCCGGCCAGCCAGGGCATGAAGGATGCGTTCTCGACCGGGTCCCAGAACCACCAGCCGCCCCAGCCAAGCGTGTAGTACGCCCACCAGGACCCCATCGCGATGCCGACGGTCAGCGCACACCACGACGCCAGCGTCCAAGGCCGCACCCAGCGCGCCCAGGCGGCATCGACCCGGCCTTCGATCAACGCGGCGACGGCGAAGGCGAAGGCGACGGAAAACCCGACATAGCCGAGGTAGAGGAACGGCGGATGGAACGCCAACCCGGGGTCTTGCAGCACCGGATTCAACCCGTGCCCATCCGGGGCGGGCGGAAACGTGCGCAGGAATGGGTTCGATGTCAGCAGGATAAACAGCAAAAAACCGACCGCGATCATGCCCTGGACTGCGAGCACGCGGGCACGCAGAGCAGGGGGCAGGTTGTCGCTGAAGAATGCCACGGCCGCCGAACACAGCGACAGCATGAACACCCACAGCAGCATGGACCCCTCGTGGTTTCCCCATACGCCAGTGATCTTATACAGCAGCGGCTTATCGGTGTGGCTGTTCTGGATGACGTTGATGACGGTGAAGTCCGACACGACATAGGCGTGCATCAACGCCAGCATCGCCAACGCGGTCAGGGCGAAGCCGGTCAGCGCACAGGCTCGTCCAACCGCCATCCAGCCAACGTGCCGGCGGGCAGCGCCGATCATCGGCACGGTCGACTGGATGACGGAGACGAACAGCGCCAGGATCAGCGCGAAGTGCCCGAGTTCGGTGATCATGGCGCGGTGCCGTCATGGCTGAGTTCGGCAGCATGGCGGGCCTTCGCAATAGGGGCGGCATTCACGCCGCGCGCCGTCTTTCCAGCGGGATGATCGCCAGTAACGCGTTTACCAGTTCGTCCATCATCGCGTCTGTGTGCAGCGGACCCGGGGTGAAGCGCAACCGTTCGTCGCCGCGTGATACGGTTGGATAGTTGATTGGGGTCGCGTACATGCCGAACTCGTTCAGCAGGCGTTGACTGACATCCATGCAAAGTGCGGCCTCCCCAATATGCAGCGGCACGATGTGACTGACCGACTCGATCCGGGGTAAGCCGGCAGCGTCGAATCTGGCCTTGAGTGCCGCGGCCCGTTCGAACAGGCTGGCACGCCGTGCGTGGTCGTGCCGCACATGGCGGACGCTGGCAAGGGCGGCGGCGGCGGTCATCGGGGGCAGCGACGTGGTGAAGATGAACCCCGGCGCCGTGGAACGGATGAAATCGATCACCTCGGTGTCGCCGGTGATGTAGCCGCCGTGGCAGCCGAACGCTTTTGCGAGTGTGCCTTCGATAATATCGACCCGGCCGGCGACTCCGTCGCGTTCGGACACCCCGCCGCCGGTTGGGCCGTACATGCCGACCGCGTGGACCTCATCCAGGTAGGTCATCGCGTCGTATGTGTCCGCGAGGTCGCAGATCGCGCCGATCGGGGCGATATCCGCATCCATCGAGTACACCGACTCAAATGCGATCAGTTTCGGCGCTTTGGCGGGCGCGGACGCCAGCAGCGATTCCAAATGCACGAGGTCGTTGTGGCGAAAAATGTTGACGTTCGCGCGCGATCCTTTGATCCCGGCGATCATCGACGCGTGGTTTTTCGCGTCGGAGAACACCTGCCAGGGTTGGTCCGGGCCATGCGGCATACTGTTGAGGATGGTGGACAATGCGGCCTGGTTCGACACGTAACCCGAGGTGAACAACAGCCCCGCTTCCTTGCCGTGCAGCGCCGCCAGTTCGGATTCGAGATCGTCATGCACCGGACTGGTGCCGCTTATGTTGCGGGTGCCGCCAGCGCCGGTACCCATTGTCCGGGCAGCTTTGCAGGCGGCCTCCACCAGCACGGGATGGCCGCCCATCGCGATGTAGTCGTTGGAAGACCACACCAACACGCGCGATCCGTCCGGACGCAAATAATACGGAAATCCATTCGCGCGCTTCTGCAGCGCGGTAAATATCCGGTAGCGTCCCTGACCACGAATGGAATCGAGGGACCGGCGGCAATGGTCTTTGAACGCGTTCATCCTCGGGAAGTCCTCAGTTCGTCCAGCCAATGAAAATTCAACACGCCATTCTGACCGGTCGAATACCGGCAACCCATGATCAGGATCAACCAAACTTATACCGCCTTCGGTTGCCAGCACCAAAGGGGCAACTGCCGCCGTTTGGCAAAACAAGAATTGCCGGGGCAGACCATTGAAATTTTCATGCGGCCATAGGTTTCGGCGCGACCGCGTCCGTTCGGGATGCGCGGATCAGTCATGCCGAGCGGGTGCTTTCCATAAACCGCTTGGGCTGGCATAGGTGTACACTAAATAGCAATATCTGCCCAACCCTTCAAGGAGCCCGCATGCCGCTGAGCCAGCCCGCCGAACGCGAGCGTCTGCACACACGCGCCATCGAGATCAACGGCTACCGTCGAACCGATGGACATTACGATATCGAAGCCCATTTGACCGACTGCAAAAGCTTCGGCCAGACAAATTTCGACCGTGGCTTTATCGAACCGGGTGAACCGATCCACGACATGTGGTTTCGTCTTACGGTCGATGAGACAATGCATATCCAGGGCGTGGAAGCCGTCAGCGACAAGACGCCGTACAGGATGTGTCCGACCGTGACGCCGAACTTTACCCGGCTGGTGGGCATGCAGATCAAAGCCGGGTTCCTACGTGAAGCAACCCATGCCGTCGCCGGTACCGCAGGTTGCACCCATCTGCGCGAGTTGCTCCAACAAATGGCCACCACCGCCTTCCAAACAATCAACCCCGCCCGTGCTCGGCGTGAAATGACGGCCGAGGGTGTATCGATCGAGAAACCCGGCAGCGATGCGTTCGACAAACGAATCGGCGACAAATGGGGCGGTGGGCGCAAGATCCTGAATACCTGTCTGGCGTACGATGAGAAGGGGCCGCTGGTGAAACGCCGCTGGCCGCATCTTTATACCGGCGTGGATGAGGTGGCCGAGGCGGCGGAATAGGCATCAGCGGTTTTCATTTTGGTAAAGCGGCGACTGTGTTCTCCAGTCGTCATGGTGTGCGAGGGTTCACCACCCACGTCTTTTGGCGTCTCGCACCCGTTAAAGACATGGATGGTGCGCGAAGGCGCACCATGACGATGCAAGTGCGGGGGAGTGTTTCAGTATAGGTGCGGATTGCTCACACCTCCTCCACCTGATCCACACCCGCCAGCGCCTTCAACGCCTGCGCCAGCCGGGGGGTCACGTTATAGCCGCCGGGCAGTGCGATCTCCACGTCCTGGTCACTGCCGATACTTGGCACCAATGTGACCCGTCCGCGCCCGCCGCTTTCGCGCTTCAAAATTTCTCGGATGTGCGGCACGGCGGCGGTTTCGCGCAGCCATATCCTGATGGACGCCCCGGCGGAGGCCGCAGCCTGATCCAGCGATATGACATCCAACGCGGTGATACGCACCGCTTCACCCTCGGTCTTCAGTTCCGCCTGCACCAGCACATTGGAACCCGAGGCCAAAACTTCGCGCGACCGGCCGAGTACTTCGCTGAAGCAGGTCACCTCGACAGATCCGGCGGCGTCTGAGATCCGCACCCAGGCCATACGGCTTCCTGTGCGGGTTATACGTTCTTTTGTCGCAACGACGGTGCCTGCGAGCTTGATCCGTGAAACGCCGGCTTGGCCACGCGCCTCGACATGGATCGACTGAGTGACACCCAACCGTCGCAGCGCTGGTGCGTAAGCATCCAGCGGATGCGCGGTCAGATGGAAGCCGACCGCTTCGGCCTCGAACGCCAGACGCTCCAGCGGCGGCCAATCGGGAAGGTCGGGAAGGCGCAGCGGCTCGGGCTTACTGGACACACCGCCGAATAAACCAATCTGTCCGCTGGCCTTTTCCTCTTGATCCGCCTGCGCCCGGCGCAGAATCGTTTCTGCACCGGAAAACAAGCGGGCGCGGTTCTTATCCAGCTTGTCGAACGCGCCGGCACGCACCAGATTTTCGATCTGCATCTTGTTGATCTGGCGCGGATCGACGCGCGTGGCAAAATCCGTCACATCCACGAACGGCGCACCGCCGCGCACCGCCGCCACGGATTCCATGGCCGAGAACCCGACCTTTTTCACACCTGCCAAAGCGTAACGGATCGCCAGCCGCCCGTCCTCCATCCGCTCCACCGAGAAGTCGGCCCTGGAACGATTGATATCCGGGGGCAGGATTTTGATGGAGCTGCGTTCGGCATCCTGCTTCAACGCCGCCAGCCGGTCGGTGTTGTTCAATGCAAGGCTCATACACGCCGCAATGAATACTTCCGGATGGTTGGCTTTCAGCCAAGCAGTTTGATACGCGATCAGAGCATACGCCGCCGCATGCGATTTGTTGAAACCATAATCGGCGAATTTTGCCATCAGGTCGAAGACTTCAGTCGCCTTCGCGGGATCGACACCCTTCTTGATGGCGCCTTCGGTAAAGACATTCCGTTGCGCCTCCATCTCCGCCGCAATTTTCTTTCCCATCGCTCGGCGTAACAAATCGGCGCTGCCGAGAGAATACCCGGCCATGGTCTGGGCGATCTGCATAACCTGTTCCTGATAGACCATGATGCCGTAGGTCTCGGCCAGGATGTCATGGATCACCGGGTGCGGGGCTTCCCACTTCTCGCCGTGCTTGCGCCGGCAGTAATCGGGAATATTGGCCATCGGGCCGGGGCGATACAGGGCGACGGCTGCGATCAAATCTTCGAAACGGTCGGGCTTCATCTGGCGCAACGTGTCGCGCATGCCCTGGCCTTCCAACTGGAACACTCCGCCGGCCTCGCCTTTTTGCAGCATCTCGAACGTGCGTTTGTCGTCGAACGGCAGACGATCGAGATCGACCGGGGTGCCCAGTTCTTTCAGGAAATTCTCGGCGCGGCGCAGGATAGTTAGTGTTGTCAGGCCCAGGAAGTCGAACTTGACCAGTCCCGCCTGCTCGACATACTTCATCGAGTATTGCGTCACCAGGAAGTCGGACTTTGGATCGCGGTACAGCGGCACCAATTCCACCAGCGGACGGTCACCGATCACCACACCGGCGGCATGTGTGGACGCGTGCCGATACAGACCCTCGACCCGCAGTGCGATTTCCAGCAACCGGCCAATGGCCTCGTCGTCGGCGCGAAGGGCCTGTAGCTTGGGCTCCCCGTCCACCGCCTGCTGCAATGTCACGGGTTTGGCGGGATTGTTCGGGATCAGTTCGGCGACTTTGTTGACGTGGCCGAAAGACATCCCGAGTACGCGGCCGACATCGCGCACCGCCGCGCGGGCCTGTAGTTTACCGAACGTGATAATCTGCGCGACGCGGTCGCCGCCGTATTCCTTACGCACATAATCAATAACACGGTCGCGGCCTTCCTGACAGAAGTCGATGTCGAAGTCAGGCATCGACACACGTTCCGGGTTCAGGAACCGTTCGAACAGCAGATTGAACCGCAACGGATCGAGGTCGGTGATCGTCAGCGCCCAGGCCGCGACCGAACCCGCGCCCGACCCACGGCCCGGACCGACAGGAATGCCCTGCGCCTTCGACCATTGGATGAAGTCGGCGACGATCAGGAAGTATCCCGAGAAACCCATATTCGCGATGACCGACAACTCGTATTCCAGGCGCACGCGATAGGTTTCGCGGGTCGCTGTGTTGGCGCCGATCGCGTCCATGCGGCGTTCAAGGCCTTCCGCCGCCATGGCGCGAACCGTTTCTTCCTCGGTCTGGCCCGGACGGACTTTCGGGCATACCGGTAACAGCGGCTTCCGGGATTCTGCCATTGCGGCGCAACGCCGAGCAATGGCCAGGGTGTTGTCGCAGGCCTCGGGCAGGTCGGCGAACAGGGTTCGCATGTCCGCGGTAGGCTTGAACCAATGTTCGCCGGTGACCCGGCGGCGGTCCTGTTCGGACAGGGTGCGGCCTTCCGCGATGCACAACAGGGCGTCGTGCGCCTCATACATATCCGGTTTCGCGAAATAGCAGTCGTTGGTGGCCACGAGTGGAAAACCGCGCGCGTCGGCCAGGGCGATCAGTCCGGGTTCGATGGCGGCCTCGACGGCAAGTCCGTGGCGATGCAGTTCCTGGATGGTGCGGCCGGCGAATGCCTCTCCCATTGCGTCAAGCAGGCGTTCAGCTTCCGGTTTTTGGCCCTCGGCGAGCATGCGGCCGATCGGGCCGGTGGTGCCTCCGGTCAGCAACAACAGGCCGGCGGCGTGTTCGGCGATCCGCTCGAACGGCAGTTGATGCTTTAGGGTCGGATCGGTTTCCAGGAACCCCAGCGAGGATAGGCGCTGAAGGTTGGCCATCCCGGTGGCATCTTGCGCCAGCAGCACGATCGGGTCGGGGGCTAGGCGCAAATTGTCGGTTCTGGCGACCGCGATCTGGCAGCCGATGATCGGCTGGATGCCCTTGCCCGAGCAGTACTGGGAGAACTCCAGCGCGCCAAACAGATTTCCGGTGTCGGTGATTGCCGCCGCCGGCATTCTGGCATCCTTCGCCAAGGCGACGATTTTGTCGGGCCGGATCGCGCCCTCGCTGAGCGAGTAGGCGGAATGGGTGCGGAGATGGACGAAGTCAGCGTGGGGCATCGGGATAGAGTATCAGACGCGTCCGAGTCTGGGCAGGCGTATCGTCAGCAGTTCCAGACAGAAACCTCTGCGATGGCGGACATGGAAGCACCGGCCTGTTTACCGGCGGCACCGATCGGCGGCAAAACGCCAGATAGGCTGAACCAGCGGTGTGCCAGGCCGGGAACTCATGATGACAGAAATCGTTGATATCGTTGGCTTTGGCTGTCGTCGGAACCAGGGCAATCGGGTGAAGATGCGAGACGAGCTTCACCCGATTGCCCTGCCTGATTGGGCGTTTCCGGATGAACAGGATGCGGCTACCGTAGGACGATCCGGGAAGCGGTTTACCAGATCCGCAGGATAAAGTGTCTGATTGTCGCTACCAAAGCCATTCGCGTGCAGGGAAACATAGGCATGTCCGAGATCAACCACCGCTTCATCGAAACCAACGGCATCCGCATGCACATCGCGGAAAAGGGCAGCGGGCCTCTGGTCCTGATGTGCCACGGCTTTCCGGAGTCATGGTATTCCTGGCGGCACCAACTCCACGCGCTCGCCGCTGCCGGCTTCCGGGCGGTTGCGCCCGACATGCGCGGTTATGGACAAACCGGCCAACCGGAGGCGATCGACCAATACACATTGCTGCATCTGGTCGGGGATATGGTCGGCGTGCTGGATGCGCTGGGGGAGGAAACCGCTGTCATCGCCGGCCATGACTGGGGTGCCCCGGTTGCGTGGCATGCCGCTTTACTGCGACCGGACCGGTTTCGGGCGGTGGTCGGACTAAGCGTTCCCTACCGTCCTCGCGGCAAAGTTCGCCCCACCAGTGTTATGCCCCAAACCAGCGATGCGGTGTTCTATCAGTTGCACTTCCAGACCCCCGGCGTGGCGGAGGCGGAACTGGAAGCGGACATTCCAACCTCTATGCGCGGTGTCCTGCTGCGGATATCGGGCGAGACCTCGGTGTCCGGCGGCGGATTTAGCATGGTGCCGCGTGCCGGCGGCATGGCACCCGGCACGCGGGAGGCCAGTCTGGTCCCGTTGCCCGCATGGCTGACGGACGCCGATCTGGCATTCTACGCTGAAGAATTCACTCGGACGGGCTTCCGAGGCGGCCTAAACTGGTACCGCAACATCGATCGCAACTGGGAACTAACGGCGCCGTTTGCCGGTGCCCGAGTCACTGTTCCAGCCTTGTATGTGGCAGGGGAGCGCGATCTGGTGTTGGCGTTTCCGGGCGCGAAGGAACTGGTGGCCAACCTGACGGCGTTCGTTCCAGCCTTGCGGCAGACGGTCATGCTGCCGGGTTGCGGACACTGGACGCAGCAGGAACGCCCCGAGGCGGTGAACGCTGCGATGATCGAATTCCTGCGCGGTTTGGGGTAGCCGGCGCCCCTCTGAACGCACTGAACCCTCCTTGATGAAAAGGAGGGTTCAAGTGGGTATAATCTGACAGAAGAATCCGGCCGGTTTGGCGGATTCCTGCCATATCGGAGCACTAGGCCGGGCACCAAGCATTAGATTGTGCCCACCAGGGCCTGTCAGGCCACCGCGATTTCCTTGTAGCCGCGCGCCGCGACTTCATTGCACTTCGCACGCCAATCCGGGGCGCTGCCGCTGTAACGATTGATGATGCGGACCTGCTTGCCCTCGACGTTGGAGTTCCAGCCGGTCATCCAGGAATTGACTTCGAACATCAGGTTGCCCTCACCGAGCGACTTGACGTGGTCGGTCCAGGCTTGGACGTCGGCGGGCGTGGGTTCAATGCGCTTCAGGTTATGGTCCTTCGCGAACTTCACCAAATCCGATACCCATTCGACATTGAATTCGATCGTGCGGGGAATGTTTCCCAACGCCATATGCGGCCCGACCAGCATCATCATGTTGGGGAACCCATCGACTGTCATCCCGAGATAGGTTTCGGGTCCGTGCTTCCAGCGATCCTTCAAACTTTCTCCACCCGCGCCGCGAATGTCGATCCGGTCGAAACTACCGGTGATCGCATCGAAGCCGGTTGCGTAGATGATCATGTCGAATTCGTATTCGGCATCGCTGGTCTTGATGCCCGCCGGCGTGATCCGCTCGATCGGTGTTTCCGAGATATCGACCAGTTTGACGTTATCTTGGTTGTAGCACTCGAAATACTTCGTTTCCATTGGCACGCGGCGTGTGCCGAAGCCGTGGTTCTTCGGGATCAACTTTTCCGCGACAGCTTGATTCTTGACCCGCTGGCGGATCTTGTTCGCCACGAATGCGCTGATTTCCGCATTCGCCGCCCGGTCTGTCAGGATGTCCTTGAAGTTGCCGATCCAGATGCCGAAACCGGGGGAGGCATACAGTTCCTCCCAGAACGCTGCACGTTCTTCCGGTGTTGCTTCAAACGTGCCGCGCATGACCGGCGTATGGATGAAGCAGGAGAACGTTTCCATGCAGCGCTGGAACAACGCATCGTAGCCGGCGCGGATTTGCTCCATCTCCTCCTTGCCGATCTTGGCGTTGAGCAAAGGTGCGCACCAGTTCGGCGTGCGCTGGAAGACGGTGAGTTGCTTGGCTGTTTTGGAGACTTCCTGGATCGTCTGCACGCCGGTCGCACCGGTGCCGATGACTGCCACGCGCTTGCCCTCAAAACTGACCGCCTCATGCGGCCAGCGGGCGGTGTGGCAGGACTGGCCCTTGAAGGTATCCACGCCCGGAATGTTCGGCATGGTCGGCGCGGACAGCGGGCCGACAGCGGTGATCAGGAAGTGGCTGGTGAACGTGCTGCCGTCTTGCAGCGTCACGTCCCAGGTGTTCGTCGCTTCCTGGTAATACGCCGATTTCACCCGGCTGCGGAACTGGATGTCCTTACGCAGATCGAACTTGTCGGCGACATAGTTCAGGTAACGCAGTGTCTCCGGCTGGCCTGAAAAATGCTCCGACCAGTCCCATTCATTCAGCAGGTCTTTGGAGAACGAGTACTGATAGGAGTAACTTTCGGAATCGAAGCGCGCACCGGGATAGCGGTTCCAGTACCAGGTGCCGCCGACACCGGTGCCGGCTTCCAGCACGATAACCTTCATCCCGAGTTCGCGCAGGCGATGCAACTGATACATGCCGGACATGCCGGCGCCGATGACGATGGCGTCGTATTGCACCGCCGGTTCGCTTGTTTGTTGAAGGGCTGACATTGGTTTTTTACTCCCGTTTCGGCGACGTATTTACGTTGGGCGTGCCGTTGCAAATCGCCGGAATTATGAAAATCCTCATAATAAGAGATTTTTTTGATGTCAAGGTTCTCGAAATTGAATTTCTGATTTGACGAATATTTTCCATTTCTCATAAAAAGAGAGTCACGCTATCGTCGGCGTTCCGCGGGCCTGACCCGCCATGCGTCCCGGTCGCAAGGTCAAGCCAATGGTTCAACTCAGCCCCGCCGAATCAGGCCGCGCCGCACAGGGTGATACGAGTGTCACGCGAGTCCTGGGCATCCTCGATCTGTTCGCGCCGGACACCCCGGTCTGGACCGTGGACATGCTCGTCGAACACCTGTCGCTCGGTCGCGCCACCATCTACCGGTATATCAGGGCACTGTGCGATGCGGGGTTTTTGGTGCCGGTCGCGGGGGCCGGGTATGTGCTGGGGCCACGGTTCATCGAGTTCGACCGCAGCATCCGGTTGGCCGATCCCCTGTTGCACATCGTGCCGCCGGTGATGGCGGAGCTGCGGGCGGTAGTGAACGGCGCACAGTTGCTGTGCGGGTTCTACGGGCTGCGCGTGCTGACGGTGCTGCAGGACAAGACCGATCCAAACATCACCATGAGTATGGAACGAGGGCGGCCGTTTTCCTTGTTTCAGGGGTCTCCGTCACGCGTCATCCTCGCACACCTGCCGACCTACCAGTTGCGCAATCTGGCGCTGAACCAACAGAAAGAAATCGCGGCGGCGGGGCTGGGGGAGAACTGGACGGAGTTCCGCGACGCCATGCGGGCGATCCGGAAGACCGGATATCTGGTGGCGAGCGACATCGACAAGGCGCTGGTTGGGATTTCAGCACCCATCTTCCATGCGCCCGGCGCGGTGGCCGCAAGCCTCTGCCTGGTGCGGTTGAAGGAGAGTGTGACGCCGGAGGATGCTGCTTTCCTGGGCGGCCTCGCAGTTTGGGCGTGTCAGCGAATTTCCGCCGAACTGCAGGCGTTCCGGCCGGGAAACGCCGGCGCGGGCGCGCCGGCATTTCCCATTTCGCGGGTGCGGTAACGGGTAGCCGCCGTTGATCGCGGTCATCGCGAACACCCCCGGCCCCGGCGCTGTCCGTGTTTCCAGAGTCGTGCGTTCACCTTCGGCGAAGATGTCGATGTGGCGCCGGACGCGAGGCGTGGAGTCATGCACAGGCGGTCGGGCATCCAACGCATTCACCATGTCCCCTGTCTTTGAACCGGCTGGAGCCGGCTTGTATGGCTCAGATATCTACGCTGCCGGCGATGGATCGGACGACGCTGACCGCGAATCCGAAGCGGTTGGAGCGTCAGAGGGGTTATTCAGGTGCTGACCGGGGACCGCAACAAGCGTGGCGCGTGATGGTTTTGACGCCGGCCGGTCGGTCAGCGTTGGCTGCGGCGGTTCCGAGCTGGACGCGGACGCATAGGGTCATTGAGGGTGGGTTGGAAGGGGCCAGCGGCGATCTGCTCTGGGCCGATCTTGTGGCTCTGAACTGGCGGGGGCGGACACATCGCGGTATGCGAATGCTGCTTCGGCCCCAACGAGTTCCACCCGATTGTAATATTATTGCGAATAATAGCGGTGTATGAAGCCTTGAGTGCCGAACGATCCGGTAGTGCTAAAATCGACCCACAATATCTAAAATAATACTATTTCTGTAACATAGCCGACAGAGTAACATTTTATTTGATTTTAAGCAAATTATGTAGCCACATTGGCCAAAATCGGCTTCCCACCGATGTATCCGTTCGATGGGAATGGATCGTTTATCACCGGAAAAGGTTCGATTCAATCGCCGGGGATCCGACAGAATGTTTGCGACTTGCGCTCTTATAACAAATAAGTGATTGTATCTAAAGATGAATAAATATGTCGTGAGATGCTCGCGGCGAAGGGGGGACTGTTGCTTTTCGAAGGCTTTGAACTTCGGCGGCTGACCAAATCGGGCGGTCTCGCTTTAAGTGTGCTCCTTGCCGCTGGCAGTGGCATCGCTACGGCTCAGACACCCGCGCGGCCGGCTGTGCCGCCCCCCTTCGGCTCGCCGCTTCCTGGCATCGTGCCATCAGAGACACCCCGTCTGGCCCCGGGCCTGCCGCTTCCTTCTCGGCCAACGGCTCCGGCGATCTCGACCGAGGGTGCCGACCATCGGATTCTGACCTTGGCGGTCGATGGTGTCACCGCATTTCCGCAAGACACAGTCGCCGCGCTGACCGCCGGGCTAACCGGGCCGGCGATTCCCGAGGGTCAGATCGAAGCCGTTCGGCTTGCGCTGACCGACCTCTATCGCAGTCAGGGATACGTTTACACGACCGTGCGCGCGGTTATCCGCGGCACTGAACTCCGCCTTCAGGTAGTCGAGGGCTATGTCGCCGAAGTCAAACTTGACGGCGATATCGGGCCAGCGGGCAAACAGGTGCTTCGCTTCCTCAATCACGTCGTCGGACAGGTTCCCCTTAAGGCGACTGAGTTGGAGCGCTGGCTGTTGTTGGCACAGAGCATCCCGGGGCTGAGCGTCCGTTCGGTGCTCAATCCCTCGTTGGGCGATCCCGGCGCGCTGTCTCTGGTAGCACAGGTCTCCCGCAAATCCGTCAGCGGGTATGTGTCGGCGGATAACCGGGCGTTCAACCTCGCCGGCCCGGAACAGGGGCTTGGCGTCGTCAATTTCGACAGCTTTACCGAGTATGGCGAGCGCACCCAGCTTTCGATGTTCGGGGCCTTCAACGGCACCAACCTGTTCGGTCAGGCAACCGAAGAATTGTTTGTCGGCGGTTCGGGCCTGAAGGTAAAGATATATGGCGGCATTGGGAATTCGACGCCGTCCGGACCATTGGGGCAAATCGGCTACAACGGCGAAACCCGGGTCTTCGGCGGCCAGCTTTCCTATCCGCTGATACGGTCGCGAGAGCAGAGCTTGAACGTCATAGGCTCTTTGGACGCGACCGAAAGCAACGTCCTGAACACGCTCGGGGCGAATGGCGCTTCGCAACGCAGCAGTTTCGACAGTCTGCGCATTGTGCGATTGGGGACCGATTATGCCTTGCTCGATACGGTATTTGGACCGGAACGGAGCGGGCTGAATGGTTTCAGCGCGAAGGTAAGCCACGGTTTGCCCGTGCTCGGTGCCTCGCGTAATGGCGACGCGACGACCCCGCCGCCGCGTCTCGGCGAAAATATCGCCTTTACGAAACTCAGCGGTGAAATTTCGCGAACGCAGACTTTGTTCCACCCGTTCGCAGATGCAACGGTGGCGCTGGCCGGCACGGTTGGGGGACAGTACAGTAATGACCTGCTGCCGCCGTCCGAGAAATATTACCTCGGCGGACCCAGTTTCAACCGCGGCTATTACTATGGCCAGGTCAGCGGCGATAAAGCCATCACGGCATCGGCGGAGCTGCGTTTGACGACGCCGATTTCATTGCCGAAGCCGTTTCCGTTCGAACTCCGGTCGCAGTTTTACGTGTTCTACGACTGGGGTGCGGTCTCGCAGAATACAGCACTTGAATCGGATGTGGTCCTGCGTTCGGCGGGTGCGGGCGTGCGGCTGTTCATCGCCAGTGCAACGGAACTCGATCTTGAGGGTGTCTATCGGTTGAACCGCTACCCCAACGGACAGAGTGTGGGCGTGTCGGCGCTTAATTCCGGTGCGCTTTACTGGCAGATCATGCAGCGTTTCTGATCTGATCGCCGTGCCTATCGAATGACGTTTTCGCTCCTCGGAGAGTACGATTATGACGCATGCTGAACGAGCGATCCCCCGGGCCCCGGCAGACGCTGACCTTACGGTTCTGCGCGGGTGCAGCCGCCGTGGTTTGTTGTCAACCACGGCGTTGCAGGCGGTCGCGGTCGTGGCGGTGCTGGCGTTGATCCAACCGGCACGGGCGCAACTCTCTCCGATGGCCCGCCCTGTTGGCGGGCAGGTGGTGGCAGGTCAGGCGAGCATCGCGCAGACGGCGAACAAGACCACGATCACCCAGACTACTCAGAACGCCGCGGTGAACTGGCAGAGCTATAATATCGGCAGCGGACAGACCGTACAGTACATCGATCCATCGTCCAAATCGATCACCCTGAACCGGGTTGTCGGTGCGAACCCGTCGGAGATCGCGGGGCGGATTATCTCTAACGGCACTGTTATGATTATCAATCAGGCAGGGCTGTTGTTCGACGGCAGTGCGCAGATCAATACCGCGGGCTTGGTCGTTTCGGCCGCCGGTATCAGCAACAGTAATTTCATGGCCGGCAAGATGGTGTTCGATCAGGCGCCCAATCCGGGTGCGAAGATCGAAAACCGCGGCACGATTACGATCAAGGACCGCGGATTAGCGGTTCTGGTGGCGCCCCAGGTGGTGAATTCCGGGGTAATCCGAGCGAATTTGGGTAAGGTGATTTTGGCGGGGGCCGAGACGTCGGTGCTCGATCTTTACGGCGACGGAATGGTGTCCATCAACGTGACCAAACAGGTCGCGACGGCGCCGGACAGGGGCGCCGCGCTGGTGACCAACACCGGTGTGATCACGGCATCCGGCGGGACGGTTTTGCTGACGGCACAGGCTGTCGATGGGGTGGTGCAGACCCTGGTGAACGCGGGCGGCACGATCGCTGCTGACAGTGTTCCCGGGCAAACCGGACGCGTGCTGATCTCCGGCGCGGGCGGCGATGTCGTTGTTGTCGGCACGGTCGCGGCGAACGGGCGTGCGCCCGGGACGACGGGTGGCACGGTTGTGGTGAACACTACTGGGAATGTAGTGCTTGCTTCCAGCGCGAACGTTTTGGCATCGGGTCCGGCCGGCGGTGGTTTGGTGGCCGTTGGTACGACCGTGAAGCGGGCGACCGGCGGCCCGTCGGTCACGGGTCAGAAGACGGCGAAGGCCGTGACGATCGCAAAAGGCGCCGTGATCGACGCAAGTGCCTCGACGAGCGGGAACGGCGGCCGGGTGGTTTTACTGGCAACCGATCGGACGACGATGGCCGGGACGATCTCCGCCATGGGCGGTCCCCTAGGCGGAGATGGTGGATTCGTCGAAATATCGGGAGGGTTGCTGGCACTGTCAGGCCATGTGGAGGCGTCGGCGCCTCATGGCGTCACGGGAACCTTGTTTCTCGATCCGCTGGATCTTTACGTTTCAGACACCCAACCAGCGGCGGCGATCTACCCGGTCATAGCAGGCGATCTGCCGGTTACTGCAGGCGCGGCGCCCGATGCTTCGACCACATCCTGGGTCAGCCCAGCAGTGTTGCAAGGTATGAACGCCAATATCTCTCTGGCCACCACGCGTGATTTGTTCGTCGCCAGCGGTAGCGTCACCACGAATACGCTCACTCTGGGTAGTCACACACTAACCTTGGTCGCGGGAGCCAATCTGACAATCGACCGAGGCTTCACGATCAGCGCCGGTGGCATTTCGTTAACCGCAACGTCCGGCAATATTACCCTGGATGGAATATCGGGTGTCGGTGCCGGCTTGATCAGCGCGCCCCAAATCGCTGCGCTGGGCCCGACCAGTTTGCAGGCATCGGTGGGAGCCAATCTAACGATGGTCGCCGGCAACACGATCGCGTTCGACACCGCGATCGTAGGCAGCAGTGCAACCCCGTGGGCCACAATCGACCTGACCGCAGGCAACGGAGGCGTCACGCAGGCAGCCACCGGGACTTTGGTCGCCGGGACGCTGCAAAGCACCGGCGGCATCGTTGGTTCGGCGTCATTGCTGGGCACGGCGAATGCGATCGGCACGATTGCGGCGATTGCCGTGACCGGAGCGGGCAGTGACTTCGCACTGACGGATTCGGCGAACCTGACGGTGTCGGGTGCGTTGACGGCGGTGCGCGACGTTCGGCTGACGGCGACGGGTGCGAGTTCGATCACCGTGACCGGCAGCATCGGCGCCGGGGATACGCTGGCCGCGACTTCGGGCAGCGGCGGCATCGCGTTGAACACGGGTGCCATACTGACAGGTCCCACGATCGTGCTGGACGGCGCGGCCGGGGGGATCGCCCTGACCGGCACCGCCGCGCTGGGCAACGCCAGCACCGCAGTGATCGACCTGAGCACCAGCGGCGGCGGCGTCACCGAGGCGGTGACGGCGGCGATCACCGGCACGACGCTGCAAAGCACGGGCGGCATCGTTGGCGGCGCGGCGCTGACCGGGACGAACACCATCGCCACGATCGGCTCGGTTGCGGTGAGCGGCGGGAACTTCAGCCTGAGCGACACGGGCAGCCTGTCGGTGACGGGTCTGGTCTCCGGCCCGAACATCTCCTTGAACGCCGGCACGATCGGCATTGCCGGCACGCTGAATGCCACGACCTTGGTTGCGCTTGGCGCGAGCGCGGGCGGCATCACGGAAGCCGGTTCGATCATCGCGGGCACGCTGAGCAGCCTCGGCACCATCGTTGGCGGCGCGGCGCTGACCGGGACGAACGTCATTGGCACGTTGGCAAGCGTCTCGACCGACACGTTCAGCCTCAAAGATGGGACAAGCCTGTCGGTGACTGGCCCACTGACAATTGGAACGTCTGTGTCGATCGTGGACATTGGCACGCTGCTGGTTAGCGGGTCGATCACACCGTCTGGAACGGCCTCGATCAGCGTCGGCCTGACGGCGAGCGCGTTGAATATTACCGGACTGGTGAGCGACGGGGGCGCCGGGACGACATCCCTGGTGGCGAATACGGGTTCGATAGAGGAAAGCGGTGGCAGACTGATCGCCGGAACGCTGTCGGGAAGCGCGGCGGGAACCGCGGCCCTGATCGGCGTCAACACCGTCGGCACACTGGCCAACTTCGCAGTAACGGGTGCCGCGAATTCGTTCGAGCTAACCGATACAACCGCGCTGCGCGTGACCGGAACGGTGACCGCGCCGGGCAATATCTACCTCCAAGACAGCAACACCGGAATTACCATCGCTGCCTCTGGCGGAGTGGGCGCCGGGACGTCCCAACGTGTTGGTTTCCAGACTGACGGCCTCACGATCGTCTCCGGCGGCACGGTTACCGGCGGCACCTTCGAATTGGCACCCAACACCGTTGGTGGGACCATGAACGTCGGTTCGAACGGGGGATCGTCGTTGCTGTCGGTGTCGGGCATTGGGCCGACTAACCTGCGTCTCGGAGCGATAACAGCACCGGGCGCATCCAGCATCACAACCACGGCCGGATCGATCTCCTTTGCCGGTGGATTTGGTGCCGGAACGATTGTTCTTGAACTCGATACAACAGGGGCTATCACCCAAGGAGCGGGGGCGGTCCTGACTGTCGGAACCCTGACCGGAAATGCGGGCGGAACGGTCGGCCTGCTGGGCACGGCAAACGCCATCGGCACGGTCGCGGCCTTCGCGGTGACCGGCACTACCCATGACTTCACGCTGATGGACACCGGCAATCTGGCCGTTTCGGGTGCGTTGACGGCGACCCAGGATGTAACGCTGCGCACGTCCGGCACGGGTGCGATCTCCGCGACCGGCAGCATCGGCGCGGGGCGGACGTTGTCGGCGACCTCCGGCAGTGGCGGTATTGCGCTGAACACCGGCGCGGTGCTGACGGGTCCGGCGATCGTGCTGAACGGCGCGGCCGGGGGCATCGCCCTGACCGGCAACGCCTCGCTCGGACAGAGCGGCGGATTGGTCGATCTGACGGCAAGCGGCACGGGTATTACGGAGGCGACAACCAGCACGATCACCGCCGCGACCTTACAAAGCAGCGGCGGCGTTGCCGGGACTGTGGGCCTGCTGGGCACGGCAAATGCCATCGGCACGATCACCGCGCTAACCTTGATTGGTACGCTGACGGTTGTTGACAGTCAGGCACTGACGCTGGCGGGTCTCGTGAATGTCGGCAATGCCGGTACGGTGGATATCCACACGACGGCCGGCGGCATCACGCAGGCCAGCACAGGAACGTTGGTCGCCGGGAGGTTGACCAGCACGGGCGGGATCGCGGGGGCCGCGATCCTACAGGGGATATCGAACCAAATCGGCACGATCTCCGGCGTGACGGCTGGCGGCACCTTGACGGTGGTTGACAGTCAGGCGCTGACGCTGGCGGGGTTGGTCGGTTCCGGCAATACCGGACTTGTGGACATCACAACGACGGCCGGTGGCGTCACGCAGGCAAGCACAGGCACCTTGATCGCGGGAACGTTGTTAAGCAGCGGCGGCATCAAGGGTGCGGTATTGCTGCAAGGAACCGCCAACCAAATCTCGAACCTTGGTTCAGCGGCCAGCACACCAGGGGCGTTGCTGGCCACCGGAGCCATCGCAATCACGGACTCTGTCGATCTGATCATCGCGGGCAATGTCATTGCCGGCAGCAGCGGATCGCTCGCACCTCCAACCACGTCGCTTTCAATTACGCTACCTGGCAACAAGGCCCTGACAGTCAACGGCCAGGCGATCGCGGCCAGCTCGGCCGGCAGTGTCACCCTGACAGCCGGCAGCATAACGCTGGCGCAGTCCGGCACCGTGGTGCCGGAGGTAGAGGCCAACGCGGCGGTTGTTCTTTCTGCCACCACCACGCTGTTGCAAACCGCCGGGGCGATCAACGGCGGTAGCGTCAGCCTGACGGCACCGGTCAACGCGACGTTGGCGAACGGCACCATCGTTGCCAGCACCGGCACCATCGGCGTCTTCACCCCGTCGGCAACGGTCAGCGCAGGCGAAATCATCGCGGCCTTAAACACAGCTAACAGCGTCTCGTTCTCCGGCAACCTGACCCAGGCGGCGTCCAGCTATATCGGCTCCAACGGCACCATCGTCGTGGGATCGCTGCTGACCGAGAATGGCGGCACATTGCTCAGCGTCGGGAATGTCACGCTGGGATCGCTGTCACAGAGTGCAGGAACGATCGCGACCGGCGGCAACCTCACGATCGGTTCGGGCACCGGTGTCGCGGGGATCATCGGTTCGTCCGTGACGGCGGGAACCTTCGCCCAGTCGGGCGGGGTGCTGGCCGCGAAGGGGAACGCGAATATCTTCACGACCGGCACGTTCGCTCAATCCGCCGGGGCCGTGCTGGCGACCGGCGGAACATTGGGTGCCACGGCGACACAGGGCATCGACATCGGCGGAACCGTGTCGGCTGCGGGAACGGCGACCGGGTTCATGTTGCTCGCGAACGGAGGCAACGCCGTTCTTGAAACGACCGGCCTGCTTGGCGGTGCCGCGTTGAGCGTTCCGGGCGACACCATCCCCGGCAATGCGCTACAGGCACCCGCCGGAACGGTGCGGATCGCCGGAACATCCGGAACGCAGGCATTCGGCCGAGCGGGTCCGGTCGGGCCGATCGCCGCGGTCAATGGCTATGTGATCGTACCCCCGGCCAATCCGCCTGCGTTCACCCGTCTGTCGTCGCCGGCGATCGGCGCACCGGCCCTGGCCACCGCCACGCCGGTGAAACTGAACGGCGGCACAATCGACCTCGAGCGGCCGGTCACAGCCAGCACGCTGGGATTGTTTGCGACCACGTCGATCACTGAAGGCCCCTTTGCCGTCATCAACGCGATCAGACTGACCGGCTCGTCCGCGGCGGATGTCAGCCTTTTATCGGCCACGAATACTATCGGCACTCTGGGTGATTTCAACAACGCGGGCTTCGCGTTCAACCTGGTTGACGCGTCGAACTTGATGCTGACCGGCGTTCTCTCGGCAAAAAGCGTCCAAATCACAGATGCAAACTTCTCGATTGATCTGACCGGCACGGTATCCGCCACCAACAGCATCAAGATAACGGCTGGTGGCACGACCGAGATCGCTGGTCTTCTTTCGGCAAACAACGTCGTGATCAACGCTGGCGGGGTGATGGATCTTGGGGCGGGCAGTGCATTCTCCGGATTGGGGGCGGGCAGTAGCAGCCCGCTCAACACGGATGTCTTCCCGCTCCCCGGGTCGGCCGGCGTCTATCTGCAGGCGTCCAATTTCACTGTCACGGCCAATCCGGCCATCACGACAGGTTCCACGATCAACTGGACCTTCGCTTTGGCCGGTAACGGCAATGTCGGGCTGGGCAATGTCGGATTGGGCAACTTCCAGCAGCCGAGCGTGAAATTGTTCATGGATCTGGCGTCCGGCACAGCGGCAGGGCAGGTCAATGTGGCGGGGCTCCAGGTCCGTTACACAACGCCGACCACGACAACGATCGATCTGATCGGATCGATTGGTGGCGTCTCCGGCACGACCGCTGCGTCCAACGCCCATATCTCGCCGCTGCCGAAAAACAACTACCAGATCAACGGTTGCCCGATATCGTCGGTCAACTGCATTAAATTCACCGGGTTGACTGTCCCGGTGGTCAATCGGCTGCAGGAAGTGCAGTTCGGCCGGCTTCAGACCGTGTCCGATATCGACGTCGCGCTGCCAGATGTCGCTGAACGGGACTATTGACGATGAAACATCCCATGCGCTCCCTTATCCGCACGTTGATTGCCAGCGCTGCCCTCACGGCCTGTGCAGTACCTCCGCCGGAGGCCTACATTGGCGGCGGCCACTCCACCGAGGCGCTCGACCTCGGCGCCAATTCGGCCAGCGAAACCTGTTCGCTGCAGCGCGGCGGCTCTGATTCGCAGATCTACTGTGGGACGGAGCTTATTCCGGCCGGCCGGGTCGTGACCCAGGAACAGGCAACCGACCCGGCTGCCTTCCTGGCCAGCAGCGGCTGGCGGGCTGCGTTCGATGGCCGGTTCCTGTGCGGAACGCCTGGCCAAACGACAGTGCTCGATAGCCCGGCGGCAACCTTATCCTGCACACGCCGCCAGGGCGGTTGGCCGCATGTGGTCGTCGCGGCCCGCATTGGCAGCACGATGTATGTGGCCGATGGCGTCAGGCCGGTGGAAACCATCCTGCCCCGGGCCATCGGCGTGATGGCGGGCAAGTTGCCGGCGACGCCCGCCACGGCCGCGAATGAAGGCGGTCTCGCCACGCAACGAGGCGCCGCGCAGGCGGTCAACATGCAAGGTGCAGGCGCCATCGCCGAAGTCGAACGGCAGATGTCGCGCGGCGCACTGGAAAATCGCCGCGGCAACTACGCTGCTGCTGAAACGGCTTATCGTACCGCGGTTTCGATCCAGGAGCGTCTGGTTGGCGCCAACAATCCGGCGTTGGCGGTGCCTTTGGCTCGTCAGGGCCTTCAGGTTTCAAATCAGGGACGCTTTGCCGAAGCCGATCGGCTTTATACACGGGCGGAGCGGTTGGCGGTGTTGCCGGATCAGATCGATCCGGTCGCGCGTCCGCTGGTTGCGCATCTGAAGGCGCTCGATCAAATCAATCGCAATAAACCACAGGAAGCACTGGCCTTACTGGATCAGGCCGAACGAGGATTTACCGCCATCGTCCCGAAGGACGCTTTGGTGCCACGCAGCCGTTCTGCGTCCGGCGCACGCAGCGCGGTCGAGCAAATGGCGCAAGCAGCGGCTGACTCCTCGCTGATCGCGGATCAATCCAGCAGCGATGCGTTAAACGGCTTGATCGAATCCCGCCGTTATCGCGCGATCGCATTGTCCGCCTTGGGCCGCACGCAGGAAGCCGAGGCGGCATTGCTCGCGGCCCGTGATCTTTACGCCGGCCGCGATCCCCGGCTCATGGCGCGTTACTACCGCACGGTTGGGATGACAACCGCGAACGGTGGACTTGCCAGTTCCCAACTTGGTCTCGCGGTGGACACGTTCGCGCGGGTCCAGCCAGGAAGCATGCCGCTGGCGGAAACCCAGCTTCTGCGCTCCGCCCGCTATGGCAGCCAGGGTGACTACGCCGATGCGTTGCCGGAGTGCCGTGAAGCCAGCAAGACGCTTCAGGCGCTGAAAACCGGTGTGTCGGCCAATATGCTGACGCCATGCCTGCACGCGCTGTCGCTTGACATCGCGAAGACCGGTCAGCCCGTGTTGGCCGAAATGTTCGCACTGTCGCAACTCGCGCAGGGCAGCATCACCAGTCGCCAGATCGCGCTCGCCACCGCGCGCCTGACGGAAGGATCGCGCGATCCGAAGGTCGCGGAGGCCATCCGGCAATACGATGCCGCGTCCGATCGGCTTGAAGCGCTTTACCGTAAGCGGCTCGACCTATCGGCAGACAAGAACAATGCGGCTGCCGTCGCGGTCCTGGATGAGCAAATCCATAAGGCCCAAGAGGCGCAGCACGATGCAGGGCAGGCGCGTCAGGAAGCGTCGCCCGGTTTCGGCGCACTGGTGCAGGATTCGGTCTCGGCCCGCGATGTGCAGGCGCTGTTGCAGCCGGCGGAAGCCGTGGCGGTGATTGTATTGGGCGCCGACGAGGGTTGGACCCTGCTGCTGCGTAAGGACTCCATCACCGCCGGCAGGATCGAAGGCGGCGCCGGCCGGGTCGAAAAACTGGTCAAACGCTTCCGTGCCGGCATGGAGCTTTCGCGCGACAACAAACCCCCGGCGTTCGACACGGATGCGGCACAGGCATTGTATGCCGCCGTCCTCCAACCCGTCGCCAGCGGCCTTGCCGGTGTGTCAACGTTGACGGTCGCCCCCTCGGGCAGCCTGCTTTCGGTGCCGTTCGGTGCGTTGCTGACCGGCCCTGTCACCGGGCAGGATTTGAGCCATGCTCCGTTCCTGATTCGCACGATGGCAATCTCGCATGTTCCGTCCGCGGCCAGCTTCGTTAACCTGCGTCAGGGTGCGAAGGCTATCCAGGCGACACGTCCGTGGTTTGGTATGGGCGATTTCAAGCCACCTTCGGTGCGTCAGGCGATGGCAACCTTCGCTGTTGAGACCTGCGGCGACAGTGCGCGCGAATTGGCCGGGCTCTCGACGCTGCCCGGCGCCCGTCGGGAACTGGAGGTCGCTCGCCGGCTTCTGGGCGCCGATCCCGGCGATCAACTTCTCGGAACCGCATTCACCGCGAAGGAAGTGGCGGCGAAGAACCTGACGAACTACCGCATGATCCATTTCGCGACGCACGCCATCCTGCCGGGTGAATTGCGCTGCCAGACGGAGCCGGCGGTGCTGACCTCCACATCGGCCAACGCGCCCGATGCCAGTGGTGGGATGCTGACGGCCTCGCAGATTGCATTGATGCACCTGGATGCTGAACTGGTGATCTTGGCCGCCTGCAACACGGGTGGTGCGAATGGCGACGGCGCCGGTGAAAGCCTGTCGGGTCTGGCTCGCAGTTTCTTCTTCGCGGGGGCACGGTCGTTGCTGGTGACTCACTGGGATGCGAACGATCTGACGACAACCTATCTGACCGCGCTGTTCCTGCAGGCGTTGCAGGCCAATCCGGATGCGGGACCGGCGGCGGCGCTGGCGTTGTCGCAACGCCGGATGCTGGATGAGTCAGTCGGAGAGCGTGCCGTGCAGGCGCATCCGTACTACTGGGCGGTCGAGGCGTTGATCGGCGGGCGTGGTGCGGTTGGGACGGCCAAGGTGGCTGATGCCGTTCGCCCGCGCACCGGAGGTTGAACGGCGTTTCATTAGTCTAATTTGGCACGGTATCGGCGATGCTGCGGTTGGAGCGACTAACAATGAAAGTTATCCTGACCGCTTATATTGGTCAGGCATTGCCGCGTCAGCTGCCACTGAACGATGGCTGATCGCCACGTAAGCCAAGACCCTATGGATGTAGCAACTCTTTATCTCCGGTTTCGGACGAACTCCGTGGCTCCGGACGCCCACCGATCGCCACGGGTTCGTGAATGGACTAAGAGCGCGGTTGCGGCTGATTCTGTTGCAGAGCATGGGTATGCGTTGTCACAGCGCCAGCGACGGTATTCCGGCGAGGAAGAAACAGTACATCTCGCGTGTCTCGCCCTATCGCGCTAAGATGTTCCATCGATATGATGGCACCCATGGAAACGATCGACACGCTCGGCAAGTACGAAATCAAGCGGACCCTCGGACGCGGTGCGATGGGTGTCGTGTACGAGGCGTGGGACCCGTCGATCCAGCGGCATGTCGCCATCAAAACCGTGCCGATCTCCGATTCCGACGACCCGGAAACGCAAGAGCAGATCGCCCGGTTCCGCCGGGAAGCGCAGGCCGCCGGGCGTCTGACCCACGAGAATATCGTCCCGGTCTATGACTACGGTGAAACCGCCGACCTGGCCTACATCGTCATGGAGTTTGTCGAGGGGCCGACGCTGGACTCGCTGATGAAGAAGCAGGAACGGTTCGGCTTGCCGGACATTTTGCGGATCATGCAGGATCTGCTCGCCGGTCTGGAGTTCAGCCATCAGCGCGGCGTGGTGCATCGCGATATCAAGCCGGCCAACCTGATGCTGACGAGCGACGACCGCACCAAAAGCCGCACCAAGATCGCGGATTTCGGGATCGCGCGGATTGAGAGCAGCAGCATGACCCAGGCCGGCACTATGATGGGCACGCCGACCTATATGTCGCCGGAACAGTTCATGGCGGAAACGGTCGATGCGCGGACGGATATCTACTCGTCCGGGGTGCTGTTGTATCAGTTGCTGACCGGAGAGCGTCCGTTCGAGGGCGGCTTATCGGCGATCATGCACAAGGCGCTGAACACCGAGCCTCCGGCGCCGTCGGAGATTTCGGTTACGTCGCCGCGGGCGATGGATGCGGTGGTGAAGAAAGCGATGGCGAAGCGGCCGGGTGACCGGTTTGCGTCGGCGGCAGAATTTTCGCGGGCATTGGTGGCGGCGGCATCGGGTTTGCCGGACGATGCGGGCATTGAGGACGCGACGATCGTTTCTATCCGGCCGGTGACCAGGGCGGTGGTGAAGCCTGTGGTGCCTGTGGCCTCGGTTGAGACAGGAAAGCGCAGTTTGACCCCTGTGCTGGCCGGTGTTTTTTCGGTTCTGCTGGTGGCGGGTGGTGGCGCGTTCTTCTGGATGCGCTCTCCGGCGGAGGTTCCGCGTGCCCCTGCGGTGCAGGTTGTTGCGCCGATTGTGCCGCGTGACGAACCTGCCGTTGTGCCGGCAGTGCCTTCGCGCAAGGATGCCGTGGTGGATAAGCCGGCTGGTTTGGCGCTTAGTCCCGCCATGGTCGGCGATTTATTTGCCCAGATCACTGCAACGCAGCCGTGTGCCCTGATCGGTGGTGGTGTGCGCGATAATGCGGAAGCGGTGCTGTGGGGGATCGCTGGCCCGGGCGTCGAGAAAGAGATACGGCAGGCAGCGGTCAGTCGTACTCTACCCGGTACGATTGAGTGGCGGGTGGCAGGTGTTGACGGCATGTTTTGTCCGGCGCTGGAGATATTGCAGTCGATCGCGCCCCAGTTCGGTGCGACCGAACCGCATGTGGCGCTGACGCTCGCCGATGACCGGCTGGCGTTGCGGGACGGGGAGCGCATTCGTCCACGTCTGGTAATGCCGGGATTTGGCGGTTACCTGCGGCTGGACTACATCGCCCACGATGGCAATGTGCAGCATCTTTATCCTCAAATGGCGGATGCGAGCGGGACCGTGGCCGACAAACCCCGGGTGTTTAAGGCGGGGGAGGTGGTAAAACTGGGCGATCCGCCGCCGGGCCAACCGGCGTGGGAGGCTGGACCGCCGTATGGCACGGATATGATCGTGGCCGTGGTGTCGTCGGAACCGCTTTTTACGCGGCCTCGGCCGGGAAATGTCGAGCCGGCTGCGGGATATTTGCGCGATTTGGCGGGCGCGGTGCAGGCGGTTCGGGGTGGTGGGGCGAAACTGGTGGGGAGCGCGTTGCTGGTGGAGGCTTTGGCGAAGTGAGTGGCTGGGTGGCCGAAGATGATGCGTCCCGCCGAACCATCTCTTTCCCAGATGGCGCACCTTGTATCGCTCTCGATCATAGCCGGGTGGGGCCTCGCGATTGACCATTGGGGGATGTCAGCCGCCGCGCCCGTTGCGGTCAATGAGGTAACCCCTCTGAAATTACGAGTGTCCAGCCGAGTCGGTTATGTGCGAATTCGGCAAAGTGGATTTTGAATAATCACACGCACATTGTGCCGGGACGGCAATCGTGAC
>JANXLQ010000041.1 GCA_025355085.1 Rhodopila sp.
CCTCCGGGCTGGTGGGCGAACTATAAAGATCGGACAGGTCCCAGGTTGGCAATGTGTCCACCGGCAACGTATCCACCGGCAACGTGTCCACCGGCAACGTGTCGATCTGGGCGGCGCTTGCATCGTTCATCGCGAATTCCGAGTCCTTGGCCTGCTGCATAGTCCCTCCATGTAAGCTAGTAAGTCCCGATATCAAAGGGCGCGCGAACGCCCGCGCCTGATTCGCCCATTGCTGGATCGCCGCTGGGCACCGGAGGATGCGTGCAGACATACCCGACCTGGCCGAACCTGGCCTCTATGATGTTCGCCCTCGCCCGGGCGTGGCCGAACAAGCCGATGCTGCGGGCGTGGCGGGATGGTGCGTGGTACGGCATCACCTGGGGTGAATACGGCCGCATGACCGCGTCCTGTGCCCGGCAACTCCGCGCGGCTGGGGTGTCGGCCGGCGACCGCGTGCTGCTGTGCATGGAGAACCGGCCGGAGTTTCTAATCGCCGAGGTTGCGCTGATGGCAATCCGAGCGGTTCCGGTGCCGGCATACACGACGAACACGGTGGACGATCAGGCGCATCTGTTGCGCGACTCGGGTGCCCGGGCGGCGATCGTTTCGTCCGTGGCGTTGGCCGGCAGGGTGCTGGCGGCGTCGGCCAAGGTCGCGGGGCTGGATCTGCTGGTGACGATCGATGGGGATGCGCTGTCCTTCGTCTCCGGCGAAGAGCGAGAGCGCGGCAATGCCGCCCCTGGCCGTGACCCTGGCCGTGACCTTGGCCGTGACGGGGAAATGGATGGAAATCCCATCTTTGGCGCACATGCAGCGCCACGGGTCATCTCCTGGCAGGCGCTTATCGGGGACCAACTCCTCCCCGGTGGCATCGCGGCCGAAGCAGCCCTGATACCGGTCACCGCGCTGGCGTGTCTGATTTACACCTCCGGCACCGGGGGCGCCCCGCGCGGGGTCATGCTGCCGCACCGCAGTATCCTGTCTAACTGTGCCGGCGCCTTCGACCTGCTGCGGCCGTTGGGGCTGAAGGACGAGACCTACCTGTCCTACCTTCCTGTTGCCCACAGCTACGAGCACACGGTCGGTCAGTTTTTCCTCGCCAGTCTTGGCACCGAAATCGTGTACGCCCGCGGTGTCGAGCATCTTGCTGCCGACATGCTGACCGTGCGGCCAACCCTGCTGGCGACGGTCCCGCGCGTGCTGGACGTGATCCGCACCCGGGTGCTGACACAGGTGGGCCGTGAGAAACCCTGGCGCCAGCGCCTGTTCCGGATGGCGCTGGAGATCGGCCTGAAACGGGTGGACCGCATCGGGTTGACCGCGATGGAACACGTCCTCGACCCGGTTTTAGAGCGGCTGGTCCGCGCCAAGGTGAGGGGCCGGTTCGGCGGCCGCCTGAAGATCGCCATGTCCGGGGGCGCGCGCCTGGAACCCGAAATCGGCCGGTTCTTCCTCGCCCTCGGCCTGCCCGTCATGCAGGGCTACGGCCAGACAGAGGCCGGCCCGGTTATCAGCGCCACCTCGCCCTATGCCATCCGGATCGACACGGTCGGGACGGTCCTGAAAGGCGTCGATCTGCGCATCGCGCCGGACGGCGAGATCATGGTGCGCGGTGGTCTGGTGATGGATGGCTACTGGAACCGCCCGGCGGAAACCGCGGCAGCGATCCAGGACGGTTGGCTGCATACCGGCGACATCGGCGAACTGGATTCGGGGTACCTGCGTATCACCGACCGGAAGAAGGACATGATCGTTCTATCGGGCGGCGAGAACGTGTCACCGGCCAGGATCGAAAGCATGCTGATGTCTGAAACCGAGATAGCCCAGGCCGTGGTGGCCGGAGAAGGCCGCAGCGGCGTCAGCGCGCTGGTGGTCCCGGCGGAAGGTTACGACGACGTGGCGGTGGCGCTGGCGGTCAACCGCACCAACCTGCGCCTGTCGGTGACGGAGCGAATCCGCAAGCATGCGATAGTACCGCCCTTCACGATCGAAAATGGCCTGCTGACCCCGTCGCAGAAGATCAGGCGCGTGCTGGCGATTCGCGCCAATGCAACCATTCTTGCCAAATTGCATTGATGGTGAAAGCGCTTAGCGTCATAAGCCATTGCGAGAGAGCGGTCGCTCTGCTAGACGGCGCCGCTCGCGTTTTTGTCCAATCGTGGATTTCTGTCAGGCCCCGCGCGGTTCGCGAGGCATACGTCGTAAGAGAAGGGGCCTCGTCCCATGGCTGTACCGAAGAGAAAAACCTCCCCGTCCCGCGCTGGCATGCGTCGCAGCCATCAGGCGCTGACGCCCGAAGCGCATGCCGAGTGCGGCAACTGCGGGGAGCAGAAGCGCCCGCATCACATTTGCCCCCATTGCGGCCATTACGATGGGCGCGAAGTGGTCGCAGCCGGGAAGCCGCTGCGCGGCGCTGTCCGGGTCTGAGACCGGGTCGCGGCGTCTTTCGATAACGCCCGTGGCCGGTCCTTTCACACTCGCCATCGATGCCATGGGGGGCGACAACGCCCCCGACATGGTCATAGCCGGCCTGGAAATCGCCGCCGAACGTCATCCGTCCGCGCGCTTTCTGGTGCTTGGCAACGAACCGGTGCTGACATCGTTGCTCGGGCGTCACAAACGTGCCCGGGCAGCCTGCACAGTGCGCCATGCGGCGACCGTGATCAGCAGTGAAATGAAACCCACGGCGGCGCTGCGTAGCCGGCAGTCGTCCATGCGGCTGGCGATCGACGCCGTTGCTTCGGGCGAAGCGTCGGGGTTGGTGTCTGCCGGGAACACCGGTGCGCTGCTGGCGCTGTCCAAAATATTCATTAAATCGCTGCCGGGAATCGACCGGCCGGCGATGGCTGCCATCGGACCCTCGGCCCGTGGCGATGTCGTCTTGCTCGACCTTGGTGCAAACGTGCAGTGCGACGTGCGCAATCTCGTCGAATTCGCCGTCATGGGCGACGTATTCGCCCGCACCGTGCTCGGTTTGACCGCCCCCACCATTGGCTTGCTAAATGTTGGGTCGGAGGAACTGAAAGGCGACGACACGGTGCGCGAGGCAGCGGAAATTCTTCGCAACAGCCACATCGGGCCACAATTTCACGGCTTTATCGAAGGCCACGATATCGCCGCCGGCACTACCGATGTCATCGTCACCGACGGCTTTACCGGCAACGTGGCGCTGAAAACCGCCGAGGGCACGCTTAAGCTGATCGGACAGTTCCTGAAGCAAATGTTCAGCAGCAGCATTTTCGGGAAGATCGCATACCTTCTGGTTCGCCCGGGTATGGACCGGTTGCGCGAATGGCTCGACCCCCGGCGCTATAACGGCGCGGTGATGGTCGGCCTGAACGGAGTCGTCGTGAAGTCGCACGGCGGCACCGATGCAAAGGGTTTCGCCCACGCGGTCGATGTCGCGATGGACATGGTGGTCCATCGGTTCAATGACCGTATCCGCGAGGACCTCGCGCGACTCGGGTTGGACAAACGCGGGACGCCGGAAAAGAACGGCCGTGAGCGCAAGGCACCCACGGCCGCGAACGATTTGCCAACCGATTCGGGTGGATCGCCCCGAAGTGCGACCGACGATACCCATCTCGCCACGGCTTGATCAGGATCCATTATGCTGCCTCGTTCCATCCTCGCAGGTTGTGGGGGCTATCTTCCCGAACGGATCGTGACCAACGACGAATTGTCGCGCACGGTCGATACGTCAGACCAGTGGATTCGTGAGAGGACAGGAATCCACCAGCGGCACTTCGCCGGCAAGCATGAGACAACGGCGTTCATGGGCACCGCCGCCGCCAGGGCCGCCCTGGCCGATGCCGGAGCGACTGCCGACGATGTCGATGCCATCATTTTGGCTACCAGCACGCCCGATCAGGCGTTTCCCGCCACCGCGTTGCGGGTCCAGGCGGAACTGGGCGTCAAACGGGGTTTCGGCTTCGACCTATCGGCTGCCTGCTCCGGGTTCATCTACGGTTTGTCCATTGCCGATGGGATGATCCGCTCCGGTCAGGCGCGCGGCATTCTGGTGATTGGCAGCGAAGTCTATTCCCGGATTCTCAACTGGCAGGACCGCGGCACCTGCGTGCTGTTCGGCGATGGTGCCGGCGCGGTGTTCCTGCGCGCGGCCACACCGGACGACGACACGCGGCGTGGCGTGCTGTCCACCCACATCCATGCGCAAGGCACGCTGGGCGACATCCTGTATGTCGATGGCGCCGTGGGCCAACCGGACAAACCCGGCCATCTGGTGATGCATGGGCGGGAGGTGTTCCGCCATGCGGTGACCCGGTTGGCCGAAGCGGTGGAGGAAGCCCTGGCCGCCAATGGGATGACCCACGCCGACATCGACTGGCTGGTGCCGCATCAGGCCAACCGGCGGATCATCGATGCCATGGGCAAGAAGCTGGGTCTGCCGCCCGAACGGGTCGTGGTAACGGTGGACCGGCATGCCAATACATCGGCGGCATCGGTTCCGCTGGCGCTGGCCGAAGCGCGAGCGGATGGCCGTATCAAACTTGGCGATATGGTGCTGCTGGAGGCGTTGGGCGGTGGCCTGACCTGGGGATCGGCGCTTATTCGGCTATAGGGGCACGGGACTGGTGCGCGTTTTGGGTCATTCCGCCTATTACAACGATAGCACGCGGCGCGCCGGAAATTGGATGTTTGGTAACAGATGTTTCAAGAAAACAGTCGATATCGGGTAGTTTGCTCGCTTCGAAATGAACGCTGTCAGATGAACCGATTATGCCTGCACAGCATGATCGGCTGCAAACCCCTGATCTGGTAAGATTTTTTCTTCTCAAACCTTGACGTCTCAACACGATCTGCATAGCGTCACTGTATGCTTACGATCACCCGTGCCCATATTGCCGAAATGATCTACACGCAGGTTGGGCTGTCTCGTAATGAGTCTGCCGATCTGCTGGAAGATGTTCTGGAGCGAATCGCTCTGCACCTTCAGAAGGGTGAATCTTGCAAAATCAGTGGGTTCGGAACCTTTTCTGTGCGACAAAAGGGGCGTCGTATTGGCCGTAACCCGAAGACGGGGGAAGAGGTGCCGATCCTGCCGCGCCGGGTTCTGGTGTTCCGTCCAAGCCATGTGCTGAAGGCGCACGTCAACGGTACCGTGCCCGGTACGGAAGACGATGAATGATCCGATTCTCATAGGGCCTAAGGGGCTGTCCGGGAGTAACCGCGCCGGGTTTGTTTTCCAGCGCGTTGCTTTGATTCTGATTTTCCAATTTTTCGGATTCGATTATTTGCGGACGAGCCCTAAGCTGCACGGCCGTCCCCTGGCATGAGCGTGAGCGATGATCTGACCGATCATGGCACCGATCAAGGGAATCGGCTTCGGCTGAAAAAGGCGCCGAACGCCTTTCGAACGATCAGCGAAGTAGCGGACGATCTTCACATCCCGCAGCATGTGTTGCGGTTCTGGGAGACGAAATTCCCGCAGGTGCATCCACTGAAGCGCGGCGGCGGGCGGCGCTATTACCGTCCGGACGACATCCTGCTGCTGCGGCGGATCGCCGATTTACTATATACTCAAGGCTATACGATCAAGGGCGTGCAGCGGTTGTTGCGCGAGGGCGGCGGGCAGTTGTCCGACGACATTCCCCCGCCGACAGCAGAAGAACGCGCCGCAGCCGACGCTGAGAAGGCTGCGGTTTCGCCGGACGAACCGCCGCCGATCCCGGGATTGGAATTGGTTCAGCCGCCTGCTTTGCTGCAATTGGTTCGCACGCCGCCAAAGCACGATGGCGAAACCGAGCGGTTACGGGCAGTGTTGGCGGAGGCGTTGCAGGAACTGGAGGCGTTGCGATCTTTGCTTCGATAAGCCCTGGGCAGCGGGCTTTGACGGCTGTCGCGCCAGCGAGGGGGCTTCTCCAGCCGTGCTTCCCGTTATGCTGAGGCCGGCCGGTATGACTTGCCCGGCAACGACGACAGGGGATGGGCCAGCGTTGATGCGGGATGGCGTTACCCGCCGAACGCTGAAATCCCGGTCTGTGCGCGCCCGAGGATCAGCGCATGCACGTCGTGCGTGCCCTCGTAGGTGTTGACCGTCTCCAGGTTCATCACATGACGGATGACGTGGTACTCATCGACGATGCCGTTGCCGCCGTGCATATCGCGGGCGACACGGGCAATATCCAAAGCCTTGCCGCAGTTGTTGCGCTTCAGCAGGCTGATCATCTCAGGTGCGGCGTCGTGATCGTCCATGAGGCGACCGAGCCGGAGGACGGCGTGAAGGCCGAGGGTGATCTCGGTTTGCATGTCGGCCAGCTTTTTCTGCACGAGTTGAGTCGCGGCCAGCGGGCGGCCGAACATCATGCGTTGCAGGGTGTAGTCGCGCGCCGCGTGCCAGCAGAACTCGGCGGCACCCAGGGCGCCCCAGGCGATGCCGTAGCGGGCGTTGTTCAGGCAGGAGAACGGGCCACGCAGCCCTTTGACGTTGGGCAGCATGTTCTCATCCGGAACGAATACGTCCTGCATCATGATCATGCCGGTGACGGACGCGCGCAGCGAGTATTTGCCCTCGATTTTGGGCTGCGTCAGGCCGGCCATGCCGCGTTCCAGGATGTAGCCGCGAATGTCGCCGGCATCATCCTTGGCCCAGACGATCAAAACATCGGCGATCGGGGCGTTGGTGATCCAGGTTTTTGACCCGTTGAGCAGAACGCCGCCATCGACCTTCTTCGCACGCGTACGCATGGACGCCGGATCGGAACCGGCATCCGGTTCGGTCAGGCCGAAGCAGCCGACGAATTCCCCCGACCGCAGTTTGGGCAGGTATTTCTGGCGTTGGTCCTCTGACCCGAAGGCGTGAATCGGATACATCACCAGCGAGGACTGGACGGAGAACGCTGAGCGGTAGCCGGAATCGACGCGCTCCACCTCACGGGAAATCAGGCCGTAGCTGACGTAGTTGACGCCGGCGCAGCCATAGCCTTCGAGTGTGGCACCCAGGAAACCCATCTCCCCGAATTCGTTCATGATTTCGCGGTCGAATTTCTCCAACCGGTTGGCCATTAAAATGCGGGGGAACAGCTTCTCCTGGCAGAAATCGCGCGCGGTGTCGCGGATGGCGCGTTCGTCTTCGGACAACGCGCTGTCGATGCGAAGCGCATCATCCCAGGCGAACGGCGAGAAATGGTTGGCGGGGCGGAAGGCGGCGTCGTTCATGCGTCGGTCTCTCTGGTCTCCGCCTTTTGCGGCGGGTGGGTTCTGAGGAACATGAAGGCTGGCACGTCATCGCCAAAGCCAACCACGGACGGGCCGAGGTCGTCGTCGCGGCGGTAGCGTTCGCGGCGCCCATCATCGCGGCGAGGTTCGTCACGGCGTGTATCGTCGCGGCGGGGTTCATCGCGCCGTGTATCGTCGCGGCGCGTTTCGGTGCGCCGTGTGTCGTCGCGCCGGGGTTCGTCGCGACGCGATTCCTCGCGTCGGGGTTCGTCGCGTCGGGGGGCATCGCGCCTGGTGTCGTCCCGTTTGGGTTCGGACCGTCGCGGTTGTTCGCGTTGAGGCTGCTCGTCCCGGGGTTCCTCATGGCGAGACGGACGCTCCGCGATGACGGCCAGTTCCGGCTGAGGATCGTTTTCCGGGTGGGGACGTTCCGCACGCGCCGGCCGTTTGCGTTCGGCACGCGGCTTTTCGGGCTTTTCAGCGGCGTCCTTCGGTTTTGCCTTCGGTGCGGGGGCAACCTTCGCGACGGCGGGCTTCTTCGGTTCCGCCGGCTTGCGGCCACGACGCTTGCGGCCGTCCTTCTCGGACCAATCCACCGGGTCCAGGCCTTCGACGGTCACTGGCGGAATCGGATGGCCGATCAGCTTTTCGATCTGCTCCACGGCATAGCGGTCGTCTGGGGCGGCGATGGTGAACGCGCGGCCCTCCAGCCCCGCGCGCCCGGTGCGGCCGATGCGGTGGACGTAATCCTCGGCATGGATCGGCACGTCGAAGTTGAACACATGCGACAGGCCGCCGATGTCGATGCCGCGGGCTGCTACATCGCTGCACACCAGCAGGCGCAGTTCGTTGGCCTTGAATTTCTCCAGCGTCGCGAACCGCACCGTCTGCGCCAGATCGCCATGCAGCGCGCCGGCATCGAAATGGTGCTTTGTCAGCGATTTATACAGAATATCGACATCGACCTTGCGGTTGCAAAAGATCAGCGCGTTCTGCACGTTCTGGCTGCGGATCAGCCGGCGCAGTGCCTCCCGCTTGTCGTGTTCGGCCACCAGCGCCAGGCCCTCGGTGATCGTCGCGGCAACCGACGCGGCGCGTGAGACGGCGATTTCCTTCGGGTTTTGCAGGAAGGCGTTAACCAGCCGTCGGATTTCCGGACCCATCGTGGCGGAGAAGAACAAAGTTTGCCGCGTGGACGGCAGCATCGATACGATCCGCTCCACGTCGGGAATGAATCCCATGTCGAGCATGCGATCGGCTTCGTCGATCACCAGCAGCTTGGTGTCGGACAACAGGATGGTGCCGCGATCGAACATATCCAGCAGACGGCCCGGCGTGGCGATCAGCACATCGACGCCGCGGTTCAGAATTTCCTTCTGATCGGACACGCTCTCACCGCCGATGATCAGGGCGTGCGTCAGCTTCAGGTATTTGCCGTACTGAACGAAGTTCTCGGCGACCTGCAAGGCGAGTTCGCGCGTCGGCTCCAGGATCAGGCTGCGCGGCATACGGGCGCGGGCGCGCGATCCTGACAGGATGTCCAGCATCGGCAGGGTGAAGCTGGCGGTCTTGCCCGTTCCGGTTTGG
>JANXLQ010000066.1 GCA_025355085.1 Rhodopila sp.
CATCCACGTCTTTGCTGGTCCGAGACTCCTAAAGACATGGATGGCGCGCCTTCGCGCACCATGACGGCCGGAGACACCATCGCTGCGTTGCCAAAATGAGAACTGCTGACAAGCCGCTCCCGAAGCCACCCGGACCGCGGCGCGATGTCCGGCGACTTTTCAGGCGCTCCGCGCGCAGCGCCAAAACCTGTCTCTGCGATCTCGGGTGCCCCCTTCTGTACTCTGTGTTGAAAAAGCAGTCCATCCGCGCGGAGCGTCCGAGACAATTGGCCACTGAATGTCATGCCCTGTCCTGTCCGCACGGTCCCAGCTCAATACGTCGCTCGGCCGCCCGACACATCGAACACCGCGCCGGTGGAGAAACTACATTCCTCGCTCGCCAGCCACAGGATCAGGGAAGCGACCTCATCGATCGCACCGAACCGCCCGATGGGGATTTTCGAGAGCATCCAGTCGATCTGCTCTTGGGTCATCTGGTCGAAAATCGGTGTCTTCACCGCCGCCGGAGTCACGCAGTTGACGCGGATTTCGCTCGCCGCCAGCTCCTTGCCCAACGATTTTGTCAGCCCGATGACGCCGGCCTTGGACGCGGAATAGGCGGAGGCGTTGGGGTTGCCCTCCTTCCCGGCGATCGAGGCGATGTTGACGATCCGGCCATAGCCATTGCTCCGCATGAACGGCACGACGGCGTGGCAGCAGTAGAACACTCCCTTCAAGTTGATGTCGATCACCCTGTCCCACGCTGCAACCGGGTAGTCCCAGGTGGTTTGGTTCGGACCGGTAACGCCGGCCGACGTCACCAGGATATCGATTTTCCCCAGCGCGGCAGCGCTGGAGGAGGCGGCGCGGTGGACGGCGTCCGGGTCGGTAATGTCCAGGGTCACGGTATGGGCCGCACCCGAGCATGCCAGACCGGCCGAGTCTATGTCCCACAGGGACAGTGTCGCGCCCTCGGCGGCGAGACGGCGGGCGACTCCGGCGCCGATGCCGGATACGCCCCCGGTGATGATGGCCGTGCGTCCTGCGAACCGTTGGGACATGGGGGAGACTCCAAGTTGTTGGCCACAGTGAAGGCCGGGGCGAGCATATCGGCAAGATGGGTTGTCGGGTTTGGCGGGCGTGCGGCAGAATACGGCAAAGGGAAAACGACATGACTCGCTTTATCGGGGCCATCGACCAAGGCACCACATCCAGCCGCTTCATCGTGTTCGACCGCGGTGGCAACACGATTGCAGTGGCACAGAAGGAGCACCGGCAGATTTACCCCAGGCCCGGTTGGGTGGAGCACGACCCGATTGAAATCCGCGACAACACGATGGCGGTGATTGGGGAAGCGTTGCGTTCGGCGGACCTGAAGCCGTCGGATCTGGCGGCGGTCGGGATCACCAATCAGCGGGAGACGACGCTGCTGTGGGACCGAACGACCGGACAGCCGGTGTACAACGCGCTGGTCTGGCAGGACACCCGCGTCGATCCGATGGTGGCCGACCTCACCCGAGATGGTGGCCAGGACCGGTTTCGCGCGCAGACCGGGCTGCCGTTGGCGAGCTATTTCTCGGCCTTGAAACTGCGGTGGCTGCTGGACAACGTGCCCGGCGTTCGCGCCCGGGCGGAGGCCGGCGATCTGGCGTTCGGCACGGTCGATACCTGGTTGTTGTGGCACCTGACCGGGCAGCACATCACCGACGTGACTAATGCCAGCCGGACGCAGTTGATGGACCTGGCGACGTTGGAATGGGACGCTGGGCTGCTGGCGGCGTTCGGGGTGCCGCGCGGGGTGCTGCCGCGCATTGTTCCGTCGTCTTGCGTCTATGGCGAAGCTCGGGGGCCGCTGGAGGGGGTGCCGGTCGCGGGGATCCTCGGCGATCAGCAAGCGGCGCTGATGGGGCAGGCGTGTTTCCGGCCGGGCGAGGCGAAGAACACCTACGGCACCGGGTGTTTCCTGTTGATGCACACGGGAACCGAACCGATGCGGTCGGCGCATGGATTGATTACCACGGTGGCGGCTAAGCTTGGAGATCAACCGGCGACCTATGCGCTGGAGGGCTCCATCGCGATCACCGGCGCCCTGGTGCAATGGCTGCGCGACAATCTCGGGCTGATCAAGAGCAGTGCGGATATCGAGGCGTTGGCGCTGTCGGTGCCGGACAATGGCGACGTGTATTTCGTGCCGGCGTTCTCCGGTCTGTACGCGCCGTACTGGCGGGCGGATGCGCGCGGAACGATTGCCGGTCTGACACGCTTTGCTTCGGGCGGACACATTGCGCGGGCGGCGCTGGAGGCGACGGCGTATCAGGTGATGGATGTAGTCCGCGCGATGGAGCGGGACAGCGGAATTCCAATGGCGTCGTTGCGCGTGGATGGAGGCATGGTCGTCAACCGCACTCTGATGCAGTTTCAGGCGGATGTGCTGAACGTTCCGGTGGTGCGGCCATCATGTGTCGAAACGACCGCGTTGGGTGCCGCTTACGCCGCCGGTCTGGCGGTCGGGTACTGGGCCGGGCTGGACGATCTGCGGACGAACTGGGCGGAGGCGGAGCGGTGGATGCCGGCAATGGATGTGGACCGGCGGGGTTCGTTAGCCGGGTCTTGGCGCAAAGCCGTGGAACGATCTTTGGGGTGGAGATAAGCGACTTGGGCCGTGCGTGCCTTGGGCCTTGCCTGCCTCGGGACTGGCGCCGCACCCTTCGAGTTACTAAGACGCTGTGGACACTCCGAAACGAGACGATATGCCTGAGCAATTCGACGTAGCGGCGCGCCGCCATTTGGATACCGCAGAAATCCTTGAAGCCGAAGGCAGGCTGGACGATGCCGGTTATCATTATGGTCTGGCCGGCGAAAATGCTGTGAAGCAGTCCATCGTCGCTGCGTGCGGCCCACTGACGAAGGAAATGCGTTTATTTGTCCATTTCGATACCGCTCTCAAAGCGGCGATACCGAAATGGCTAGAGGTTTCGGGTGTATTGGCGAGCGGGAGGCTTGGGGGCGGTCTGGCTGCCGATATGAAAGCCGGCACTTTTGACTCCCGATTCGATGGATGGAACATTAACATTCGATATGCGGATACGCATTTCCCCGTCGATCCGAGCCGTGTAGCCGCATGGAAAGCCGACGCCGTCGTGCTGCTGAATGGGGGAGTTTTCTAGCGTGACCGTCCGATACGACGATAGTTTGCCAAATCTGATCCGTGCGGCAGGCGCAGCCGGCGTGGACTTGGCGTCGAAGGGCACCATTGTGGTGCGAGATACAGCCGGGCGGCTGGCGATCGCCTTTTGCACTCGCCAGCCCAAATCGGATTTTGGTGCGCATCTCAGGGCGGTGCTTGGTCCATACGCGCTGCTGCCCGAGCCGGTGCTGTCACCGCTGCTCTTCAAGGCATTGGACGATGCCGGGCCGATTTTACTGTCGGTGAAAGTCGATCAGACCTACATCGACCTGCGTTTTCTTGACCGTCGGGTTGTCGGGATGGACTGGCTTTCCGATTTTGCCTTGCCCGCGCCGGGGGCTCCCCGGTTGGTGTTTGGCTCCTTGAAGGGGGGCGTGGGCCGATCGACAGCACTCGCCGTGCTGGCCGCCGATCTTGCGAGCCGTGACATGCGGGTCTTGTGCATCGATCTCGACCTGGAGGCACCGGGAATTGGCAGCATGCTGCTACATGAAAGTCCCGACGACCGAAGGCCAAGGTTTGGCGTGCTCGATTACCTCGTTGAGAACGGACTGGGCGGCACCGACGATGAGTATCTGTTCGATCATATCGGGGTTAGCCAGTTCGGCGGAGGCGGAATCCATGTGCTGCCTGCCGTCGGTCGTGTCACCGACGAACATCCGGCCAACATGATCGGCAAGCTGGCACATGCACTAACCGAGGATGTCACTGCTGCCGGCCGCAGGCCACTCTCGGCCCAGATTCGAGAGATGGTGGATCGGTTTACGTCCCGTTTCAGCTACGATGCCATTCTGATAGATTCACGCGCGGGCCTAGCCGAAACCACCGGCTCTACATGGCTCGGTGTGGGCGCAAGTAAGCTTGTATTGTTCGGCATCGATCAGCCGCAGACTTTCCATGGCTATCGATACGTTTTTACCCATTTGGTTCAGACCCTGGGTGTAGCTGCGGGACCCGAACAAGATGATTGGCGCTCGCGTATTAGCTTTGTGCATGCGAAGGCTTCACCCTCGGCGGGCGCCCGCACGGCGTTCCGGGAGAATCTGCATCGGCTTTGCGCCGATATTCTTTACGATGAGGATGAAGGTCCCGAAGCGGATTCTGGGTTCAATTTCGCTTTCGGCGAGACCGGTCCTGACATTCCGCATGACGCCAGCGTTATAGAGTCCCATCCTGCATACGATGCGTTCGACCCGATTGCGGACGGGCGGATGTTGGTTGACGACGGATATCGCGGTCCCTACTCGTCTTTCCTGAGGAGAGCCTGGGATTTACTCGGCCTGGAGCAACCGCGATGACACTGCTACCGCATTTGGCGGCGCTTCGGGCAGCGATGGCTGAATTCCCGGCGCTCGATGCCCATACCGCGAGTACACTGATCGATCCCAACGAGATATACTTTCCCAAAGCCCACGCAGCGGTATTAGATCCAGAACGTTCGCTGGTTATCGGCAATCGCGGTATGGGCAAGAGCTTTTGGGCAAAGGCTCTCGTGCAGCCTTCGACGCGAGCGAAAATTGCAACCGCGTTACCCAGCAGCCGTCTGGCGGGCGGGCACGTCGATATTGTCTTTGGTTTTGCCGAGGGCGAGGGGAACGTCGGTATTAGTCGAGATGAGCTGGCGCTTTTGCTCGAAACCGGGGCAGAAGTGGAGCATATATGGCGCGCGGTCACCTTGCCAGAGGTTGCTAGACTTGCAGGAACGTCGATCCCGTCCGCCCAAATGGCCCGCCTGCAGTGGGTAAGAGAAAACCCCAGCGCCGTTCGGGACATGTTGCGCACCGCAGATGAGGTTCTGACGCAGCGTCAAGGCCGCCTTGTGTTCGTATTCGATCAGTTGGAACAACTATCGAATGATTTCGAGCGGCGGCGGGATTTGATACAAGGCATTCTTCGTCTGACTCTTGCTTACAAGAGTTATAAAAATCTCCGTATGAAGATTTTCATGCGTCCCGATCAACGGGCGGACGATCGAATTTTTCAGTTCCCTGATTCGTCGAAAATATCGGGCGAGGCCGTGCTGTTGGATTGGCGGTCCACAGATCTTTATGGCTTGCTTTACGCAAGGTTACGAGCGAAATCTCAGGTCAGTTTCGATGCTGTGGCAGAGACCGCCGATATCGACATGTCATCGACCGATCCATGGACCGGGCTTCCTTTGGCACTGATCGAAGACGAACGATCCCAACATCTATTGTTCGATCGGTTAGCCGGTCAGTACATGGGATCGAATCGTCGAAGGGGACTTACTTATACCTGGTTGGTTCTGCATCTCGCCGATTCCCGTAATCAGGTTTCGCCCAGGACCTTTCTGCGAGCCATCAAGTTCGCGGCGGACAACAGCCCGTCGCCGACTGAGACAGCCATTGATTACAAGGGGATTCATCAAGGGGTCAATGAAGCCGCGAAGAACCGCGCCGATGATTTGAAAGAGGATTACCCATGGGTCCCACCAGCCCTTAAAAGGTTGAACGGCTTGCTCGTACCGTGCGCGCCGAATGTCATGTTAGAAAGATGGAGCAATCCTTCGATTATCGACGAGCTTCGGATAGTCACCCCGAAATCAAAGATGCCTGAATGGCTTGCCGCGTCGGATCGAAACGAATTGAATCAGCTTGAGGGTCTCTTAAAAGCCATGACGACAGTCGGGGTCATTGAGTGGCGCCCAACAACCCAGAAAATCGATGTTCCAGACATCTTTCGACTGCCTGACGATATCAGGCGCCGGGGCGGCGTCACGCCGCAACAGCGGCGCAAAGTCCGCCCGGGGTCGTGACCCCGCTCGCTCCGTATCTACATCGCGATTGAAAACCCGCCATCGACCGGGATTGCCGTTCCAGTAACGAAGTCGGATGCCGAACTGGCCAGGAATGCCGCCACCCCCGCCATATCGTGCGGCGTGCCCCACCGGCCGCTCGGTGTCCGTTTCTCCACGCTGTCCTGCAACCCCGCAACCTGCGCACGCGCACCCACGGTCAGTTCGGTGTCGATCCAGCCCGGCAGCACGGCATTGATCTGGATATTGTCCTTCGCCCAAGCCGTCGCCATCGCCCGTGTCATCTGCACGATGCCCCCCTTGCTGGACGCGTATGCCGTCCCGAAGGGGGTGCCGAACAGTGACATCATCGAACCGATATTGATCATCTTGCCGCCGCCCGCTTTCAGCATCTCGGGGTAGGCCGCCTGCGAACACAAGAATGCACTGGTCAGGTTGGTGTCCAGGACGTGGTGCCACTCCTCCTCCGTCAGGTCCTGCGGTGGCTTGCGGACAGATGTGCCGGCGTTGTTCACCAGGATATCGACCCGGCCATATTGGGCGGCGGCGCTGGCGATCAGTGCCACGCACTCGGCTTTTTTCGTTACATCGGCAACGATGAAGCTGGCCTCGGCGCCCATGGCGTGCAGCGTCTTCAGTGCGTCCGCCGCCTTGGCCTCGTTACGGCCGGCGATGACGATGGTGGCGCCCAGCGAGGCGATCCCCTGCGCCATTCCCAGCCCAATGCCGCCGTTGCCACCTGTGACGACGGCGACTTTTCCCTTAAGATCGAACAAATTCATCGGACTGCTTCCCGCCTAGGACGTTTCGCGCAGCATGGTGCGAGCCACCATGCCGCGCAAGCCGTCATGGGATCGCGCGCGTTTCCGCCAGATGATCGAACTTTTTCCAGAACGTGCCCAGACCCATTGTCTGCGACCGTAACTCGATGATCAGATCATGGAGTTCGGCCTCCGGCACCAGTGCTTCCACGTTGTCCCAACCGGGCCAGCCGGACCGTTCGGCGAACCCTAATATCTGCCCCCGCCGGCCGGTCAGAAGCCGCTGCGCCCGAGCGGTGTAGTCGTTCGGCACGCTGATTGTAACGTGATCCACCGGTTCCAGCAGCACCGGGTCGGCCTTTGCCAGTCCCTCTTTCATGGCGATCTGGGTCGCGGTCTTGAACGCCATGTCGGAGCTATCGACCGAGTGGAATCCTCCGTCCACCAACGTCACCGACACATCGACCACCGGATATCCGAACGGACCTTTGACGGTGGCTTCCTCGGCCGCCGCACTTACCGCCGGAATGAAATTCCGGGGCACGGACCCGCCGACGACCTTGTCGATGAACTGAAAGCCCTCTCCGCGCGCCCGCGGGGCGATGTCAATCGTAACATCAGCAAACTGACCGTGGCCGCCGGTCTGGCGTTTCAGGCGTCCATGCTCATGCACCGGCTTGCGAATGGTTTCCTTGTAGGCAATCGCCGGCTTGTGAACCGCCAGTGTCAGGCCGTAATCGCGGGCCAGATGGTCCACTGTGGTTTGCAGGTGTATCTCACCCTGGCCATGCAACACGGTTTCGCCAGCCTGCGTAATGAACAGCGATGGATCCTCCTCGGCCAACTTGTGCAATGCACTGGATAGTTTCACATCGTCCTTTCGATCCGTGGTGGAGACAGCCATCGAATAAACCGGCGGCGCCGGTTTCGGGAACGGCAAGGCTTCGGGTTGGCCGCCGGGCGACAGGGTGGCCCCGGTGCGAACGGCATCCAGGCGCCCGAATGCGACGATATCACCTTGTTTCGCCTCCGGCACTTTCGTAAGATCGCCGTTTACGTAACGGTATATCCCGCCAAGGCGCGTTCCACCGAGTTGCGCGCCGTCGGTTATCGTTCCGCTCCAGACACGGGCGAAGGACAGCTTGCCGGTATGGCCCGCGTAAACCGTTTTGAACACCTGCGCCCGCGCTGCGCCACCCGGAATGATCGACCGGCGTTCGGCGGCTTCTGTCGGGTCGGGTGTGTCGTGCCGCAATGCCTTCCACAGCCGCCGCACGCCGTTGGCGTTTTCGGCGGCGCCGACCAGCACCTCGATCACCGCACCGTTCACCAAATCCTTGCGCATATCGCGGTAAAGTTCCTCGGGCGTCGGCTTGATGTCCTCCAGCACCTTTTCCAGCAGCGCGTCGTCGTGATCGGCCAGCGTTTCCACCAGGCGTCCCAGGGCTTCCTGCTCCTCCGCCACCATATCCGCCGGGATGTGCATTAGCTCGGACGCCTCGCCTTTGCGATACCGGTAGGCGCGCTCACTCATTAGATCAACGTAACCGGTGACGGTTTGGCCATCGAAGATCGGCATCTGCCGCAGCACCAGGGGGCTGCCGGCGTATTGCTGCAAACTGGACAGCGTATCCGCGACGCTGCCATCGAGCGTATCGATTTTGTTGATGAAGACCATGTGGGGAACGCCCTGGTCCCGTAATGTTTTCAGCAGCGGCGCGACCATCGCGGTCTTGGCCGGGGACGGTTCGCAAACCACGACGGCGATATCGACCATTGCCAGCGCCGCGCAGGTTTGGTGGGTGAATTCGATCGAGCCGGGGCAATCCAGGATGCACCACGGGTCACCCAGGTAGGTGCAGTGTCCCAATCGGATCTCGGTGGTCATCGGGCGGTTGCGCGGATCGGCCGGTCGCTTAACAGGTGCGCCCGCTGTATCGAGCAGGGCTTCGAAAAGCGTCGATTTTCCACTGCTGTTGGGTCCCACCAGAGCCACCGAGCGGGGACTTCTGCCGTTTTTTGTGCCTGACATGGACATGCCTCCTTCGTTTACCGAAGGCGCGATCCGAGACGGGGGCCCGTGCGAAGCGGGCACCCGGAGCGCCCTCACCACGGGATGCTAGCGCATATTCAGACGAAGGCCAGTCTCTTTCGGTGTGCGTTTCTTCTGATGTAGATCTGTTCGATGCCACTTACCGCATTTTCGCGGTGTTCACCGTGCTGGCACAAAGCGCGTCCGCACCTGGAAGGATGTGTCCCGGCCGTTCGATGTCACCCCACACCCGCAAAACCCGGTTGTCCCGCGCAGTCTGGCCCAAATGTAGGCCCAGCCAACCCAATCGTTCACACGGCGACGATTTATCGCACCCGCGCGGGATGGGGCCTAATGCCACTTTTCTGTTCCTCTCCGTGTCGGACCGGAAGCAACCCTTAGCGTCCATCCGGTGCGGCTCGTATTTCAGCGTGGTGCACTACAACCGACAGGCAGTCATCCAGGGTGTGACCGTCCAGGCTTGCATAGAAGCTGTCCCGGGCATCTGCCAACATGCCGCGGAGGCGACATCCCGGCATCAATGTGCAGGCGCAGGGTTCGGGACGGAAACACTCCACTATCGGCTGGTTAGCCTCCAATTGCCGCACCAAGGTTCCAATCCGCACCTGTTCCGGCGCAACGGCGAGCATCACTCCCCCCCCGGCACCGCGCATTGTTCGGGTGACACCCAGGGCTGTGAGATCCTGGACAATTTTGTGGAGATGATTGCGGGACAAGCCGCCAAGTTCACGGGCGAGCACCTCTACATTCAGATGGTGCCCAGCAGGCTTTTGGGCAAGAAGGATCAAGACGCGAAGGGCGATGTCGGTGGACGCGAGCAGGCGCATAGGGTCACCTCATTAAATTGGTATTGACTATACCACATTATGAGCGGCATGTAAGTGGTATCGCCAATACCAATTTCGGCGGTAGCCAACCGCTCGCCGCGTCACGCGGGCACAATGCCCGCCCCATAGCGGGCCAGGAGGTTGTCAGCATGACTGCAACGATGACTCGCGAAATTCTTTCGCCAGCGGCACATTGGCCGATCGCCGCCACGCTACCGGGGGCCACTAGCGTCCTGGTTTATCTTTACGCTGATGCTGTTCGTAATCGAGCCGCTTTTCCTGGAACGACTCCTGCCCCGCCGAGCCTTGGCGGCCCCAGAACCCACATATCTGCGCATCGAATGGCTGCATCATGGTCTGCTCGTCCTGAGCATGCTGATTATCGCGGGAGCCGGTTCGGGCAGCATGGGGGTCAATATGTTGACCGGTGAATGCAATCTGCACACGTCATCGACCGGCGTCATCTGATCAAAATATACCTCCGCAGACCGGGGGCGCACCTACACAGAAGAAGTAACAATGCCGAAATCATTATCGCCTACGACGATTGCTCTTGTAAAAGCCACTGTACCTGCTCTGGAGGCGCACGGCCTAACTATCACGCGTCGCATGTATGAGCGGCTATTCCAGGTGGACGCGATGCGCGACCTGTTCAATCAGTCGCATCACGGCGAAACGGGATCGCAGCCGACGGCCCTGGCTAACGCTGTCCTGGCGTACGCGCGTAACATCGACAACCTTGGCGCGCTCGGTCCAGCCGTTGAGCGGATCGTGCAAAAGCATGTCGCACTCAACATCCTTCCGGAGCATTACCCGTTCGTCGCCGATGCGCTACTGGGCGCCATTCGAGACGTTTTGGGTGACGCGGCATCGGACGAAATCATCACCGCCTGGGGTGAAGCCTATTGGTTCCTGGCCGAGCTTCTGATCGGACGTGAAGCCACCGTCTATCGCGAACTCGCTGCCCAACCCGGCGGCTGGAATGGTTGGCGCGATTTCGTGGTCGAAAGCGTCGCCGATGAGAGCGCCATCATTCGCTCTTTCGTTCTGGTGCCAGCCGATGGAGGTAAAGTCGTTCGCCACAAGCCCGGCCAATATCTCGGATTCGCATTCGAGGTGCCCGGGGCTGGGGCGCTGCGACGCAACTACTCCATCTCCTGCGCTCCGAACGAGCGGGCCTACCGGATTACTGTCAAGCGGGAGGCGACTGCCGGCAAGGCACCCGGTCAGGCGTCAACCTGGCTCCACGATCATGCCGGTCCGGGTGCGGTACTGCGCGTGACGGCTCCAGCGGGTGACTTCTTCCTGGACGCGGCATCAAGCGCGCCTGTTGTCCTGGTAAGCGGAGGCGTTGGTCTGACGCCGATGGTCAGCATGCTGGAAGACATTGTCGCTAGCAGCACCAATCGACCCACATGGTGGGTTCATGGTGCCATGGACGGCCGGGTTCACGCCTTACGCGAGCATGTGCGCGATCTGACTGTACGCGGTTCAGACGTTCGCCTCGCTACGTTTTATGAACGGCCACGCGTGGACGACCGCCGTGGTGTCGATTACGATGTGGAAGGGTTTGTTTCGGCAGGCTGGCTCGCCCGGAATACGCCGCTCGACGTCGCCACGTTCTATCTTTGCGGGCCAAAGCCGTTTCTTCGTAGCCTTGTTGGCGGCTTAAGGCGGCAAGGTGTTCCGGCGGATCGTATCCGTTACGAATTCTTTGGACCTGCGGAGGATTTGTTTGGGCCGGAAATGCAGGCAGCCGCCTGATTTGGGGTTGGCGTATCGTGGTCCGCGAGGATCGTGGACCAGGATACGCTCCTACCGAGATGCCGCACGCCATTGGGGCGTGATTGAGCCGTTGAGGCGACAACCCCCTTGGCCCGGTGCGTGCTCAGCTTTGGCGGTCGTCCGATCTTCACGCCCCGCGCCTTTGCTCGCGTCCGGCCTTCGCCTGTCCGGGCGCAGATCAGCTCGCGCTCAAATTCGACCAAGCCGCCAAGCGCAACTTGCCGGAACCGTCCTAATCGATGGGGTCCGTCTCACTCCCTGAACCGCCCGGGCCGAACCTTGACTATCTGCGCTAAAGCGCGGTCTGTGGACAAAAGCAAGGTCGTTTGGGAAGGAAGCCTCAATGCCATCCTATGATATCGTCATTAAGAACGGATTGATATTCGACGGCTCACGCGTACCGCGCTATCGCGGAGACATTGCAATCCGCGACGGTGTGATCGCCGCCATCGGCCGCATTGCGCCAGAAGACGCCGCGCGGGTGATCGACGCGGAGGGTCTCCACGTCGCTCCCGGGTTCATCGACCTGCACACCCATTACGATGCGCAACTTTTCTGGGATCCGTACTGCACGCTCTCTGGCTGGCATGGCGTGACCTCCGTCGTCATCGGCAATTGCGGTTTCGGCTTTGCGCCCGTCGCACCCGAAATGCGCGAGCGCGCGATGCTGAGCATGACGCGCGTCGAGGCCATCCCCTTCGCCTCCATGAAGCAGGGGATGCCCTGGGATTGGACAAGTTTCCCCGAGTATCTCGACAGTGTCGAGCGTGCGCCCAAGGCGATCAATATCCTGCCCTACGTTCCGCTTGCTCCCTTGCTGATAAGCGTGCTCGGTTTCGACGATGCGAAGGCTGGCAAGAAGCCGACCGACGCACAGCATGCCGAGCTTTGCCGATTGTTCGAGGAATCGCTGGACGCCGGCGGTTGCGGCTGGTCGGCCCAGCGGCTCATGCCCGATGGGCCTTCCGCGGTGCAACTCGATTACGACGGCACGCCGATGGTCACCGATGTCATGCATAACGAAACATGCGAAATCCTTGCCGGCGTCCTTGGCAAGCGCAACGCCGGGTTCATGCAGATGACGATTTCTTCCGGCAGCTACGTGCATGATCGCGGGCATATGGAACAGCTCGCCACGATCAGCGGACGGCCGCTGTTGTGGAACGTCGTGCAGGCGTACGACCACAAGCCGGAGGTGCATCGCGGCGCTCTTGCCTGGCTTGCAAGCTGCCGTGAGCGCGGCATCCGGGTTTACGGCCAGGGCCTGACCACCGATGCCGGGTTTGCCTTCACGTTCGAGGACTGGAACCTCTGGGACGACCGCCCGGCCTGGCGCGAGGCAACGCTTGGCACGGTTGCCGAGCGTCTGGCAAAGCTGGCTGACCCGGAACGGCGGCAGGCGCTGCGGTCGCAGGTGCCGCTTACCGTCACTGGCCCGATCGCCGGCATTGTCGTCACCGGTCCGCGCACGCCGGAAACCGAGCGCTGGCTCGATCACACGATCGGCCAGGTTGCGGAGGCGCTCGGAAAGCATCCGGTGGACGCGATGTTGGATATCGCCGTCGCCGACGGGTTGGCGACGGAGTTCTTCGCCGCGCCGCCGAATGTGTCGCTTGAGCACCTTAAGGAGATTGTCAGCGACCCGTACGTGCTGTTCGGTGTCTCCGACGGCGGCGCGCATACAAAGTTTCTGACCGCCGGTCGCTATCCAACCGAAACCCTGGTCAAGATCGTGCGCGAGAACGGCATGTTGAGCCTGGAAGAAGCGCATTGGCGGCTGTCTGCTCTTCCCGCCACGCTCGCCGGTTTCACGGGTCGCGGCGTGCTGTGCGTCGGCGCGCCGGCGGATATCGTGATCTACGATTACGAAAAGCTGGAAGTATTGCCGAGTGAGATTGTACACGATCTTCCAGGCGGCGAATGGCGGCGGGTGCAACGCGCCCGTGGGTATCGGTATGTGCTGGTGAACGGCGGAGTCACGATCAAGGACGATCGTGAGACCAACACTTTCTCGGGCCGGCTGCTCCGCAATGGTGGAAGTGCCCCCGTTTCCGTGGCGGCCCGCGCGGCCTGAATGTCCAACGGCATCGACGAGGCGCGCGCACGTCAGGCCGCCGGTGTCACGATCGGCGCAATGCTGTGCGGGCGCGCCCGGCTGCATCCAGACCGGATCGCCATCGTTGACGGCGCACGGCGGTTCACCTTCGCGACGTTCAACGCGCGCGTGAACCGGCTGGCCGGGTTGCTGCGCGCGCTCGACATCAAGCGTAACGACCGGGTGGCGATCCTGTCGGAAAATCGCTTCGAATATCTCGAACTGATGTTCGCCGCCGCCAAACGCGGCATCATCGTTTGCGCACTGAACTGGCGGCTTGCCGATAGCGAGCTGCTGCATTGCGTGACCCTGACCACGCCCAAAGCGACGTTCGTCTCGTCTGCCTTCGCAGGCACCGCGGCGCGGCTCGGCACCATCCAGGGCGAGACCATCCTGCTGGGCGATGACTACGAGCAGCGCCTCGCGTCCATGAGCACCGACGAACCCGAGATCGCGGCCGAGGCGGAGGATGGCCACGTCATCCTCTATACCAGCGGCACGACGGGAAGCCCGAAAGGGGCGCTGATCAGTCACCGCGCGCAGCTCGCACGGATGCATTCCAGTTGCGTGGATTTCGGACTTGCACAGGGGGACGTGTTCGTCGCGTGGGCGCCAATGTTCCACATGGTTTCCACCGACCAGTCGGTCCACGCGCTCTGCCTTGGCGGCAAGGTGATCGTCATTGCCGGCTATGACGCCGATCGCATTCTGCACGCGGTCGAGACCGAGTATCTGTGGTGGCTGGTTGTGATGCCCGGCATGATCGAGGACATAATTGCCGGAGCGAAGCGCCGCCGCACCGTGCCGCGCGGGATCAAGCTGATCGGCGCGATGGCCGACCTCGTACCGCGCCATCAACTGACGGAAATCACCAGTCTGCTGCGGGCGCCCTATGCCAATACGTTTGGCGCGACAGAGACGGGCCTGCCACCCGCGTCGGCCGGACGCCTTGCCATCGGCATCGCCCCTGACCGACTGTCCAAGGTGCCGAGTGCGAGCTGCGTATTCCGCCTGGTCGATGCGGACGATCGCGATGTGCCGGATGGCACGCCGGGCGAACTCGCCATCCGCGGGCCGACCTTGTTCAGCGGTTATTGGAATGCGCCGGAAACCAACGCGCATGATTTCCGTGGCGGGTGGTTCCACATGGGCGACGTTTTCGTGCGTAACCGTGACGGCACGATCGATTTCGTTGATCGGCTCAAGTACCTGATTAAGTCGGGCGGCGAGAATATTTATCCCGCCGAGATCGAGCAGGTCCTTCTGAGGGATCCTCGGGTGGCCGACGCGGTGGTGGTGCGCCGCGCCGACGCGACCTGGGGCGAAGTGCCGGTGGCCTTTGTCGCCCGCCGCGATGACATGCTGACCGAAGCTGACCTGATGGATGCGTGCCGCCGCAGTCTGGCCGGCTACAAGCGCCCCAAGGAAATCCGCTTCATCAGCGTTGACGACCTACCGCGCAGTACCACCGGCAAGATCCAGCGGCACGAGGTGGAGAAGTGGCTCACCGGCCCGGGAGGATGAGGTCAGGTGGGTTCGTGTTGAACCAGCAGTTCGCATTTTGGTGTTCGCGGCTGGGATCCTGTTCTTCGTCATGGTGCGCGTAAGCGTACGATCCAGGTCTTTGCTGATCCCGGCACCGTAAGGCGTGGATGGTGGGCCTGCGCCCCATAGGCGTTAAAATAGGGATTGGCAGCGGCACTTTTTAACTATGTGATAGGGGTCGGGAAGTTTC